>NZ_JAZAQP010000005.1:0-208159 GCF_036231725.1 Pseudomonas sp. JH-2 | reverse complement strand
TAGGAGCGGGCCCTGCCCGCGATTCGCGCGCAGGGCGCGCTCCTACATGGGAATGGCGTGGGTGGGGGCGTAGGAGCGGATCTTATCCGCGAATCGCGCCGGTGGATCCGGCCATCGCGGACGGAGTCCGCTCCTACGACCGTGCCTCCTGTGCTTCGGATCCTCTCCCGCAGGCGGGAAAGGGGCTATCCGGCATGGGCGGGAAATCCGGCGCCGACCTGTAGGAGCGGGCCCTGCCCGCGATTCGCGCGCAGGGCGCGCTCCTACATGGGAATGGCGTGGGTGGGGGCGTAGGAGCGGATCTTATCCGCGAATCGCGCCGGTGGATCCGGCCATCGCGGACGGAGTCCGCTCCTACGACCGTGCCTCCTGTGCTTCGGATCCTCTCCCGCAAGCGGGAGAGGGGCTGTCCGGCATGGGCGGGCAATCCGGCGTCGACCTGCAGGAACGGGGAAAGGTTGTGGTGCCGTAGGATGGCGTTGAGCGAAGCGATACCCATCGCCATGGCCGCATGGGTTTCGCAAAGGCTCAACCCATCCTACGAAGAGCAGCCGGGCTCGCGCTTCACCCGCGGCATCTCGATGCCGTGCTGCTTCACCCGCCGGTACAGCGTCGCCCGCGAGATGCCCAGGGCCCGGGCCGCGGGGCCCGGCTGCCAGCGGTGGCGCACCAGGGCGTCGAGCAGGGCCTGGCGCTCGGGGCTGGCGGGTGCTTCATGGGCCGGCTGGGCGGCGGCGCCGCGCAGTTCCTCGGGCAGGTCTTCCAGGCGGATGCTCTCGCCGGAGCAGATGGCGCAGGCATAGCGCAGCACGTGGCGCAATTGGCGTACGTTACCCGGCCAGCGGTAGCCCAGCAGGCATTCCAGCGCGGCCTCGCCCAGGCCCAGGCGCAGGCCGCAGCGTGACGCTTCCTCGTCGAGGATGCGGTTGATCAGCGCCAGCTTGTCGCTGCGCTCGCGCAGCGGCGGCAGTTCGAAGCGCGCGCCGCTGAGGCGGAAGTACAGGTCCTCGCGGAATTCGCCGGCGGCCACCAGGGCCGCCAGGTCGCGGTGGCTGGCGCAGATCACCTGGATGTCCACCGCCTGCCGCCGGGCCGCGCCCAGCGGCGCCACCTCGCCTTCGGCCAGCACCCGCAGCAGGCGCGTCTGCAGGGCCAGGGGCATGTCGCCGATCTCGTCGAGGAACAGGGTGCCGCCGTCGGCCTGCTGCAGCAGCCCGCGCATGCCCTTGCGCTCGGCGCCGGTGAAGGCGCCGGCGACGTAGCCGAACAGCTCGCTCTCGATCAGGCTCTCGGGAATGGCCGCGCAGTTCAGTGCGACGAAGGGCTTGTCGCGCCGCGCGCTGGCCTCGTGCAGCTGGCGGGCGAAGACTTCCTTGCCGGCGCCGGTCTCGCCGTGGACCAGCACCGGCAGGTTGCGGTCCTTCACCCGTACCGCCAGGCGCAGGCTCTCGGCAACGCGCGGGTCGAGCTGGGCGGGGTCGCTGGCCGGCATGGTCACGCTGACCGCCCGCTTCGGCGCGCTGAGGCGCACGTGCAGGCCGTGCTCGGCGACGTGACGCGGGCTTTCGTCGGCGGCGGCGCGCAGCAGGTCGAGGTCGAAGACTTCGCCGATGTGCTGCGGCAGTTGCCCATAGCGCGCCTGCAGGTAGCGCCGCGCCTCCGGGTTCAGCGCCAGCAGGCGGCCGTCGGCGTCCCAGGCGAACAGGTAGTCCGGCTGGCTGTCGACGTAGCCCGGCGCCGCGTGCGCGCGCAGCACCCACTGGCCGCGGGTGCTGTGCATGAAGAAGGCGTTCTCGATCTGCCGCGCGCTCTGCACCGTCATCTGGCGGATCAGGTGCTGGCTGCGGCGGTCGTCGGGGGATTCCACGGCGGAGACGTCGAGCACCCCGAGCAGTTCGCCCCAGGGGTCGAACACCGGCGCCGCCGAGCAGGTCAGGCCGATGAAGGCGGCGCGGAAGTGGTCGCGCTTGTGCACCGTCACCGGCACGCCGTTGGTCAGCACCGCGGCCACCCCGCAGGTGCCCTCCTCGCCTTCCGACCAGCAGGTGCCCAGGTACAGCCCGGCGCGCCGGCAGTCGCCGCGGATGGCGGATTCCACGCGGTAGTCGATGGTGCGGCCCTGGGCGTCGGTGAGCAGCACGCAGTAGTCGGCGTCGCGCACCTGGCCGTGCAGGCGCGAGACCTCCTCGCCGGCGATGCGCAGGAAGCTGTCGGCGCGCTCGCGGCATTCCTTGAGCAGCGTCTGGCTGAGGATGCGCGGGCCCTGCAGCGAACCCGGGTCGAGATGGTGCTGTTCCATCGACCGCCGCCAGGAGTCGAGGATCAGGTTCGGCACCGGGGCTTCGGGCTGGCGCCCGGCGTGGCGCAACACGCGGCTGACGCAGTCCACGTGGGCTTTCGAGTAGGCAGGCAGCATGGGGCCTCCACGGCTCGTTCCTTGTTCTTGTGCCGGTCATTTAAGCCCCGCACCGCCGGCACCACAAGCGCCGCGGACGGCCGGCCCCCGGGTGAGACGCAGCGTCTCGGCGTCTCGCCGGGGCACCGTGCAGGTTGACATGGCGCGTCTCACCCCGCGCCCCGCGAAGCGGCCCCGCAAGTTCGAGCGGGCCGCTCTGGCACGCGCCATTCCGCCCTGCAGGCCGTTCCCTGGCACCGCCCTTGCTCCAGCCCTGGCGACACCGGGACGCCGTCCCGCACCCCACAACAACAACCAGAGGTGCGTCATGTCCGTTACTGCCCCTTCGCAATTCTCCCTGGCCGGCCGGCTCGCCCTGGTCACCGGCGCCGGCCGCGGCATCGGCCTGGGCATCGCCCGCAGCCTGGCCATGGCCGGCGCCGAGCTGGTGATCGCCGACCTCGACCAGGCCCTGGCCGAGGAAGGCGCCGCCCAGGTCCGCGCCCTCGGCGGCCAGGCCCTGGCGCTGACGGTGGACGTCGGCAGCCCGCAGAGCGTGCAGGCCCTGCTCGGCGAGATCGAACGCCAGCGCGGCCGCCTCGACGTGGCGGTGAACAACGCCGGGATCATCAGCATCCACAAGGTCACCGAGCTGAGCGTCGAGGACTGGGACCGGGTGATGAACGTCAACGCCCGCGGCGTGTTCCTCTGCTGCCAGGCGGAACTGGCGCTGATGCGCGCGCAGCGCTTCGGGCGGATCATCAACGTCGCCTCCATCGCCGGCAAGGTCGGCTTCCCGGACCTGGCCCACTACAGCGCCTCGAAGTTCGCCGTGGTCGGCTTCAGCAATGCCCTGGCCAAGGAGGTGGCGCGCGAGGGCATCACCGTCAACGCGCTGTGCCCGGGCATCGTCGGCACCGGCATGTGGCGCGGCGAGCAGGGCCTTTCCGGGCGCTGGGCGCAGCCGGGCGAGAGCGAGGCGCAATCCTGGGAACGCCACCAGGCCAGCCTGCTGCCCCAGGGCGAGGCGCAGACCGTGGAAGACATGGGCCAGCTCGCCGTGTACCTGGCCTGCGCGCCCCACGTCACCGGCCAGGCCATCGCCGTCGACGGCGGCTTCTCGCTGTGAGCGCGGCCATGCCCCTGCGCATCGGCATCATCGCCAACCCGGCCTCGGGCCGCGACCTGCGCCGGCTGACCGCCAACGCCGGGCTCTACTCCAGCACCGACAAGGCCGCGGTGGTGCAGCGCCTGCTCGGCGCCTTCGGCGCCACCGGGGTGGACGAGGTGCTGCTGCCGCCGGACATGACCGGCATCGCCGCCGCCGTGCTCAAGGCCAGCGCCGGCCGCCACGCCCACGACAGCCACTGGCCGCGCCTGGAGTTCCTCGACATGCCGCTGCGCCAGAGCGTGGAGGACACCCGCCGGGCCGCGCGGATGCTGGCCGAGCGCGGCGTGGCCCTGGTCGCCGTGCTCGGCGGCGACGGCACGCACAAGGCGGTGGCCGCCGAGGTCGGCGACATTCCCCTGCTGTGCCTGTCCACCGGCACCAACAACGCCTTCCCGGAACTGCGCGAGGCCACCGGCGCCGGCCTGGCCGGCGGGCTCTACGCCGGCGGGCGCATCCCGGCGGAGATCGCCCTGCGGCGCAACAAGCGCCTGCGGGTGCGACTGCCGGCGCGGGGCATCGACGAGATCGCCCTGGTGGAAGTCGCGGTCTCCCCGCTGACCTTCACCGGCGCCCGCGCCATCAGCCGCGCCGAGGACCTGGCGGAAATCTACGCCGCCTTCGCCGAGCCCCACGCCATCGGCCTGTCGTCGCTGTGCGGGCTGTGGAACCCGGCGTCGCGGCGCTGCCCGCGCGGCAGCTGGCTGCGCCTGGGCCCGCAGGCCGGCGAGGCGCTGCTGGCGCCCCTGGCCCCGGGCCTGCTGCAGGCCTGCGGCATCGTCGCCAGCGGCAGCCTGGAGCCCGGCGTGCCGCGCCTGCCGCTGCTGAGCGCCGGCACCCTGGCCCTGGACGGCGAACGCGAGATCGAGTTCGCCGCCAGCGACCGCCCCAGCATCACCCTCGAACTCGACGGCCCGCTGAGCATCGACGTCGAGGCCGCCCTGGCCTTCGCCGCCTGCCATCGCCTGCTGGCCGTTCCTGGCAAGCCCGTGAACCACCCTGGAGAACAACAAGATGTCCACGCTATCGACTGAGCAATTGCTCCACGCCTACCGTGTGATGCGCACCATCCGCGCCTTCGAGGAACGCCTGCACGTGGAATTCGCCACCGGCGAGATCCCCGGCTTCGTGCACCTGTACGCCGGCGAGGAAGCCTCCGCCGCCGGGGTCATGGCGCACCTCGACGATGAGGACTGCATCGCCTCCACCCACCGCGGCCACGGCCACTGCATCGCCAAGGGCGTGGACGTGTACGGGATGATGGCCGAGATCTACGGCAAGAAGACCGGCGTCTGCCAGGGCAAGGGCGGCTCGATGCACATCGCCGACCTGTCCAAGGGCATGCTCGGCGCCAACGGCATCGTCGGCGCCGGCGCGCCCCTGGCGGCGGGCGCGGCGCTGGCCGCCAAGCTCAAGGGCAACCACGCAGTGGCAGTGGCCTTCTTCGGCGATGGCGGCTCCAACGAGGGCGCGGTGTTCGAGGCGATGAACCTGGCCTCGGTGTGGAACCTGCCGTGCATCTTCGTCGCCGAGAACAACGGCTATGCCGAGGCCACGGCCTCGAACTGGTCGGTGGCCTGCGACCACATCGCCGACCGCGCCGCCGGCTTCGGCATGCCCGGGGTGACGGTGGACGGCTTCGACTTCTTCGCCGTGCACGAGGCCGCCGGCGCCGCCGTGGAACGCGCCCGCGCCGGCGAAGGGCCGTCGCTGATCGAGGTGAAGCTGACCCGCTACTACGGCCACTTCGAAGGCGACGCCCAGACCTACCGCGCGCCCGACGAGGTGAAGCACTACCGCGAGACGCGCGACTGCCTGATGCAGTTCCGCGAGCGCACCACCCGCGCCGGCCTGCTCCAGGCCGCGGCCCTGGACGCCATCGACACGGAAGTGGAAGCGAGCATCGAGGAAGCCGTGGCGCGCGCCAAGGCCGATCCCAAGCCCTCGCCCGCCGACCTGCTGAGCGACGTGTACGTCGCCTATCCCTGACATTCCCGCGCCGAGCGCTTCCCCGTCACCCCCGCGAACGCGGGGGCCCAGCGACTCGGCCCAGAAGAACAATGAGAGGAGAGCCATCATGGCCAGAAAGATCAGCTACCAGCAGGCCATCAACGAAGCCCTGGCCCAGGAAATGCGCCGCGACCAGACGGTGTTCATCATGGGCGAGGACAATGCCGGCGGCGCCGGCGCACCCGGCGAGGACGACGCCTGGGGCGGCGTGCTCGGCGTCACCAAGGGCCTCTACCACCAGTTCCCCGGCCGCGTGCTGGACACCCCACTGTCGGAGATCGGCTACGTCGGCGCCGCCGTGGGCGCCGCCACCCGCGGCCTGCGCCCGGTGTGCGAACTGATGTTCGTCGACTTCGCCGGCTGCTGCCTGGACCAGATCCTCAACCAGGCCGCCAAGTTCCGCTACATGTTCGGCGGCAAGGCGGTCACCCCGCTGGTGATCCGCACCATGGTCGGCGCCGGCCTGCGCGCCGCCGCCCAGCACTCGCAGATGCTCACCGCGCTGTGGACGCACATCCCCGGGCTGAAGGTGGTCTGCCCGTCGTCGCCTTACGACGCCAAGGGCCTGCTGATCCAGGCCATCCGCGACAACGACCCGGTGATCTTCTGCGAGCACAAGCTGCTCTACTCGATGCAGGGCGAAGTGCCGGAGGAGCTGTACAGCGTGCCCTTCGGCGAAGCCAACTTCCTGCGTGACGGCGACGACGTGACCCTGGTGACCTACGGGCGCATGGTCCACCTGGCCATGGACGCCGCCGCCAGCCTGGCGCGCCAGGGCGTGTCCTGCGAGGTGCTGGACCTGCGCACCACCAGCCCGCTGGATGCCGACAGCATCCTCGAAAGCGTGGAGAAGACCGGGCGCCTGGTGGTGATCGACGAAGCCAACCCGCGCTGTTCGCTGGCCACCGATATTTCCGCATTGGTCGCCGAACAGGCCTTCGACGCCCTCAAGGGGCCGATCCGCCAGGTCACCGCGCCGCACACCCCGGTGCCCTTCTCCGACGCCCTGGAAGACCTGTACATCCCCAGCGCGGCGAAGATCGAGGCCACGGTGCTGGAGCTGGTGCAAGGGAGGAAGGTGGCATGAGCCGAATCCATACCCTGACCATGCCCAAGTGGGGCCTGTCGATGACCGAAGGCCGCATCGACGCCTGGCTCAAGCAGGACGGCGACGCCATCGAGAAAGGCGACGCGGTGCTCGACGTGGAGACCGACAAGATCAGCAGCAGCGTCGAGGCGCCCTTCTCCGGCGTGCTGCGGCGCCAGGTGGCGCGCGAGGACGAGACCCTGCCGGTGGGCGCGCTGCTGGGGGTGGTGGTCGAGGGCGAGGCCAGCGAGGCGGAGATCGATGCAGTGGTCGAGCGCTTCCAGGCCGAATTCGTCCCCGGCGGCGACGGCGAGGCCGACAGCGGCCCGGCGCCGCAGAAGGTCGAGCTGGACGGCCGCGTGCTGCGCTACTTCGAGCGCGGCGAAGGCGGCGTACCGCTGGTGCTGATCCACGGCTTCGGCGGTGACCTCAACAACTGGCTGTTCAACCACGAGGCGCTGGCCGCCGGGCGCCGCGTCATCGCCCTCGACCTGCCGGGCCACGGCGAGTCGGCCAAGGCGCTGCAGCGCGGCGACCTGGACGAGCTGAGCGGTGCGGTGCTGGCCCTGCTCGACCATTTGGACATCCCGCAGGCGCACCTGGCCGGGCACTCCATGGGCGGCGCCGTGGCACTGAACACCGCGCGCCTGGCGCCGCAGCGGGTGCGCTCGCTGAGCCTGCTGGCCAGCGCCGGCCTGGGTGCCGAGATCAACGGCGGCTACCTGCAGGGCTTCGTCGAGGCCGGCAACCGCAATGCCCTCAAGCCACAGCTGGTGCAGCTGTTCTCCGACCCGGCGCTGGTCACCCGGCAGATGCTGGAAGACATGCTCAGGTTCAAGCGCCTGGAAGGCGTGGACGCGGCGCTGCGCCAGCTCACCGGCAAACTGTTCGCCGACGGCCGCCAGCAGGTGGACCTGCGCGGCGTGCTGGAGGCCGGCGGGCACCCGGCGCTGGTGATCTGGGGCGAGGCCGACGCCATCATCCCGGCCAGCCACGCCCAGGGCCTGAGCGCCGAGGTCCACGTGCTGCCGGCGCAGGCGCACATGCTGCAGATGGAGGCAGCCGAGGCGGTCAACGCCCTGCTGCTGGACTTCCTCGAACGCCATTGACCGACGAAGGCCCGGCCGCGCGGCCGGGCCCCGGGAGACAACCATGACAATCACCCCCAACAGCATGCGCGCGGCGGTCTGGCACGGGCGCAACGACATCCGCGTGGAAAGCGTGCCGCTGCCCGGCGAGCCGCCGCCCGGCTGGGTGCAGATCCGCGTGCACTGGTGCGGCATCTGCGGCTCGGACCTGCACGAGTACGTCGCAGGCCCCGTGTTCATCCCGGTGGAGGCGCCGCACCCGCTCACCGGCATCAAGGGCCAGTGCATCCTCGGCCACGAGTTCTGCGGCGAGATCGTCAAGCTCGGCGAGGGCGTCGAGGGCTTCGCCGCCGGCGAGGTGGTGGCCGCCGACGCCTGCCAGCACTGCGGCACCTGCTACTACTGCCGCCACGGCCTGTACAACATCTGCGAGAACCTGGCCTTCACCGGGCTGATGAACAACGGCGCCTTCGCCGAATGGGTGAACGTGCCGGCCAACCTGCTGTACAAGCTACCCGACGGCTTCCCGGCCGAGGCCGGCGCGCTGATCGAGCCGCTGGCGGTGGGCATGCACGCGGTGAAGAAGGCCGGCAGCCTGCTGGGGCGCAACGTGGTGGTGGTCGGCGCCGGCACCATCGGCCTGTGCACCATCATGTGCGCGAAAGCCGCCGGCGCGGCCCAGGTGATCGCCCTGGAGATGTCCTCGGCGCGCAAGGCCAAGGCCCGTGAGGTCGGCGCCAGCCACGTGCTCGACCCCAACGAGTGCGACGTGCTGGCAGAGGTGCGCAAGCTCACCCATGGCCTGGGCGCCGACGTCAGCTTCGAGTGCATCGGCAACAAGCACACCGCCAAGCTGGCCATCGACGCCATCCGCAAGGCCGGCACCTGCGTGCTGGTGGGCATCTTCGAGGAGCCCAGCGCGTTCAACTTCTTCGAGCTGGTGGCCACCGAGAAGCAGGTGTTCGGCTCCCTGGCCTACAACGGCGAGTTCGCCGACGTGATCGCCTTCATCGCCGACGGCCGCCTGGACATCGCGCCCCTGGTGACCGGGCGCATCGAGCTGGAGCAGATCGTCGAGAAGGGCTTCGAGGAACTGGTGAACAACAAGGAGCACAACGTGAAGATCATAGTGACGCCACGGGCGGCCTGACCTCCGACCTTGGGCCGCAGGCGACGGCCCGGCCCCGGCGCCAGGCTGGGGCTTTTTTTGTGTGCATCGGTGCCCAAGCAGGGCCTTGGGTGTTTGCTGCAAGCCCGGCAGCCCTCACCCCAGCCCTCTCCCAGAGGGAGAGGGGGCCGTTGGGCATGGTTTGATGTTATGGCGTTAGCCGGCAGCCTCGGCGCGTTGGAGTGCGCTGATATTTCCGTGTTAGCCGGCTTGTACCGAGTTGCCGGCTGACACCAAATCCTCTCTCGGCACGGACTAGCCCCCTCTCCCTCTGGGAGAGGGCTGGGGTGAGGGTTCGGACTCCCCCTCAAAGCGCATCGTGAAAGATGACACCCAATGTAAACCGCTCCCCCCAATGCAACCGGCTGACCCCATGCCGCATGTTCACCCGGTAATCCCCGCGGGCACCCCGCACCGGCCGCTGCGAGACGGCGAACAGCAGCGCATCGCCCTGGCGCAGCGGCACCACTTCCACCCGCGATTGCATGCGCGGGCGCTGTTCGGCGAGGACGAATTCGCCGCCGGTGAATTCCTCGTCCGGTTGCGACAGCAGGATGGCGACCTGCAGCGGGAAGGCCAGTTCGCCGTACAGGTCCTGGTGCAGGCAGTTGTAGTCGCCCGCGCCATAACGCAGCAGCAGGGGCGTGGGCCGCAGCTGGCCGGCGGCGTGGCAGCGTTCGAGGAATTCGGCGTGCCGCGCCGGGTAGGCCGGGGCCAGGCCCAGGCGCTGTTGCCAGGCGTTGGCGATGCCCGCCAGGGGCGGATAGAAGGCTTCGCGCAGGGTCTGCAGCGGCGCCGGCAAGGGATAGGCGAAGTAACGGTATTCACCCAGGCCGAAGCCGTGGCGGGCCATGACCACCCGGCTGCGGAAGGGCTGGTCACGGGCATAGAGGGCCCGCAACCACTGGCATTGGCGCCGGTCGAGCAGGCCGGGGACCTGGGCGTGGCCGTCGCTATCCAGCTGCGCGGCCAGGGCCGGCCAGTCCAGGGCGGCGATGCGCTCGGCGAGTGAGGACATGGGCGGGCTCCGAGGGGCGATGCCGCCAGTCTAGGCAAGCGGCGCGCCGGCGTGCGCCCCGATGCCGACTTTCAAACCCGGGGTTCGCGAGCAAGCTCGCGCCTACAGTCGCAGGAGGAATGCCCTACGAAAAGCGCCTCGGTGCGACGCTCGGTTCAGTCGTCGCCGGGATGGTCCGCCAGGCCTTCCAGCTCGGCCCGTGCCACTGCGCGCTCGTCGAGCTTGCGGCGGGCCGCCTCGGGCAGGTCGGTGTAGCGGATCACGCCGCGCTCGACCAGCACGTTGACCACGTCTTCCAGCACGCGGATCACTTCCAGGTCGGAATGGCGCAGCAGGTCCAGCCGGCTGCGCACCTCGGTGCGCGCGTCCAGCCACTGGCCGAGCTCCTCGCTCTGGTAGGCCAGCGTGTCGTTCATGCCCTCGAAGGGCTGGGTCTCCACTCTCAACAGCCTTCCCTGCCCATCGCGTTGTACGTAAACCATGCGGATCAACCTAACCGTCATTGTCAAGGGTGCGGACGGACCGCTCCCGTCCGTCGTCAGCTACCTGGGACCGTCGATCGGCCCCGGGGTTCGGCGCAG
This sequence comes from Pseudomonas sp. JH-2, assembly GCF_036231725.1. NCBI lineage: Bacteria > Pseudomonadati > Pseudomonadota > Gammaproteobacteria > Pseudomonadales > Pseudomonadaceae > Pseudomonas > Pseudomonas sp. JH-2. The sequence goes on along the minus strand of NZ_JAZAQP010000005.1, from coordinate 197,644 downwards.
CTTAACAAGGTCGGCTCAAGAAAGCAGGCTGACCACCGCGAAACGGCTCAGGTTGGCCTGGGCCACCACGGTGCGGGTCACCGCCGCGTAGCTGGAGCCGCTGTCGCGCACCAGGTTGAACACCGACGCCGCGTAGTCCTGCGCCCATTGCTGTTCGTCGCGGTCGGCCTGGCGGGCGAGGAACTCGCGGATCTCGCCCTGGCGCTGGCGCAACTGGTCGCGCAGGGTGCCGATGCGGTCCAGCGCGTCTATCACCTGGTCGAGCAGGTGGCGCAGCTCGCGCTGGTCGCTGCCGGCCAGGCTCTGCGGCAGGTCCAGCAGGCGCTGCTCGCGGGTCTGGGCGCGGCTGGCGCGGTCCCTGGCGAAGCGCTTGCCCTCCCCCTGCACGCTGAGCTGGCCGCCCTGTTTGCGCCAGTCGGCCTCGGCCATGGAGAAGGTCAGCTTGCCGTCGGCGTCGAGTTCCGCGCGGATGCCGCTGGACGCCAGGCCGATGTTGAAGCTGCGCAGCAGCTGCTGGTCGCTCATGGCGTCGTCCAGCACCACCACGCCGGGTTCGCCCTGGGCGCGGCCGGCGCTGAACAGCAACGTCTCGCGGCCGCCGCTGCGGGCTTCGTCCAGGGTGGCCAGGCCGTCGATGGCGAAGCGGGTGCGCGCCGGTTCGTGCAGGTACAGGTCGAGGTTGGCGTCCAGCCCGCCGGCGCTGCGCTCGCGGCGTTGCGCCAGCAGCTCGGTGGCCTGCCTGAGCGGTTGCTCCAGTTGCTTGCGGTTGCCGCCCTGGCCGCTGCCCAGCTCGCGGCCCAGGCTGAGCTTGAGCTGGTTGAGGCGCTCGGCCAGCTCGCCCAGGTAGCCCTCGGCGCTCTGCATGGCGCTGAGCTGCTGGTTGAGCTGGATGCTGAAGCCGGCGGCCTTGCCCACCCCGCGCTCGCCAGCCGGGGCCGTAGCGCTGCGCTTGCGCTGGCGCAGGTTGCGCTCGCCCACCGCCGGCGGCGCCTGGCGCGGCTGGCCATCGATGGCGGCGACCGCCGGGAAGGAGTTCTCGACCTTCATCGCGCCAGGGTCCTCAGAGCAGGCTGAACAGCGACAGGCCGTTGACCGTCAGGTAGGTCTTCTGCGTCGCCTGCAGGGCCAGCTTGTAGTTGCCCAGGTCGATGCTGGCCTTGCCGTAGTCCAGCGCCGAGAGGTCGCCCTCGACCTTCTGGTTGACCAGGGAGATGTCCTGGTTGCTGTTGTCCAGCAGGGTCAGGGTGTTCTGCCGCCCGCCCAGGTCGGTGATGGCCGCCAGCAGCTTGCCGTGGCTGTCGTCCAGCTGGTCGATGGTGGCGGCGATGCTCTGCTGGATGGCCGGGTCGCTGCTGTCCAGGGCCGGGTCCTGCAGCTTGGCCACCAGGGCATGCAGGCCGTTGAGCAGGTCCATGCCGTTGCCGAACAGCGGGCGGATGGCGACGTTCTCGTCGACCATCACGCCGTTGGCCACCACCGCCTGGCGCGTCTTGTCGTTGCCGCTGGCGCTGTAGGTGCCGCTGGCCGCGTCGTAGGTCACCGCCGGCTGGTCGGTGAGGGTGCCGGAGAACAGGTAGCGGCCCTCCTCGTCCTTGACGTTCAGGTAGCTGACCAGGGTCTTCTCCAGGTTCGACAGCTCGCCGGCCATGGCGCCGAGCTGCTCCTTGGCGTTGGAGCCGTTGGCCGCCCAGAGCAGCAGGTCGCGGATGTCCAGCAGGGTGTCGGAGGTGGACTGCAGGTTGGTTTCCTGGATCGACAGGTTGCTCGACACCCCGGCGATGTTGCTGCCGTACTGGGCCAGGCTGGCCTCCGAACGCTGGATGCGCAGGATGCGCACCGCGGCGATGGGGTCGTCCGAGGGATGCTGGATGCGGTTGCTGCTGGACATCTGCTGCATCAGCTGCGACATCTTCTCGGTGTTGCGGCTCATCGAGTCCAGGAGGATGGCGGTGCTCTGCGAATTGGTGATGCGCATGGGGCGTCTCGTCGGGTGGCGGGCTACGGCGTTCAGAAGGCCGCGAGCATGCTGTCGAACAGGTCCTTGGCGGTGCTGATGACCTTCATGTTGGCCTGGTAGGCCTGCTGGTAGGTCATCAGGTTGACCGCCTCCTCGTCCAGGTTCACCGCGCTGACGCTGTCGCGCTGGTTCTGCGCCTGCTGCGTCACGGCCTTGGCGGTGTCCAGGTCGGCCTGGTTCTGCCGGCTGTCGCTGGCCACCCGGCCGATCAGCCCGGCGTAGGCGTCGTTGAGCGTCACGGCGTTGCCGTCGACGGTGATGACCTGGCTCTTCAGGTCGATCAGTTTCAGCAGGTTGCCGTTGTTGCCCTTCTCCCCGGCGCTGTCGGACAGCGCCAGTTCGGAAGGCTGCAGGCCGGTAAGGCTGAGCAGCTTGCCGGTGCTGCCGGCGTTGGCCTGCAGCAATGCCTGGCCGGGGTTGCCGTTCAGGTCGTAGCCGCCGGCCAGGGTGGAGTTGACCAGGTCGGCCACCTGGGTGGCCATCTGCGCCAGGCTGTCGAGGTTCGGCCGCAGGGTCTGGTATTCGGTGTCGTGCAGCGCGCCCATGGCGCCGCCCAGGTCCTGCTGGTCGATGGCGAACTGGGTGCCGGCGAAGGCCAGGCTGACGTCCTGCTCGCCACTGCTGGTCAGGCTGACCTTCAGCTGCGCGGCGGAGGCGCCGGCCACCAGCGGCTGGCCGTTGGCCAGGGACACCGAGATGGAGCCGTCGGCGGCGGCCGAGGTGCGGATGCTGCTGTACTGGCTGAGCTGGGTGATCAGGGCGTCGCGCTGGTCCTGCAGGGCCGAGGGGTCGGCGGCGGCGGACTGCGCGGCGACGATCTTCTTGTTCAGCAGGGCGATGTTCGAGGTCAGGCCGTTGATCTCGCCGACCATGGTGCCGCGCTGTTCCTGCAGGGACTTGAGCTGGGTGTCGATGTTGCCGGAGAGCGTGTTGAAGCGCTGCGCCAGGTTGCCGGCCTCGGCGATGATCTGCTGGCGCAGGGCGGTGGAATCCGGGGTGGCGCTGGCCTCGCTCAGGGCGGCGAAGAAGTTGTCCAGGCCGACGCTGATGCTGGCACCGTCGCTGGACATCAGGTCCTCCAGCGCGCCCAGGTACTGCTGGGCGTTGCTGTAGTAGTTCTGCGCGGTGGTGGCGCGCCACAGCTGCTGGCTGAGGAAGTCGTCGGACATGCGCCGGATGCCGGTCACCTTCACCCCGCCGCCGGGGCTCAGCGAGCCCTGCCCGCCAAGGGAGCTGGTGAGCACCGACAGGCGGCTGAACCCGGGGGTGTTGACGTTGGAGGTGTTCTGCCCGGTGATCGACAGGCCGATCTCCGAGGCGCGCACGCCACTGTAGGCGATCTGCGTCAAATTGCTCACGACTGCTTCCCTTTGGGCTGAAGGCGGATCGGTTGGGCGAAGGCGGCGGACATGGCCTGGTGTTGCGTGCCCTGCTGCTGATAGGCGACCGGTTCGGCCGCCGGCTTAAGCGGCGCCGGTGCCGTGGCCTGGCCGCGGCGGGCCAGGTCGTCGAGGATGCCGCGGGTGTAGCGGCGGGTTTCCTCGAAGGGGATGCGCTCGATCCAGGCCTCGCCGCTGATCTCGCCGCGGCGCGGGTCGCCGTTGCTCTTCAGCCATTCGTCGACGCGGCCGGGGCCGGCGTTGTAGGCGGCCAGGGCCAGGGCGCGGTGGCCATCGTAGCGCTGCAGCATCTGGTCGAGGTAGGCACTGCCGAGCTGGCGGTTGTAGGCACCGTCGCGGGTCAGGCGCTGTTCGTCGAAGTCCAGGCCCAGCTTGGCGGCCATTTCCCGCGCGGTGTCGGGCATCAGCTGCATCAGGCCGCGGGCGCCCTTGGCCGAGACGGCGGCGATGTCGCCGGCGGACTCGTGGTCGATCAGGCTGTCCACCAGCTCGCCGAAGGCCGCGCTGCCACGCTGCCAGAGCCGCCCGACGCTCTGCACGCCGCGTTGCCAGTCGGCCACCACGGCCTGCTGCAGGCTGCGCGGCATGCCCATGCGGTCGCCGCCGGCGAGCATCTCGCCGCGGCCGTCGGCGTCGTGCCCGGAAAGCTGGCGTACCAGCAGCGCGGCGATGCCGGTCTGCTTGCGCTCGGCCAGGTTGTCGGCGAGCACGCCATCGTAGAAGTCGCGCATGGTGTCCAGGTCGCGGCTGCGGGTGATGCCGCCGGCCGAGAGCACGTCGCCGGCCTTGCGCATCTGCTTGAGGATCTGCTGCAGGAACAGCGCCTCGAACTGCTCGGCGGCCGCCTCCAGGCGCGCCTGGGGGTTGCCGTCCTGGCCGCGCGCGGCGTTCAGCGCGGTGGGGAGTGAAACGATGCTCATGCGCGCGCCCTAGATGATGATGAGTTCGGCGTTCAGCGCGCCGGCCTTCTCCAGCGCCTGGAGAATGCTCATGACGTCGTCCGGGGTGGCGCCGAGGCTGTTCACGGTGTCGATGATGCCCTGCAGGCTGGCGCCCTCGGGCCAGCGGAACATCGGCTTCTTGTCCTGGGCGACGTTGACGTCGGACTGCGGCGTGACCGTGGTGCGGCCGCCGGAGAACGGCGCCGGCTGGCTGACCTGGGGGTTCTCGCTGATGGTCACGGTGAGGCTGCCGTGGGACACCGCGGCGGCCTTCACCCGCACGCCCTGGCCGATGACCACGGTGCCGGTGCGGCTGTTGAACACCACCTTCGGCCGTTCGCGGCCTTCCTGCACCTCCACCCCTTCGAGCAGGGCCATGAAGCTGGTGCGCTGGTTGGCCGAGACCGGCGCGCGCACGCTGACCTTGGTGCCGTCCAGGGCCTGGGCGCTGCCGGCGCCGAGCAGGTTGTCCAGGGCGGTGACGATGTGCGCGGCGGTCTGGAAGCTGGGCTGGCGCAGGTTGAGCATGATGTCCGGGCGGCTGGCGAAGTCGCTGGGGATCATCCGCTCGATGGTCGCGCCATTGGGGATGCGCCCGCCGTTGGCGGTGTTGATGGTGACGCTGGAGCCGCTCTGGCCGCTGGCGTTGAGGCCGCCCACGGCCACCGCGCCCTGGGCCAGGGCGTAGGTCTCGCCGTCGATGCCGCGCAGCGGCGTGAGCAGCAGCTGGCCGCCGCGCAGGCTCTTGGCGTCGCCCAGCGAGGAGACGGTGACGTCCACCGTCTGCCCCGGGCTGAACGAGGGCGGCACTTCGGCGGTGATGCTCACCGCGGCGACGTTCTTCAGCTTGGGGTCGATGTTGGCCGGCAGGTTCACGCCGAACTGCTTGATCATGTTCACCACCGACTGGCTGGTGAACTTCACCTGGGTCTTGTCGCCGGTGCCGTCGAGGCCGACCACCAGGCCGTAGCCGATCAGCTGGTTGCCGCGGATGCCCTCCACGTCCACCAGTTCCAGCAGCGGCACGGCGCGGCTCGCCAGGGGCCAGCAGGACAGCGCCAGCGGCAGCAGGTACTTCAGGATGGCTCGCATGGCCGGCAGCGCCTCACAGCGGGAACAGGGGGTGGGTGAAGAAGCGCGTCAGCCAGCCGGCCGAGTTGCTGTCGTTGAGCACGCCGCGCCCGGCGTAGGAGATGTTGGCGTTGGCGACGTTCTGCGAGGACACCTGGTTGTTGCGGTTGATGTCCTCCACCCGCACCAGGCCGGTGAGGCGGATGAACTCCGAGCCCTGGTTCAGGCGCAGGTTCTTCTCGCCGCGGACCACCAGGGTGCCGTTGGGCAGCACCTGGTGCACGGTCACCGCGATGGCGCCGCGCAGGGAGTTCTGCTGCTCGCTCTTGGCGTCGCCCTTGAAGTCCCGCGAGCTGTCCGCCGAGCTTTCCAGGCGGTCGTAGCTGTGGCCGAGGATGGTGGGGATGCCGATGCCCAGGCTGGAGCTCTTGTCGAAGCTGGTGCCGGCGCTCTTGCTCGACTGCGTCTGCTCTTCCAGCACCACGGTGAGCACGTCGCCCACCCGCAGGGCGCGCTGGTCCTGCACCAGGCCGCCGTAGTAGCCGGGGCGGTACAGGCCGCCGCCGCTGGTGGGCGGCAGGCTGTAGTCGAGGGTCGGCGGCTGGTAGGCGCTGGAGTCCTCGTCCGGGAGCATCTCGTCGAAGCTCGCGCAGCCGCCCAATAGCAGCAGGGCGAGCAGCGTCGGCAGGCGGCTCATGGCGGTCATACGGTCTGGTTGAGGAACTGCTGCATGCCGGAGGCGGCGTCCAGCACCTTGGCGTTGGCCTCGTAGGCGCGCTGGATGGCGATCATGTTCACCATCGCCTCCACCACCTGCACGTTGGAGCCTTCCAGCACACCCTGCTTGAGGGTGCCCAGGCCGTCCTCGCCGGGCACGCCCTCCACCGGCTGGCCGCTGGCCACGGTCTCGCGGTAGAGGTTGCCGCCCAGGGCTTCCAGGCCGGCCGGGTTGGTGAAGTTGACCAGGGTGATCTGGCCGAGCTGGGTCGGCTGCGTCTCGCCGGCCATGATCGCGCTGACGGTGCCGTCGCTGCCCACGGTGAAGCTGCTGCTGCCGGCCGGCACCTCGATGTTGGGGATCAGCGGCAGGCCCTGAGCGTTGACCACCACGCCGTCGGCATTGAGCTGCAGCTGGCCGTTCTCGGTGTACAGGGTGTCGCCGTTGGGCGCTTCCACCTGGAAGAAGCCACGGCCGACCACGGCCAGGTCCATCGGCTGGCCGGTGGTCTGCATGCTGCCTTCGGTGAACACCTTCTGCGTGCCGGCCACGCGCACGCCGCTGCCCAGCTGGATGCCCGAGGGCACGGTGTTGACCTGGTCGGCCTGGGCGCCGGGCTGGCGGTCGATGGAATAGAACAGGTCCTCGAAGACCACCCGGTCGCTCTTGAAGCCGGTGGTGTTGACGTTGGCCAGGTTGTTGGCCACCGCCGACAGCGCGGTGTCCTGCGCGGCCAGGCCGGTCTTGCTCACCCACAGTGCCGAACTCATGCGGTATCTCCTTAGCGGGCCGCGCGCGGCGCGGCCGGGTTGTACGGGGCGCGTCAGTCGCGCAGCAGGCGGTCGCCGGCGGACGCCATGTCCTCGGCCGCCTTCATCATCTTCACCTGGGTCTCGAACATGCGGTTCAGGCTCATGGTGGCGGTGAGCTGGTCGATGGACGACACGTTGCTCGCCTCCAGGTAGCCGCTGACCAGGCGCACGTTCTCGGCGGCCTCCGCCGGCTGGCCGTCCTTGCGCACCAGCAGGCCGGCGGCGTTCTTCTGCAACTCGGCGGCCGGGGCGTCGACCAGCTTGATGCGGTCCATCTCGGTCATCAGGTAGTCGCCGCGGGGCATCACCGAGACGGTGCCGTCCTCGCCGATGTTCACGCTGTCGTACTCGGGCAGGACGATCGGGCCGCCCTCCCCCAGCACCTGGCGGCCGTTGATGGTCAGCCGCCCTTCGCTGTCCACCAGCATGCTGCCGTGGCGGGTGTAGGCCTCGCCCTCGCCGTCCTGCAGGGCGATCAGGCCCTGGCCGCGGATGGCGAAGTCGAGGTCGCGGCCGGTCACCGTGAGGGTGCCGGGGGCCATGTCGACGCCGTTGTTCTCCAGGCGCGCCAGGTGCCGGCTGTCGTAGCCGTAGCCGGTCACGTCCACGGCGCTGACGCGCTCCATGTCGGCGCGGAAGCCCGGGGTGTTGGCATTGGCCAGGTTGTTGGCGCGCACCTGCAGCGACTGCAGGGTGCGGCTGGCGGCGCTCATCGCGGTGTAGGCCAGGCGGTCCATGGGTCAGCCTCAGATGGCGCTGAACAGCGCTTGGGTGAGTTCCTTGTCGGTGGTCAGCACCTTGGTGTTGGCCTGGTAGTTGCGCTGGCCTTCCATCAGGTTCACCAGTTGCGCGGTGAGGTCGACGTTGGAGCCTTCCAGCGCGCCGGCCACCAGGTCGCCGAACTGGCCGCCGCCGGGGGCGCCCACCAGCGGGCCGCCGGAGGCCGAGGTCTCGGTCCAGGCGGTGCCGCTGACCGCGCGCAGGCCCTCGGGGTTGACGAAACTGGCCAGCACCACCTGGCCCTGCAGCAGGCGCTGGCCGTTGCTGTAGTTGACGTAGACCATGCCGTCGTCGTCGACGGTCAGGCCGGTCTTGTCGCCGGAGGCATAACCGGAGGCCTTGTTGGTGGTGACGGCGAAGTCGGAGCCGTACTGGGTGGTGCCGGTGTAGTCGACGCTGACCGCCAGGGCGTTCACGCCGCCGGCCAGGCCGCCGACGTTGAGGGTGAAGGGCGCATTCGGCGAGGTCAGCATGCCGGCGCTGTCGAAGCTCAGCGCCTGGGTGCCCACGGCGTTGCCGTCGGCATAGTAGTGGCTGGTCCAGGCGTTGTCGGCGGTCTTCACGAAGTACTGCGTCAGGGTGTGTTCCTTGCCCTGGGAGTCGTAGACCTTGGTGGTGTAGGTGGAGTTGTAGGTGGAGGCGTTGGCCGGGTCGAAGGCCAGCGCCGGCACGGCCTCGTCGGCGTCGAGGTTGGCGACGAAGGCCAGGCTGTCGGTGGGCTTGGCCGGCAGGCTGGCGGTCTTCACCTGCAGGTCGCCGAGCACGCCGGCCTGCAGGTTGCCGGCGGCGTCCACCGAGTAGCCCTGCAGGCGCTGGCCGGAGGCGTTGACCATGTAGTTGGCGTTGTCGGTGTTGAACACCCCGGCGCGGGTGTACTGGGTCTCGCCGGTGGCGCTCTTGACCATGAAGAAGCCGGCGCCGGAAATGGCCAGGTCGAGGTTGCGGCTGGTGTTGGTGAGGCTGCCGCCGAGGCTGATGCTCTGGGTGTTGCCCAGCACCTCCACGCCCATCGCCTGGCTGTCGGCGTAGACGCTGCCGAACTCGGTGCGCGAGGACTTGAAGCCGACGGTGCCGACGTTGGCGATGTTGTTGCTGACGGTATCCAGCTGCTCGCTGACGGCGTTCAGCCCGGTCAGGGAAATGTTGAAGCTCATCGGGTTCGCTCCTGGGCGGGATCAGGCAGCCGCGCTGCCGAATTCGACGATGTTGTAGAAGGGCACGGAACCGGCGCCCTCCACTTCCAGTACCGGGCCGCTGTCGCTGACGCGCACGTGGCTGACCTTGCCGCCGACCTCGACCTTGGGCTTCTCGCCGCTGCTGGTCTCGACCTCGACGCTGTACTTGCCCGGCGCCAGGCCGAGCTTCTGCGGGTCGACGCTGAAGCCGACGCTGCCGGCCTCCTGCGGGCCGAGGGCGAGCCTGGTGACCTCGCCGGTGGCGGCGCTGGTCAGCTTCAGGGTGGTGCTGGTGGAGGCGTGCTCCAGCTGCACCTGGCCATCGACCGCGGCGCCGTTCAGCTGCAGGCTGTCCACCGAGACCATCACCTTCTGCCCCACCAGCCCGGCGGCGGTGAGGTTCTGCAGGTTGTCGGCGAGCACCAGGCTGTTCTTCTGGATGGTGTTGAGGTTCTCCAGGCTCTGCACCTGGGACAGCTGCGAGTACTGGTTGACGAACTGGGTGCTGTCCACCGGGTCGGTCGGGTCCTGGTACTGGATCTGCGCGACCATCAGGGTGATGAAGTTGTTCTGCAGTTGCGACACGTCGGTCAGGTTGACGCCGACGCTGTCGCCGCCGGTGCTGCCGCCATTGGTGGAGCCGGTGCCGTTGACGCTGCTGGTCATGACTGCTCTCCCAGCTTCAGCAGGCCCTGCTGCATGCTGCGTACGCGGTTGAGGACGTCGACGCTGGTCTCGAAGCTGCGGGTGGCCGACATCATGTCGGTCATTTCCTCGATCTCGTTGACGTCCGGGTAGTAGACGTAGCCGTCGCGGTTGGCCAGCGGGTTGTTCGGTTCGTAGCGGCGCTGCGCCTGCGTGCCGGAAGTCACCACGTCGAGCACCTGCACGCGGGCGCCGCCCATGCCGGCGTCGCGGCTCAGCTCGTCGTTGCCGTACACGGCGGCGAACATCGGCTTGCGCGCCTTGTACGCGGCGTCGGCGCTGGAGGCGGCGGAATCGGCGTTGGCCAGGTTGCTGGCCACGGTGTTCAGGCGCACGGTCTGCGCGGTCATCGCGGAACCGGCGATGCGGTAGATGGAGTCCAGTGCCATGCTCAACGTCCTTCGATGGCCTGCCTGAGGCCGCGGAACTTCATGCCGAGGAAGGTCAGGCTGGTCTGGAAGCCCATGGCGTTGCGGGCGAACTCCGACTGCTCCACGCCCTGCTCGACGGTGTTGCCGTCTTCCGACGGCTGGTTGGGGATGCGGTACTTCAGTTGCGCGCTGTCGTCGGCGAAAGCCAGCCCGGCGTCCTCGGCCTGCGGGTCGAGGCGGCGCATCTCGCCGGCGAAGTCGATGTCGCGGGCGAGGAAGCCCGGGGTGTCCTGGTTCGCCAGGTTGGCGGCGAGGATTTCGCTGCGCTGGGTGCGGACCTGCAGCGCGCGCACGTGCACGGCGAGGGATTCTTCTACCCGTATGCTCATCGGTGGCTGTCTCCGGCCTGACTCTTGCTGGCGTCCCCTTCAGCAGGAACCGTGCCTAACTTGAGAACAGCGAGCAAAGCCTTGATTTCATTGACTTGCAGCCAGCATCGGCAACCCCCGGCCGCCCCCCGGCTTCCGCTTTTGCGTCGCCTGGCGGGCCGGGGCGGAAAAAGCCTTTCCGCCCTCTTCCTGGTCCTCGCCGGCAGCCTGGCCAGCCCCGCCACCGAGGCAGCCGGCGAGGTTCGCGCGCAGATCGAGCGGGCGGTGAGCGCGCAACTGGACGCCCAGCTGCGCGAAGAAGCCCGGCGCAACGGCTGGCAGGGCCTGCGCAGCCAGTTCAGCCACGAACTGCTCGGCAGCCTGCCGCCCGCGCCCTGCAGCCAGCCGCTGCAAGTGCAGCGGCGCAGCGACGAGCCCTCGACCCTGGCCCGCCAGCGCTACGAAGTCCGCTGCACCGACGGCGCCGGCTGGTCGGTGACGGTCAGCAGCCAGGCCGACGCCTTCCTGCCGGTGCTGGTGACCGCCGGCATGGTCGACCGCGGCCAGGTCCTGGCCGCCGCCGACCTGAAGCTGCAAGCGCAGAACATAGCCCGCGCCCACCACGGCTTCTTCACCCGCCCCGAACAGGTCATCGGCCAGGGCGCCCGCCGCCGCCTGCGCGCCGGCCAGCTGCTCACCCCCCAGGTACTCGCCAGCGCCCAACTGGTCAGGCGCGGCCAGCAGGTGCGCATCAGCGCCAGCCGCGAGGGCATCCAGGCCAGCACCCCGGGCGAGGCCCTGGCCAACGGGCAGCAGGGGGAAGTGATCAAGGTGCGCAACCTGAGCAGCGAGAAGGTGATCCAGGCGCGGGTGATCGAGGCGGGGGTGGTCAGCAGCACCTTCGAATGAAAGCGCGCGCAGGGCGGATGATCGTTCGCGGTTATCCGCCGTTGGCCGTGTTACCGGAGCGTCCGGCGCGGCCGGTGAACCCAATCGCGGACGGAGTCCGCTCCTACGACGGTGTGTCCCGGAACCGTAGGAGCGGACTCTGTCCGCGATTTGGCGGATAACGCCGCAGGCGTTATGCGCCTCCGGGAGCTTCGCGGTTTCGCATCACGCCGAACGGTTCCCTCTCCCGCTTGCGGGGGAGGGTTAGGGAGGGGGAGCGGAGCCAGGGTTGGCAGAGGTGCGTGAGCGAAGTCCGCCCCTCTCCCCAACCCTCTCCCTGAAGGGAGAGGGGGCCGTCCGAGCAGGCGGATAACACAGCGTCAGCCGGCAAACTCGTAGGGCGAATAACCGTTCGCGGTTATCCGCCGTTAGCCCAAACACCGATGCCCGACGACGATGGCGGATAACGCCGTAGGCGTTATGCGCCCTACGGTTTTCCAGAGGAACATCCAAGCGCACCGGAACGCCCCTTCAGAAGGCCGAGCGAAACCGGCGCTCAGGAGGTCATGCGACATGGATGTCGCGAGAGCCCCGATGGGCTACAGGGACGTACCCTCGGGGCGGGCCTCCGTGGCGGGGGAGTTCGCGAGGGTAGCCCGGCTTCATCGGGCCCGTATGGCGGGGCAAGCCTTTTTGGTTACTTTTGTGGCGTTTGACAAAAGTGACTCGCCCGAGGGGGCGAAACAAAAAATCTCCGCAGACTCGGAGCGGCGCGCTACACCAAGCCCCAATCCACTGGTTTCCCGCGTTCGCGGGAATGACGATTGGTAGAGAGGTGCGCAAGCCCAAGGTTAGCGATCAAGAGCCAGACACCACCTCCCCCGAAAGAATTTCTCGAACCGGCCCTTAAGCGACTTTCCACCCCAGTCGCCCTACCCCTTCAGCAGGCGATCAAAGCCGGCTTTACACAAGCCCAATCCGAGGATTCATTCCATGGCTCTGTCGATCCATACCAACTATTCCGCCCTGACCACCCAGACCAACCTGAACAAGACCAACGCCAAGCTGGCCACCAACCAGCAGCGCCTGGGCACCGGTTACCGCGTGAACAGCGCCGCCGACGACGCCGCCGGCCTGCAGATCGCCACCCGCCTGGACGCCCAGTCCCGCGGCATGGCCGTGGCCACCCGCAACGTCAACGACTCCGTGTCCCTGCTGCAGACCGCCGAAGGCGCCTTCAGCGAGATGACCGACATCGTCCAGCGCATGAAGGACCTGGCCACCCAGTCCTCCAACGGCACCAACAGCTCCAAGGACCAGGACTCCATGCAGGCCGAGTACGACGAGCTGGGCAAAGAGCTGGCCAACATCATGAAGAACACCAGCTACGCCGGCGACAAGCTGTTCAGCGACGGCACCGAAGTCGACGGCAGCAATGGCAAGTTCTCCGCCTCCATCAGCTTCCAGATCGGCGCCAGCAGCGCCGAGACCCTGGCGGTGGACGCCTCCACCAACCTGACCGACGTCGCCACCAAGCTCAGCGACATCTCCTCGGTCTACGCCGCCAGCGGCGCAGCCACCGCCGCCAGCGGCAGCGAACTCAGCGCCGCCAGCGCCAACGGCATGATCGACAAGCTGAGCACCGCCCTGGACAGCATCGGCACCCTGCGCGCCCAGTTCGGCGCCAACATCAACCGCCTGAACCACACCGCCAACAACCTGGCCAACATGAAGGACAACACCGACGTGGCCAAGGGCACCATCATGGACGCCGACTTCGCCTCCGAATCGGCCGCCATGACCAAGAACAGCATGCTGATGCAGTCCGGCATCTCCATGCTCAAGCAGGCCGGCCAGATGCCGGGCATGGTCATGTCCCTGCTGGGCTGATCCGCCCCTCGCAGCTGACCGCCGACAAACGCCCCGACCCGTTCGGGGCGTTTGTCGTTGGGCCGGGAAATCCCGTGGCGCAGACGGTGCGGGCAATCTGTCAAGCAAGAAAGGTACAGGAATGGGACTTGTCTCTATATTTTATTGACGCCAGAATGTCGCCCCTCTGCAACGAACCCCTTACGAATTCGTACAAGGACGGACTGCCGGCCCCTACATGGACATGATTCAGATCACGCCCGTCGCCGACGCCCGCCCCCTTCCCGTCCGTATCATCCGTACCGGCCTGGCCGATGGCTGCCTCGCCCACTTCCAGCCCGAGCTGTACCAACTGGTGCTGCAGCGCGAGGGCTTCGAGGAAAAGGTCGAACTGGGGTTCTCCGGCAGCCGCCTGCTCGAGCGCCTGCTGCGCCAGCCCGGCGAGGTGGTGGCGCGCGACGAGTTGCTGGCCCACGCCTGGAGCGACCGGGTGGTCGGCCAGGGCAGCCTCAACCAGCAGATCTACACCCTGCGCCAGATCCTCGGCGACGAGAAGCGCCGCGAGATCATCCAGACCCTGCCGCGCCGCGGCTACATGCTCAACCCGCGCTTCGCCGTGTGCGCACCGGTAGAGGCCGAAGAAACGGCCACCTCCGGGCAAGTGCCGGCCACGCCCCCCATGCCCGCCAGCCCGCACCGTCGCTGGTGCAGGCCCGAACTGCTGGCCGTGGCGGCGCCCGTGCTGCTGGCCGGCGTGGCCCTGGCCGCCACGCTCCACTACGGCCTGCAGCGGACCCAGGGCCTGCGCGCGGACCTGGACATCGGCAACAAGCATTTCACCTACCTCGACGCGCGCCCCCAGGGCCTGGCCCAGCTGCGCGAGCGCACCGGCGCCCTGAGCGCGCGCCTGGCCGCGCTGAGCGAACGGCCTGCGCATTTCACCCTGTCGCGCCATGCCGGCTTCTACGAATTGGCCTGCAGTACCGAGGACGCGTCCACTCGCCTGCTGCTGATCCACCAGGACCAGCTCGCGCGCCTGGCCGACGACCAGTTGCGGAGCTGCCTGCCATGAAGCGCAGCCACCTGTTCGCCGGCAGCGCCCTGCTGAGCCTGGGCCTGCTCGCCGGCATGGCCGCCACCTGGCTCAACTACCGCTCCGCCAGCGAGTTCGATGGCCGCTACCACAGCAGCGGCCAACTGGTCCTCGCCGACGGCCGCAGCCTGCGCCTGGAGCACAGCCTGCTGCTGCGCGACGGCCACTTCTATGCCGTGACGCGCCAGGGCGACACCGTGCAGAAGACCTCCGGCAGCGTCGAGTCGGGCTTCCTCGGCCACCTGCGCCTGCGGGTGGAAAAGAGCGAGCTGGCCGAACTGCAGCAGGCCGCGCAGCTGGACAACGAGCTGCTGTTCAACCTGCTCTACGGCAGCGAGAACGACAGCCTGCTCAACCTGCAGCCCCACGGCGACTGCCTGCTCGCCGAGGAAACCCGCCAGCTGTATTGTGCCGAGCGCTTCGCCGGCGAGCCCTGAGAGCCTGATAACCGCTCAAGGCTTGGCCGCAGCGCCCTGCCCCGCGCTGAACTTCGCCCCGTCGGAACCGACCTGCACCCGCGCCTGGTCATCGCTGAACAGCTGGCGGTACAGCTGCTCGGCGCTGTCGGTCAGCAGCAGCAGCTCGATGCGGCGGTTGGCGCCGTTCTGCGGGTCCTCCGGCAGCAGCGGCATGCCGTCGGCCTGGGCGGTCACCTGGAGCACGTTGCGCGCCGGCAGGCCCGCGTCCACCAGCACGTTGCGCGCCTGCAGGGCGCGGTCGCCGGAGAGGTTCCAGTTGTTGTAGCCGTTGGCCCCGCGGTAGGGCACCGCGTCGGTGTGGCCGCTGAGGATAAGGCGGTTGTCGACCTTCGCCAGCACGCCGCCCAGAGCCGCCAGCAGGGTGCGGAAATGCGCGTCGAGGGTGGCGCTGCCGCGGGGGAACATGAAGCGCTGCGGGTCGTCCTTGATCAGCACGCGCAGGCCCTGGGGCACCACCTTGACCTCGATGTTGGCCAGCGCGTCGGTCTGCGCGGAGACCGCGCGGATCAGCGCCGCCAGTTCCTGCAGGTCGACGCTGGAGTCGTAGTGGCGCGGCTCGCTGGCCTCGCCCGGCTGCTTGCCGTCGACGCTGGCGCGGCTGCCCTCGGGGGTGCGCGGCGGGTTCTGCGGCTGCACCGGCATGGGCAGGCCATCCAGCTCCACCGGCGTGCGGCTGGAGCCATCGAACACCCCGGCGCCGCCGTCCACCAGCGGGTTGCTCTGCAGGTCACCCACCGCCGGGTTCTGCATCACGCTGCGCGGCTGCACGATCCAGAGCACCATGAACAGCGCCATCATCGCCAGGGTGAAGTCGGCGAAGGCCACCTTCCAGGCGGAGCTGTGCTCCTCGGCGTGGCCCTTCTTGCCACGCCGCTTGATGATGACCTCGTGGTTCTGCTCGCCGCGCCGCCTCATGCCGCTTCCCTTTCATCCTCGTACTGGTTGACCCAGGTCTCGAGCTGGCGGAAGGCCGGCTTGACGTCCTGCTCGATCAGCTTGCGCCCGGCGTCCACCGCCAGCAGCGTGGGCTTGCCGGCAACATGGGCGACCAGGGTGGTGCGCACGCATTCCAGGGCCGACAGCTCGGTCTTCACCCGCTGGGCCATGGCGTTGGACAGCGGGTCGAGCACGCAGTAGCAGAAGAAGATGCCGAGGAAGGTGCCGACCAGCGCCGCGGCCACGTGGGCGCCTACTTCACCGATGGTGCCGCCGATGCTGCCCATGGTGATGATGATGCCCATGATCGCCGCCAGGATGCCGAAGCCGGGCATGGCCTCGCCGACCTTGTGCAGCGACTTCGACGGCTGCAGCAGGGCCTGCTCCATGGCGTCCAGCTCCTGCTCCAGGAAGCCCTCCAGCTCGTGGGCGCTGATCTTGCCCATGGCCATCAGGCGGAAGTTGTCGGCGATGAAGGCCATCAGGTTCCTTTCCTGGAGGATCAGCGGGTAGCGGGCGAACAGCTCGCTCTGCTCCGGCTCCTCGATGTGCTCGTCGAGCACCTTCAGGCCGCCCACCTCGACCATCTCCAGCAGTTGGTAGAGCAGCATCAGCAACTGGCGCTGGAACTCCTCGCCGCGGCGCTTGTAGACGAACACGCCCTTGATCTGCACGAGCATTTCCAGCAGGACCTCGCGCGGGTTGGCCACCACCAGGCTGCCCAGGCCGGCGCCGAGGATGATGAGCACCTCCGCCGGCTGCCAGAGCACGCTCATCTCGCCATGGGCCATGGCGTAGCCGCCCAGGACGCAGGCGACGATAATCAGCGCGCCTATGATTTTCTGCATGATTCAGCTTCTCTCGCTCAGGTAGCGGCAGGCCTTGCTCAGCGCCTGCTTGCTCAGTTGACAGACCCGGGCGTCGCTCACCTCGAGCACCAGGGCGATTTCCTTCAGGCTCAGCTCGTGCTGGTAGTACAGCGTCAGCACCAGGCGCTCGCGCTCGCTGAGCTGCGCCAGGGCCTGGGCCAGCATGCGCTCGCGCAGCACCCGCGCCTCCAGCGCCGACTCGCCGTCCACCAGGTTCTCCAGGCCCTCGCCCAGCAGCGCGTCGAGGCTCTCGATGGCCTCGCAGGATTCGGCCTGCAGGTAGTCCTGGTAGCCGCGCTCGTCGAGCCCGGTGTGGGCGAGGATCTCCTTGTCGCCAGGCGTGCGGCCCAGGCGCCGGGCCAGCTCGCGGATGCTGTCGCGCACCTTGTGCGCCTGCAGCCGCACCTGGCGCGGGCGCCAGTCCTGGCGGCGCAGCTCGTCGAGGATGGCGCCACGGATGCGCAGCACGGCGAAGCCGGCGAACTGCTCGTCGGGCGTGCCGTAGCGGCGCAGGCTCTCCAGCAGGCCCATCAGGCCGATCTGCTCCATGTCCTCGCGGTCCAGCACCTGGTTGGCCTGCAGCGACAGCTGGCTGACCACCCGCCGCACCAGCGGCAGGTAGCGCATCAGCCATTGCTGCTCGGCGCCCGGGGCGAAGGCCGGGTGGCCCGCCTCGGCGGGGTTGCGGTAGTCGAGGGCGCAGTGGGCGTTCATGGGCGGGCCCCTATTGCACGATCAGCTTGCTGACCAGCACGTGCTGGAAGGGCGCGGCCACCTTGCGCGTGGCGAAGTCGGCCAGCAGCACCTGCTCCAGTTCGCCCTGCAGCGCCGGGATGGCCTTGGCCCGCAACTGCTCGTAGGTCAGCGCGGAGAGGTGCGCCACCGCCGAGTTGCGCACCATGGGGTCGATCTGCTGCAGCTTCTTCTGCTGGGTGCCCAGCTCGGCCTGCAGCACCAGGTCGAGCACGAAGTAGTGCTCGCGGCCGTCGCCGCCCGGCAGGCTGACGATGATCTTGTTGACCGGGAAGAACTCGTATTCGCCGGGCGCTTCCTCTTCCGCCGCGGCGCCCTGCTCAGCGCCGGCGGCCTCGCCGGCCCTGGCCTGGGCGGCCAGCAGCGGGCGCGCCAGGTACCAGGTGCCGGCCACGCCGCCGGCGGCGATCAGCAGATTCAGAACAGTGAACAACAACATGATGCGGCGCATCGTCATGACGGTTTTCCGATCCTCGGTTTCCATGGGTTGCCCGGCGCTAGACGGTGACCAGCACGTCGCGCGGGCGCAGGCCGGCGTCCGCCGCCGCCCCCTGCTCCGCCGCCGCGCCGGTCGGCGCGTCGTCCAGCCAACTGGCCGGGCGCCCCTGTCGGGCCTGTTGCTGCTGCGCCTGCTGCTGGCCGGCGCGGCCGTCGGAGACCTGCACCTCCACCGGCTGCTGGCTGGCTCCGGCGATGTCCTGGCGCAGGCGCTCGGCGCCCTGCTGCAGCAGGCGGGCGACGTCGCCCTGGGCCGCGTGGATCTGCACCGTCAGGCCTGCATTGTCCCGGCTCAGGTAGATTTCCAGGCGCCCCAGCTCCGGCGGGTCCAGGCGGATGGCGGCGCTCTGCTGGTTGTGCCGCAGCTGCAGCTCGACGTTGTCGCGCAGGGCGTTGAGCAGTTGCTCGCCCCAGCGTTCGGCCGGCGCCTGCAGGCTCAGCTGGCGCTCGGGCATGTGGCTGGCCGCCAGCGGCTGGGCGTCGTTCGCCACGGCCGGGGCGTTGGGCGGCGCCGGCGCGGCGGGCGGCGGCACCTGGCCGGCGAGCTTGTCGAGCTGGCTGTGCAGCAATTCGTCGGCAGCCGTTGCGGCCTTCGCCGGTGGCGCTTCCTCGGCCTTGGCCGGCAGGGCCAGGCTCGGCAGCGGCTGGCCCTGGGCCGGCGTCGGCGTCGGCGTCGGCGCAGCCTCGACCATGCCCTGGGGCAGTTGCGGCAGCGGCAGGTTGGCGGGCAAGCCACGGGATATCGGGGCGCTCGCGGCATCGCCGGCCTGGCCGGCATCGCGGGCCTGCAGCGTCACCTCGCGCTGGCCGAGCATGCTGGCCAGCCACTGTTCGGCGCCCGGCAAGGCGCCCAGGCTCGGGTCGGGCTGCGGTTGTGCGTCCTGCGATACGGCCGGGTCGGCGGGGGTCGATGGCATTTCCGCCGGCGCTTCGGCCGCTTCCGCGCCCTTGGCCAATTGCGCGGCGAAGGCCGGCAGCACCTCGCCCGCCGCCTCCGAGCCGCCCCTGGCGACAACACCTTCGACCATCTGCCCGGCGCCCATGGCGGGCACGGCCGGCAAGGGCGCGTCCTTGCCCGGCGCGGCATCCGCGGCCAGGCGGCTGTTCAGCTGCAACACTGTCATCTCCCGGCCAGCAAGCGGTCTATCTGCATGTAGGCGGAGCGCCCTTCGGCGTACTCCAGGTGGCTCGCCAGCAACTGGCGCAGGCGTTCCACCTCCTGCGCGCAGGCGCGCCGCGCCTGCTCGTGCAACTGCTGCAAACGGCGCTTGGCCTCCATGCCGGCGGCGTCCAGCGCGGGGCCGGCGGCCAGGCGTTCGAGCAGCGCGCGGATGGCGCCGTCGACCTCGCCCAGGTTCGCCCACTCGCCGCGCGCCAGCACCTCGCCCAGGCGCGCGTGGAGGCTGCGCAGCGCATGCACGCGCGGGTCAGCCACGGGCGGCATGGACACCGGCCCAGCCTTCGCGCAGGGTGCCGAGCAGGCCGGCGACCTCGTCCAGGCCCTCCAGCGACAGGTTCACGCTGACGTCCGAGAGGCGGTAGATGCAGTAGTCGTAGAGCCGCGCCAGGTCCTGCACCACCTCCCCGCCGGCCTCGTAGTCGAGGGCGCTGGACAGGCCGTTGAGGATGTTCATGCACTTGTCCAGGGAACGGCCCTTCTGCTGGAAGCGCCTGGCCTCGATATGCCCGCGGGCGCGGGCCAGTTCGTCGAGCAGGCCGTCGAACAGCACCAGCACCAGCTCGTAGGGCGACGCCGCGGCGGCGCGCGCCTCCAGGTCCGTGGTGCGGTAGCTGTCGTAGCCTTCGTTCATCGAATAGGTCATGTGAACATGCTGGAGGTCTGGTCCATGGAATTCATGACTTGCATGAGGTTGGTGTACTGCTTGAGGTAGCGCGAGTAGGCGTTGTTGTAGCGCGTCTGCAGGGCATCGAACTGGTCGTCGATGTCGGCCAGCTTGTCGTTCAGGCTGTTCACCCGCGAGGTCAGCAGGCCGCTGGTGGAGCTGGTGTAGGCCTTGAGCGCGCTGTCCAGGCTGTCGATCAGGTTGCCCTTGCCGCTGAACAGTTGCTCGAAGCCGTCGGCGTTCTGCGCCAGGGCCTTCTCCAGCTTGCTGCTGTCGAGGGTCAGCTTGCCGCTGCTGTCGGCGCTGACGCCGTAGCCGATCAGGTTGACGCCGCCGAAGCTGGTGCGGATCAGGCCGTTGACCGCCGACCTGATCGCCTGCACCGCCGAGTCGCCGGCCAGCGCGCCGCGGCTGGTGGTGCCGCTGCCGCTGGCGGTCAGCGTGCCGATGGTGCCCATCAGGGTGTTGTAGGCATCCAGGAAGCCCTGCAGCTTCTTGGTGGTGGCGTCCTTGTCGCGGCCGATGTCGAGGCTCAGCGGCGCCTCGGCCGGGTCGCTGACCTTGGTGAAGGTCAGGCTCACGCCGTCGATGGCCTTGTCGAAGGTGTTGCTGGCGTTGCGCAGCTCGATGCCGCCCTGCCCGCCCAGGTAGACGATGGCGTCCTGGGCGCTGGAAAGCTGCTTGCGGCTATCGATGGAGCCCTGCACCGCGGCATTGCTGCTGGACAGGCTGATGGCCTGGTCCTCGCCGCTCTCGTCGCTGGTCAGCACCAGGTTCACCGTGCCGTCGCTGCGTACCAGGGTGGCCTTGACGCCGGTGTTGTCGGCGGCGCCGTTGATGGCCGAGGCCAGGGCGCTGAGGCTGGTGATGCCGCTCATGTCGACCTTGAAGCTGTCGCTGCCCTGGCCGATGGTCAGCTCGCCGCTGCCCAGGTCGCCGTCGCTCAGGCCCTGCAGGGCCACCTGGTCCTTGGAGGCCAGCTGCTTGACGAAGAACTGGTAGCTGCCGGAAACGGCGGTGGAACCGACGCTGGCGGTAGCATAGCCCTCGGCGCTGAAGGTGGCGCTGTTGACCAGCATGTTGCTGGCGCTGCTGGAGCTGCTGCGCAGCCCGGTCACCGCCGAGGCGAAGCTGCTCAGCGCCGACTTCAGCTGGGTGACCGCGGACAGCTCGCTGTTGTAGCTGGTCTTGTTGCGGTTCAGCCGCGTCTGCGACGCCTGGATGTCGTACTGGGCCAGCTGGGTCGCCATCTGCTGGACGTAATCGGAATCTATGGTTGCCATGGTCGGGTACCCCTTTGCGAGCCTGGGAGCAAGTTCGGTGCCAACGCCCGGAAGGCCCGTATTCCGGGGACTCCAGCCGGCAGCGAAGTGAAAGGATGCTTCCGCCTCGTGGAACCGGAAGGCGAGCCGGAAAGGGCCTTTCCGCCTGCCGGCGCGGGAGCTGCTTCCCAGTCAAGGCGACCGGGTGGGGGTTGGAGTTAAGCGGAGATTTGGGGCTGGGTTGAATGCGAGTTCCGGCCCCCTCGTTTGGCGGTGAGTTTCACCTGCCAAGGCCGGCGGCTCGGAAAGCTCAACGACACCTTTTGGCGCGTCTTCGAAATGTCCAAACACGTCGGCATCGCCTTTCTGACCGTGGACGCCAAAAACGACCGCGCCGCCACGTGCTACGAATGGCTAGGATTCAGACCATTGATTAATACTCCACTCCAACTGGTCTCTTCGACCACAACCTTCCTCGACGCGTTTCGAGAAAGGGAAATGCAGGACCAAGTTCAAGCGCTGGCAACCACCGAAACCCCGACCTTCTGAAGCCTCAGCCAGTCGGCCAAAGGCATGAGAGGGACGGCCCGAAAGGGTGCCCCCCTGACAGGTCCTCCGTCAGGGCCCGAGACGCAGCACGGTGGCCCGCCCTTCGCCTTCTCTGGCGTTAGGACCGCCACTCTATTCACAGAACGTATACGCCCCATAGGACACTTCCAATACTGATAGTCCCTCGCAAAAGCTCGCCTCCTTTCTTTGACTGCCATCTGACGACATCACTGCAGTACTACAGAAAGTGCAGGAGAAATGACAAGAGTAGGTCTGCTAGAACTCAGAGTCGGGACATGTCTCGCCACAGGGCACCAAAGTATGCAACCGGAACCCGGAGTCATTGTGCGGGAGTGAACGCTAGGTGGCCGGAACCTAAAGAAGCCACCGCCTTGGAGGATGTGAGTACTGCTACGCAAAAGTTATCAAAACCAAACCATCTGACTCCTCACCGACCTGAAATGAAGAGCAGTACGCTCCGTACTCTGACCTAGATCGGAATGGCTCACACTAGAACTCTTGGCAGTCATGCCGAAGGCAGAGTGCCAAGTTTTACAGACTCGTTTCTGCAGCTGCAATCTAGCCGGATTCACTACCCTGCCAGCGCGCCTCGCACTGGACACGAATCTTCAACACCGTAAACGGACGTTGACTATGGAATTGCTGGGTAACCTACGCCATATAGGAACCGTGCACCCTGCAATATCGCCACCCCCGCAACTGATGATCGAATGGCTACTGTTCAACAAATGGGCATCCGAGGTTGGCTCACACCCTGGGCCAAGGCAATCTCACTCGTGAGAAGTTCTTCAACAGCAGGCACGCGGCAAGACATAGAAATGCCGTACAGAAAATTCATATTCAATATAAAGATTTTTCACCAAGAGCATCTATAAGATTCCATTTTTTCTGCTTTTCGCCCCCCGCACAGATGCCCAGCCAATAACGATTTCGATCACAGCAACCCATTGAAACACACAGGAAAATCAAAATAAAAAGGCAGCACACCTACATCCCCCTTCTTGTACGACTTCATTTCTCGAACCACCGAAGAGACTAGACAGCTAAATTAACTCCTGCTTTTATTCCATTGCACCATTGAGCTGACTCATGACCGTTGCTGTTGGATGCTTTATCGATTGTTGAGAATTCGTCTAAGCGTACTGAGAAGTGCACTATCGCCTTACTCAAGGAGAGAGACCGATGACTCCCCGCGAAACTTGTATCCTTGCCGCTGCGGCCCTGAAAAAGCTGGCCATGAACCAAGCCTGCAGGGAGGCGTTCTCTAAAGACTCTTTGTTCTTCAAGTTGTTCGCATCTGCTGCGCAACGCTATCTTCTTGCCGCAAACCGGGACGCGCTGCTGCCAAAACTGAACGTACTGGCTGAGAAGGGCTATGCATTGAGTGTCGAGTACGTCGGCGAAGAGAATGCCGACTCGGCAGTAGTACAACGCTTCATCAATGAGTACCTGACGTCGATCCAGCCATTCGCCGATGCAGGGCTTAAACCTCAGTTGAGCTTCGACCTTAGCGCCGTTGGCCTCGCCCTATCCCAGAACACCGCCTACAAAAATGCGGCAGCCATCATCTCAGCAGCTGCGGCGCACGATATGCCTGTCATGATCAGCATGGAACGTGCCGCCTCAGTAGACCGGATTCTGGAAGTGTATGGCGAATTGGCGCCTGTCCACGCAAACGTTGGCGTGACCATCCAAGCATATCTACACCGCACCCTCGACGATCTGCCGAAAATCCTTCACTACGGACGCAAAGTCAGGTTGGTCAAGGGAGTCTACAACGAGCCTGAGGCGGTCGCGCTGCCTCGCGGCGAAGCCCTGGATCAACGCTACTTGGGGTTGCTGGATATGGCCTTGGGGGCAGGTGTGCCCGTCAGCTGCGCGACCCAGGATCCCGCCCTGATCCCCCATATCCTGGCCAAGTCGCGTCATTCAGCAAATATTGAACTGGAGATGCTCCACGGCGTGCAACCCACCTTGCTGCGCCAAGCCAGGGAGGCAGGGTTGCCCTGCCGTATCTATGGAGTCTATGGCGATAGCTGGTACCTACACTTTCTGCATCGCTTGGCCGAGTCCCCGGAAGAGATTCTAGGTGCGCTGGCTGACTTCAGCGATCCCTCCCGCGTGGTATTCGCGGCCGGTTACTGAACCTGCTGTGTTTGCCCACGGACTGTAAACAGAGCCCGATCTGATGTTTGCATTCCTTGTTATTTTAAATAGAACGGATGGCATCTATCCCTCCAGAATTACTGCGTGCGTCGGCAGATGGGGATGAGCCGACCATAACGTGAACACATCGCGCGTGCTACCGCACAAAAAGTATGCCGCTCACATTACAGAAAGGATGTACACATGTTCATTGACCTTAGAAGTGATACGGTGACTAAACCCACCAATGGCATGCGCAAGGCAATTTACCTAGCCGAGGTTGGTGATGACTGTTTCGGCGAGGATCCTAGCGTCAAGAATCTGGAAGAATATTGCGCAAATTATTTCAAAAAGGAAGCGGGCTTATTTACGACCGGAGGAACCCTGAGCAATCAGCTGGCAATTAAGACCATGACGCGCCCCGGCGATGAGATATTCATGGACGCCTCCTACCACATTAACTTCTACGAGGCAGCATCGACTTCTGCCTTTTCTGGGGTGAACTTTTCCCTGACCTGCCATGACGATGGTTTATTCGATGTCGCGGATTTACAAAAATTGTACGCGTCGAAGTGTCGCTGGAACCAGAACTACGCGGTGCCACGGGTGATCGTCGTAGAAAATACACTGGGTTGTAAAGGCGGCGGTGTGTTCCCTCTGGAACAGATGAACCAAGTTTTTACCTATGCCAAGAACATCGGCGCATACCGTTACCTGGATGGTGCACGGATTCTCCACGCCTCAATCGCCACCGGTATGGATGTCACCTCCTTTACCGACAATGCCGATCTGATGTCCATGTGCCTTTCCAAAGGGCTAGGAGCGCCAGTCGGCTCAATCATGATGGGCCCGCACGAGCTTATCCAGCAGGCCAGAAAGTACCGAAAGTGGTTCGGTGGTGATCAGCACCAGAGCGGAATGATGGCCGCCGCGGGCTTGTATGCCATGCGCAACCACATCGAACGGCTCGCCGAGGACCATGAACATGCGGCACTACTGCACAAAGAACTCAGCAGCGTGGAGGAGGCACGCTCGGGCTACAAGGGCACCAATATGGTCACCTTAGACATCTCTGCCTTGGGAGTGACGCCGCTGCGTTTTGCCGAACTGCTTAGAGAAAAGTGCGTGGGAGTTCTTCCCTACAATGACAGGGAAATCCGTCTGGTCCCTCATATCAATATCGACCGCGCGCGCATCCTCAAGGCCGCTGAGCTGATCAAGACACAGGTGAGCGAACTCGCCCATGCGGTGGAGGGCGTGAAATGATCTTCAAGAAGAATGTGGTGTTAGTCGTAGATGCCTATTCGATCGGCAGCCTGATTGCCCCAGCGTTCATGTCCCGTGGCTATGAGTGCATCCATGTACGCTCGACGGATAAAGTCAACACATTCTATGAGTCCTGGTTTCGCGAAAATGACTTCATCAGCGATTTCCTCTATCAGTCCGATACTGCGCTGAAAGAGGCTCTGACTCAATACAACGTGCAGTTCGTTCTGGCGGGTTGCGAGTTTGGCGTCGAATTAGCCGCGCATCTAGCAGATTGTTTTAAGGTGGCACGCCGCAACGACCCGGCGCACGCGATTCGCTGGAGAAATAAGTATGAAATGCATGAAGCACTGAAGAATGCCGGCGTTCGCTCCATCCAGCATTTTAAATCGACAGACCTACAGCAGATCCAGGAGTGGATCGATCAGCACGATCTCTTCCCAGTCGTGCTAAAACCTCTCAATAGCGCGGGTTCCGACAATATTCACATCTGCACTCGAGCAGACGAGGTCACCCAGGCGTTCGAGACCATCAAGGCTAGCCGTACCATTTTCCTGACACAGAACGAAGAAGTGCTCGTTCAGCAGTATCTGGAAAATTCCGATTTCCTATCAGAACTGAAGCCGGAAAAAAGTCCCAATATCGATATCGAATATTGCGTCAATACGGTCAGCGTGGACAGCCAACACTTCGTCAGTGAGATCATACGTGTGTATCGCACCCGTATCGGCTCGGCACCGGTTCACGACTATAACCAACTTATGTGCCCGATCGACAACCACGACATCTACAGCCGGCTCTCCGAGTACATCTTCTCCGTGCTGGATGCCTTGGGTATCAGGCAGGGGGTCGGGCACAGCGAACTGATGATCGTCAACGATCAGCCCGTGCTACTTGAGACAGCCGCGCGCTTGCCAGGGGGGATCGATCTGTCGGCTTATACACAGGCGCTAGGGCATAACCAGCTCAACCTTTGGGTGGAGTCGCTGCTCAATCCGCAGGGTTTCCTGGAATACCGAGCCAAACCTAGGAAGAAGCTGCTCTTCCATTCCAGCTGCGTTTTTCTAATTGCCCGCACAAGCGGCGAAATCAGGCAGCTTCCCGATATCACGGTGTGGCAACACATCCACGGGCTGCACAGCATCAAGATTCAGCATGAAGGTGTGCTCAACGAGACCAACTCCCTGGAAAACTCGCCAGGCCATGTGTTCATCCTGGACAAGGACCGCTTAGTTATTCATGACAGCATTCGACTTTTACGCGAGGCCGAGCCGGCCATCTATCAGGGCATGCTGAAATGAAGAACAGTAGCTCCGAACTAGGGCTGGCCGAGGGCGGGGTATACACAGCACCAGTGAATCTGTTCCTGTCTGCGACCTTCATCCTTACCCTGGCACGCGCAATGACGCTGCCCTATGTCGTGGTCTATTGTGCAGAACGATTCGGTCTGGGCGTCGCCGACGTCGGATTAGCGCTGGGGGCGGCTCTCATGGCGAGTTCCCTCTTCAGCCTGTATGGTGGATTTCTGGTCGACCGGTTCTCCAACTACCAAATCCTGCTGACTGCGGGAGGGCTGTTCGCCTTGGCGTTTGGCACTGCCTATTGTACCGATTCGCTGGTCGCGTTCTTCGCGGCGATTGTGATGGTGAACCTTGCCTACGCGGTCATCGACATCGCCATAAAATCCGGCATCGCCGCCCTAGTGGTCGCGCAAAAACGCGGGGCAGTGTTCTCGGTAAAGTACACGCTCACCAATATCGGTTTTGCCGTGGGGCCCTTTCTGGGTGTGCTACTGGCTCAATTGAGCCCTGGCTTGCCTTTCGCGGTAGCAGGATTGGTGGGGACGCTGTTCGTTGCGATCTACGGGTTGCTGGGCGAGAAGAGCTCCGCGACCGTTGCCCCCCCTTCGCAACACAACGGCTTTCTCAATGTGTTGAATTACCTGGGCAGGGACTATCGGCTAGTGTGTTTCACCTTGGGTGGATTACTCAGTGCGATCATCTTTGGCCAGTTCTCGGCATACCTGTCGCAATACCTGCTGGTGACCAGTAGCCCGGAACAGACTTACCAGATCATCAACTACTTGGTCACCACCAATGCCTGCGTGGTGATCGGCCTGCAATACCTGGTGGGCTCGCGTATTAACCAGGCCAATTTGTTCCTTATGCTGTGTCTCGGGATGCTGTTCTTCCTACTAGGCCTGATCGGCTTCAGTCAGGCAGACGGAGTGCTCGTGTGGGTTATCGCCATGGCCGTGTTCACGATCGGCGAGATCATCATCATTCCTACCGAATACCTGTTCATCGACTTCATCGCCCCTGAAAACCTGCGTGGCGCTTATTACGGCACCCAGAACCTGTCGAATTTGGGCGGGGCCCTCGGGCCGATGCTTTGCGGGGTGGCGCTTTCGCTATACCAGCCGCAGGTCATGTTCTATCTGCTGTGCCTGTGCGTACTACTGGCGCTAGGTTTCTATTACATGGGCTACAAGTCCAAGGAAGGCGCGCATGATTCACTTTAATACGGCTGGAGCGGGCCTGCTGTCAGCGCAGGCTTTGCAAGCGATGCAAACCTTCCTGCAGGCCGAGAGCGAGCAGGGAGCCTACGAGACCGAACTGGCCAGCGCCGAGGTGCTGGATCACGCGGTCTATCAGAACATTGCCCGCCTCCTTGGGGCGCAGCCAGCTGACATTGCTCTGTTCGACAGTGCAACGAAAGCCTGGGTAACTGCGCTGGATGCACTGGACTGGCATTGCGGTGACCGCATTCTGATAACGCCCTACGAGTATGCAGGCAACCTGATCGCACTGGATAACCTGCGCCAACGTCATGGATTGATGATCGAGACTATCCCCTTACTGGATAACGGCGATCTTGACCTGGCTTGGCTCGCAAGATACATGCGCGATAACGTAAAACTGGTCTCGGTGGTGCACGTGCCATCGTGCTGCGGGATCGTCAATAACGTGGCGGCTATCGGCAGACTACTGCGTGGCTATCCCTGCACCTACTTCGTCGACGCCTGTCAGTCGGTGGGCATGTTGCCGATCAATGTCCAGGAGATCGGTTGCGATGTCCTGACGGCCGCCGGGCGCAAGTTTCTCTGCGGCCCCAGGGGCACCGGTTTCGCCTGTTTGTCCGCAGCATTTCGTGCCCGTGCTAGGCCACGTTTTACCGACCTGCACAGGGCAACCTTCAGTCTCGATAGCGGGGTGACCCTGGATGTGCAGGACGCCCGTTACTTTGAATACGCGGAGCGAAACGGCGCCACGCTGATGGGGCTGAACGTTGCGGTTCTGGAGCGGCTGCAGGGCGGATATGTTGATGATTGCGAGGCTTATCGCTTTCTCGTGGAATCGCTCAAGGGATATGAAAACCTGCAGCTCATCATACCGGGCGCATACCAACGCGGGATAATTTCATTTTTCCACGAAAGCATATCGGCACCAGAAACCGTCGGTTTCTTCCGCAGCCGAGGAATCAACTGTTGGCCAGGGTATGCCTCCCATACGCCTGGCTACATGACTGGCCGGGTCCCAGCGCGCTTCGTACGTGTCTCGTTGGGGTGCACCAATACCATTGCGCAGGCTGAGCAGTTTCTGCGTTTACTTCAAAGCATGAGTCGTTGAATGCAGTGGCCTGTATACCGGCGCTCGACATACTCGTCGTGTTAAAGCGGCTTTTTGGCTGATCGTTATAGCTGCGCCAGCGCCAGAGCCTCTATCACCTCGACTTAACGAATAGGGACTCTCGATGAACGACGTGAACAAATTCAAACCGACAGTCGAGATAAAGAACCGTCTGCGCCCTTTGTATGAAAAGGACAACTGGCATTGGGTAGTCGGACTCTCGCTCGATCTGGGAGTCATTACGCTAGCGGTTATCCTGAGCCTGCAAAGCCCGTACCTTTATCTGTTGACGGTGCTACTGGTCGGCTCGCGACAGCGGGCAATAGCCTCGTTGCTGCACGAGGCCGCGCACATGACCTTAATGAGCAACAAGGTGCTCTGCCGAGTGATTGGTGAGTACTTGCTTGCCTATCCGATCTTCCAGAACTACGAGGCCTACCGGCATTCCCATGTGAAGATGCATCACCATCATCTCGGCGACCAGCTTACCGATCCCGATCACCGTTATTATATCGAGTCGGGGTTATATGCGGCTAGCGATCGGCTTGATTTTCTCTTGCGCCATTTGCTCAAGAGCATCACGCTAGCCAATACCTCGCACTACTTCATCTACTTGGTAAAAAATCGGGCGGGAGACATCATTACCAAGCCTTGGCAAGGCTTCAAACTACTGCTCGTGCACCTGGCGATCCTAGCGGTGTTCTGGTTCTCGGTGGGCCCCCTGGGGTATTTACTATTCTGGCTCGTGCCGTACTTCACATCCTTCCAAGTGATCGGCTGGTTTTCCGAGATTTCCGAGCACTTCGGCATGTTCGGGGTGTACCAAGATGAGGTAAAGCTCACCCGTAACCGCTTCCCTAGCCTCATTGAACGCCTGTTTATCGGTATGCACGGCGACAATTACCATCTAACACATCATCTGTATGCCGGTATACCCTACTGGAACCTGAGAAAAGCGCACCTGATCCTGATGGATGATCCTAAGTATGCCGAAGCCAACCATGGTTGTGGTGGTATTTTCACTGCCAAGGGTGATGCCCGCTCAAGCCTGGGACAGATCTTCGAGGCTTATCGCAGCGGGAGGATCAGCGCTGTCATAGGCACGGAATGACACATGCGCGCCCCTGAAAACAGATACCCACCGCGTCTACCATTCTACGCTTCCAAACATCAAGGACAGAGCAAATGCAACAGTTCGGCAACGAGTTACTGTGAAGATCATCGTTGACGGGATACCCGCGGTACTTCCTCTCGCTCTTCGCTTTCATGACGCCCTAGGCCTGGCGTTCATGCAGTTGCTCGTAGTCCTTCCGAGCAATGGCCGCCGCCATCTCGATCATCATCGAGTTGATCACCCCCTGCATCGGCTGGCGAATTCGTCGCTGGCTGATGCCTTGATTGCCATTGCGAGGTCGGTAGATCCAGAGCGACGATACGCCGCCCCTTCAAGTCGATCGCTCCCTCAGACGCTGCCACCCATGGAAGGGCAAGGGAGACCTACACCATTCACCACGAGGTGATCGATTGAGCGATGCACCGCCGCATGCATCAGGCTTTGGTACATGCCGCGCTGGAGATGGCTGTACCACGGCGAAAGCCACGAGAAGAAGTGCTGCTGCACTCGGATCGTGGCAGCCAATACTGCATATACGACTACAAGGCCCTGCCGCGGCGACATCGCATCGTCCCAGCCAATTCCCTTCTCGCCATCCCCGCGAGCGCGGAAACCCGGCGGCTTCTCGCCTAGGTGTAGTGCTCCGCTCCGAGGGCGTAGATGTTTGTTCCTCCCCCTGGGATGTGCCACTTTGGCAGATGGTGGCAGGCCTCCCCTGCCCAAAGTAACCAAAGGTCTCCGCACCAGCATACGGGCCCGGCGGAACCGGGTTTTCCTCACGAATCCCCCCGCAGTGGAAGCACATTCCGATAGCGCGTCCCTATGTTGACCGGGACCTTCGCGACATCCCTTTCGGCCCGGCCTCCTGAGCAAGGGGTTCCCTCGGCCCGCTGAAGGGGCGTTCGGCGCGCGGACGTTTCTTCGTAGGGCGCATGACGCCTACGGTGTTATCCGCCGAAACCGTCCTTAGCGGATAATCGCGAACGGCTATGCGCCCGCCCTACGGGCCAGGAAAGCACGACCGCAGGAGCGCACGGCGGGTTGGCGGGTTGGCTGTAGGGAGCGGAGCCGATCCGGCACACCATCACCGCCCTGCGCCCAGACAAAAACGGCGCCCGAAGGCGCCGTGAAAGGCAAACTTCAATACTCCGGCGAATACACCCCGTGCTCGCCCTGCCCCGCCAGCAGTTGGCCGATGATCTCGTTGTGCATCGCCAGCAGGCGGCCGTTGCGCTCGTTGAGCAGGCGGCATTCCTCGACCTGTTCGGCCAGTGCCTGCCAGTCGCGCTGCAGGATCTGGCGGCCGGCGCCGGGGAAGTGTTCGAGCAGGCGCTGCATGCCGGCGCGGCCGATGTCCAGGCCGAAGGCCTGGAGCACCCTGGCGCGGCGTTCGGCGCGTTGGCGGACGGATTCCACCAGTTCGCCGATGCGGGTGTTGCAGCGGGCGATGGCCTCGCTGTCGCGGGCCATCAGTTGGTCGTGCAGGTCCAGCAGCGCGGTGCGCAGGTACAGGTAGTCCGCGCGGTCCAGGCGGATGTCGGCCTCGATCAGTTGCAGCAGGCGGGCGCGTCTTTCGCTCATGCACCGCCGCCGTGGAAGTCGAGCATGCTGCGCGACAGCGCCTCGGGGTCGAGGGAGACCTCGCCGCGGGCCAGGGCGTCGCGGATCGCGGCGACCTTGTCCAGGTCCACTTCCGGCAGCGCGCCCAGGGCTTCCTGGACCTGCTCCAGCGGCAGCGCGCCGCTGGCGGCCGGCGCCTGGGCGGCGGGGCGGGCCGCTTCCTCGCGCTGGCTGCGCTGGGGCGCGGCGCTCTGCACGGGGGCGCCGATGACGGGCTTGAGTTGCCGGGTGATTTCCATGTTCGCGTCCAGAAAAAGGTGTCTATCGAGCCTCAGGCGACCGGCTCGGCGAAGAACTTAAATCCTGCCTCATGCGCCCTGGCTCCGCCACCAGGTCTGCGCCGCCAGGCCGTCCTGGATCTTCTGCTCCTGGCGCGCCAGTTGCGCCTGCCATTGTTCCAAACGCGATTCGATGACGTGCTCCAGCACCTTCTCGCCGCGCATGGCCTGCAGCAGTTCGCCCTGGATGCGCTCCAGCGCCTGCTCGGCCACCTCCAGCTCGCGCTTCTGCAGCGCCAGCATCCTGAACAGCGTGGCCTTATACTGCTGCTGGTTGCCGCGCTGCAGCGACGTGCTGGTGGGCACCACGAAGCCACACAGGCGCGTCAGGCCGGTGATGTTGTTGCGGTAGCGCTGGCACAGGCCGCGCTGGTAGTTCACCCGGCCGAGCATCTCGCGCACGCGGTTGTGCCGCACGCTGGCCAGGCGGCGCAGGGTGTCGATCTGTTCCTTCATTGCCGCAGCACCTGTTGCAGGGTTTCCAGGCTGGCGGCCAGGTCCGCACCTTCATTGACTTCCTGGCGCAGGAAGCGCTCCAGCGCCGGGGCCAGTTGCACCGCGCGGTCGGTGCGGGCGTCCAGCCCGGCGGTGTAGCCGCCCAGGGGGATGAGTTCGCGGATCTTCTCGTAGCTGCCGTGCAGTTCCTTGAACTGCCGCGCCGCGCGCAGGTGCGCCGGCTCGCCCACCTGGGCCATGCAGCGGCTGACCGAGGCGCCGATGTCGATGGCCGGGTAGTGGCCGACGTCGGCCAGCCGGCGCGACAGCACGATATGGCCGTCGAGGATGGCGCGGGCGCTGTCGGCGATCGGGTCCTGCTGGTCGTCGCCTTCGGCCAGCACCGTGTACAGCGCGCTCAGGCTGCCGCTGCCGGCCACGCCATTGCCGGCGCTTTCCACCAGTTCCGGGAGCATGCCGAACACCGACGGCGGGTAGCCCTTGGTCGCCGGCGGCTCGCCCAGGGCCAGGGCGATCTCGCGCTGGGCCATGGCGTAGCGCGTCAGCGAGTCCACCAGCAGCAGCACGTCGCGGCCCTGGTCGCGGAAGTAGGCGGCGATGCTGTGGCACAGCTCGGTGGCCTTCAGGCGCATCAGCGGCGACTCGTTGGCCGGCGCCACCACTACCACGGCCTTGCGCCGGCCTTCCTCGCCGAGGGAGTGCTGGATGAACTCCTGCACCTCGCGGCCGCGCTCGCCGATCAGCCCGACCACCACCACCTCGGCCTTGGTCTGCCGGGTGATCATGCCCAGCAGCACGCTCTTGCCCACCCCGCTGCCGGCGAACAGGCCGACGCGCTGGCCCTTGCCGAGGGTCAGCAGGGCGTTGATGGCGCGCACGCCGACGTCCAGCGCCTCGGTCACCGGGCGGCGCTTGAGCGGGTTGACGCTGGGCAGCTGCGCCGAGAGCGCATCGCGCCCGCCCAGGCGGCCGCGCTCGTCCAGCGGCTCGCCGAGGCCGTTGACCACCCGCCCCAGCCAGGATTCGTCGATGCGCAGCGCGGCCTGTTCCTCGGCCGGGAACACCCGCGAGCCGGCGGCCAGGCCCACCGGTTTCTTGAACGGCATCAGGTAGGTGGTGTCGCGGTCGAAGCCGACCACCTGGGCATCCAGCAGGCTGCCGTCGGCCTGTTCGACCAGGCAGCGCTGGCCGGTGGCGCGGCGGCAGCCGAGGCTTTCCAGGAGCATTCCGGAAACCCGCACCAGGCGCCCGCTGACCTTGGCCAGCTGGACCGAGTCCAGCGAGCGCAGGGCCTGGTCGAAGTCCAGGCTGAAGCTTTCGCCCAGGGCCATCGTCAGTCGTCGCCCAGCAGGTGCTCGCCGAGCACCTGCATGCAGCTGTCCAGGCGCTGCTGGCAGCCGATGTCGGTTTCTTCCTCGGCGGTGAGCAGGCGGCATTCGCCCAGGGCCAGGCGTTCGTCGGGCACCAGGCGCCAGGCGGCGGCGCGCTCGGGGGCCAGTTCGCGGATGCGCGCGCATTCCTCGGGGTTGAGCTGCAGCTGCACGCTGTCCGGCTGTTCCGGCATGGCCGCCAGGGCCTCGTCGGCCAGGCTCAGCAGCTGCGTGGGGTGCAGCGTCAGCTCGCAGCGGATGACCTGCCGGGCCACCTTCTGCACCAGTTCCAGCAATTGCTCGCGGCGCTGCGCCTCGAAGGTTTCGGCGAAGCGGCGGAACTCCCCGCACAGCCGGTCCAGCGGCTGGGCGGCGGTCTCGAAGACGCGGCGCCCCTCCTCGCGGCCTTCCTCGCGCCCCAGGCGCAGGCCCTCCTGGCGGCCCTGGCGCAGGCCCTCGTCGTGGCCGGCCTCGCGGCCCTGCTCCAGGCCCTCGCGGTAGCCCTTGTCGCTGCCCTGCTGGTAG
This sequence comes from Pseudomonas sp. JH-2, assembly GCF_036231725.1. Lineage (NCBI taxonomy): Bacteria > Pseudomonadati > Pseudomonadota > Gammaproteobacteria > Pseudomonadales > Pseudomonadaceae > Pseudomonas > Pseudomonas sp. JH-2. The sequence goes on along the minus strand of NZ_JAZAQP010000005.1, from coordinate 163,822 downwards.
CCCTCGGCCACGGCCTTCTGCAGCTCGGCGGGGTCGCCGCCGTGCCATTGCTCCTGCAACGCCCCGCTGCAGCGCGGCGGGAAGCGGTACGGCCGCCAGTCGCGGGCGCCGCCGCGGATCACCTTGACCGTCATGGCTGCCTCACTCCACCGTCTGTTCGCGGAACAGCTGCAGCTGGATCTCGCCTTCGGCGGCCAGCTCGCGGACCATCGCCATGATGTCGCGGCGCACCTGCTCGACGCGGCTCAGCGGCACCGGGCCCTGGCGGCGCTTGATGGCGTCCATCTGCTGCGCCTGGCGCTTGGGCATGGCGCCCTGGATGGCCTTGACCAGCGCCGGCTCCGCGCCCTTGAGCGCCACCACCCACTCTTCCAGGGGGATGGCCTCGAGCAGCGCCTGCAGGGTGTCCTGGCTCTGCCGGGAGAGAATGAAGAAGTCGTACATCTCTTCCTCGATGCGCTCCACCAGGCCGGAATCGTGGCCGCGCAGCAGCTCGAACATCTGGTTCCGGTCGCCCTTGAAGCGGTTCATGATGTCCGCCGCCTGCTTGATGCCGCGCACCTGCGAGCCCTGGGTGGAGAGCACCGCCAGGCTGCGGTCGATCAGCTGTTCCAGCTCGGCGATGACCTCGCTGCTGACCTCGCTGAGGTTGGCGATGCGGTACAGCAGCTCGTCCTGGCGCTCGGCCGGCAGGCACTCCAGCACCTGGCTGGCCATGGACGGCGGCAGGAAGGCGAGGAACACCGCCTGCATCTGCGCGTGCTCGTTGGCGATGAGCGCGGCGAACTGCTTGGGGTCCAGCCATTCCAGGCGGGCCATCTTGGCGCGGATTTCCTCGCCGTAGATGCTGTCCAGCAGGCTGCGGGTGATGTCGCTGCCCAGGGCCTTGCCGAGCATGCCGGCGAGGTAGCCGCGGGAGGCGCCCTTGATGCTGCTCTGCTCCTTGTAGTCCTCGAAGAAGCGGCCGATCACGTCCGACACCATGGGCAGCTTGACGTTGTTCAGCCGCGCCATGGCCTGGCTGATGCTGATGATCTCCTCGCGGGAGAAGTGCCGCAGCACCCCGGCCGAGGTCTCGTCGCCCATGCTCAGCATGAGGATCGCCGCCTGCTCCATGGAGCTCATGGCGCGCCGGCGCACCGGCACGCGCGCTTCGTCAGCCGACGGGGTTGAGGTCTCGCTCATTGCGCCCTATCCATTGCTTGATCACTTCGGAGACCCGCTCGGGATCGTTCTTGGCCAGCATCTGCAGGTGCTCGATCTGGTGCTCCAGGCCCGAGCCCGGCGCCGGCAGGCGGATTTCCGAGAGCGGGTTGAGTTCACTGAACAGGCCCAGGGCGCGCGGCGCATCGCCGACCCGCGCCAGCAGGCGTTCGCCGTGCTCGTTGGCCAGCAGGGTGCCCGCGCCCTCCTCGCCCCCGGCCGGTACCGGCTTGCGCTGTGTCAGGCTGCGCACCGCGGGGCGCACCACCAGCAGCAGCAACAGCAGGCTGACCAGGGTGAACACGCCCAGGCGCACCCAGCCCTGCAGCTGGGCGTCGTCCCACCAGCGCCCCGGCTCGTCCAGCGGCGCGGCGGCGACGAAGGGCAGCACGCTGAGCGACAGGCTGTCGCCGCGCGCGGCGTTGAAGCCCACGGCGTTCTTCACCGCCTGCTCCAGCTGCTTGCGGGTTTCCTCGCTCCAGCCACCCTCGGGGGCGGCGGCGGCGTTGATCATCACCGCCACGCTCTGCTGGCGCAGGTTGAAGGGCGCGTGCCTGACGTGGGTGATGTCCTGGTCGTAGTCGAGCTGGCGGTTGGATTCCTTGCGCTGCGAGGTGGCCGCCTTGTCCTGGCTGCCCTGGGCCTGCTGGGCCTGGGCGTTGTTCGCTCCCGGCTGCGGCTCCGGCGGCTTGGCCGGGGCGCGGTTGCTCAGCGAGCCGGGTACGCCCAGGGCCAGTTCGTCCACGGTGTTGTCGTCGCGCAGGGTCTCGCGGCGCAGGCGCGGCGTGTCGCCGTAGCGCTGCAGGGTCTCTTCCTTCTGGCTGAAGTCGATGTCGGCGGCCACGCTGACGCGGTAGTTGCCCGGCCCGACGATGGGCGCCAGCACCTGCTCGACGTTGGCCACCGCCTTCTGCTGGAAGTCGTCCACCAGCTGGCCGTTCTGCTGCGCCCCGCCCCAGGCGGCGAGCCCGCGGGAGAGCAGCACGCCGTGCTGGTCGACCACGCTGACGTTCTCCGGCTGCAGCTGCGGCACGCTGTTGGCCACCAGGTTGACCACCGCCGCCACCTGCTCGGGCTTGAGCCGGCTGCCGGGGGCCAGCTGCAGCATCACCGAGGCCTTGGCCGGCTCGCGCTGGCTGACCACGAAGGAACTCTGCTGGTCGATGGCCAGGTGCACGCGGGCCTGCTGCACCCCTTCCATGGCCATCACGGTGCGCGCCAGCTCGCCTTCCAGGCTGCGCTTCAGGCGCACATCCTGGACGAACTGGCTGGTGCCCAGCGGCTCGTCCTTGTCGAACAGCTCGTAGCCGGCCGGCACCGCGACCTTCACGCCCTTGGCCGCCAGCAGCATGCGCGCCCGCGCCAGCTGGTCGTCGCGCACCAGCACCTGGCCGCTCTGCGGGTGCAGGCGGTAGGCGATGCTGTCGGCGTCCAGCACCTGCATCACCTCGGCCGCCGGGTAGGCCTCGCCGGCGCCGTACAGCGGGTGGAAGGCGCCCTGGTCGCGCCACAGGTACCAGGTGCTGCCCAGGGCCAGCAGCGCGGCGGCGCCGGCCAGGCCTAGCAGGCTCAGGCGCGGGTCCAGGCGCAGCTTGTCCAGGGGCAGGCGGTTCTTGATCTTGTGCAGCACGGTTCAGCCCTTGTGCGCCGTCACAGCGGCATGTTCATGACTTGGTCGAAGGCGGTGGTGAGCTTGTTGCGCACCTGCAGCAGCGCGCTGAAGGACACGCTGGCCTGCTGGCTCTGGACCATGGCGCCGGCCAGGTCGTCGCTGCGCCCGCTGTCCACCGCGGCCATGGCCTGGCTGGCCTGGTGCTGCTGGGCGTCGACGGCGCGCAGGGCGTCCTCGAAGGCGTTGCCGAAGCCGGGCTCGGCGGCGGCGCCGGGGGCCGGGCTGGCCGGGCGGATGGGCGCGGCCGACAGCTCGCGCAACTGCTGCATCTGCCCGAGCATCTCGCTGCGGGCCTGCTCGATGGGGTTCATGGCGACTCTCGGGTCAGAAGGACAGGTTCACGCCCTGCTCGCGCATGGCGTTGAGGCGGTAGCGCAGGGCGCGGGGGGTCATGCCGAGGCTTTCCGCGGCCTTGGTCTTGTGCCCGCCGAAGCGGCGGATGGTGTCGATCACGTGCTGGTACTCGGCCCACTTGCCGCTGGCGCGCAGGGCCGCCTTGCCGCCCTCGCCCGGCAGCGGCGGGGCCACCGGCACGCTCGCTGCCTGCTCGGCCGGCGGCGCCAGGCCCAGGTCGCGCGGCTGGATGAACAGCCCGGCGCGCAGCACCAGGGCGCGCTGGATGACGTTCTCCAGCTCGCGCACGTTGCCCGGCCAGTCGTGGGCCAGCAGGGCCTGCCGGGCCGCCTCGGTGAGCAGCTCGGCATGGCGCTCCTGGGGCGCGTACTGGCCGATGAAGCGCTGCGCCAGGGGCAGGATGTCGTCCTTGCGCTCGCGCAGCGGGCTGATGTGCAGCGGCAGCACGTCGAGGCGGAACATCAGGTCGGCGCGGAAGCGGCCGGCGCTGACTTCCTCCTGCAGGTCGCGGTTGGTGGCGGCGATGATGCGCACGTTCAGGCGGATCTCGCGCTGCCCACCCAGGCGCTCCACGCGCTGTTCCTGCAGCACGCGCAGCAGCTTGGCCTGCAGGGCCAGGGGCAGTTCGCCGATCTCGTCCAGCAGCAGGGTGCCGCCGTTGGCCTGTTCGAACTTGCCCGGCTGGGCGCTGACCGCGCCGGTGAAGGCGCCGCGCTCGTGGCCGAAGAGGATGGACTCGAGCATCTGCTCGGGGATGGCGGCGCAGTTCACCGCCACGAAGGGCGCCTGCGGCTCGGCGGAGAAGCGGTGGATGTAGCGCGCCATCAGCTCCTTGCCGGTGCCGGTCTCGCCGCTGATGAGGATCGGCGCGCGGGTCTGCGCCACGCGCTGGGCCAGGGCCAGCAGGCGGCGCCCGGCGCGCGACTGCGAGACGAAGCCCTCGCCGGCCACCGCCGCCTGCTCCTGGCGGTGCAGCAGCGCGGCCAGCTGGCTCTCGCTGAAGGGCGCCAGCAGGTAGTCGATGCAGCCCATTTCCAGCAGCTGGGCGGCCATTTCCTGGTCGGCGTATTCCACCACCGGCACCAGGCTCAGCTGCGGCACGCGCTGCAGCAGTTCGCCGATCTGCGGGAAGCTGCGCTGCGGGCGGCGCTCGGCGAAGACGAAGACCGGGCCGCAGGCCGCTAGGTCGACGCCGTCCAGCTCGGCCGCGTTCTTCACCCGCAGCACGCGCCGGCCCAGGCGCGCCAGGCCGTCATTGAGCAGGTCCAGGCCGATCTCGCCGGCGCCGCCGACGATCACCACCTGCTGATCCGCCAGGCTTGCTTCTTCACTGCAACTGGCCAATTGACTGAACTGTTTCAATGCAACTTTCCTGCGTCTGGGCCGCCCACGGGACAGCACTCGGTTATTCCATCCAAGCCACGGCGGCGATGAACTTTCATTTGCCGGCAGGCAGTGGCCGAACGAACTTCCAGCCTCTATAGGAAGGAATGACCGAATACCTTCCCCTTTATCCGAAGAGGGCCTTAAGGAATGGCTTTTTCCTGTCGCCCTTCAATCTTGCCGGGGAACTTTTTCAGCAGAACCCCGTCACAGGCGCAACGTTAACCAGATCACAGTGAGACTGCCGAGTCAGTTTTCGTCAAATCCGCTCAGGCGCCCGAAAATGACGATCAAAAACGTCATTTGATATCTATTGATTTAACCGCAAGCCCCCGCCTCCCTAGACTCCCGCCCCATCTGCAGGCTCTGCTGCGCGTAAAACCCGCGCCAGCGGTGAGCGCCCCAGGTTCGCCCCGCGCCGCCTCGGCCGCGCCCCGGCGAACGCCTTCGCAGCCCAACTTCCGGAAGTCGACCCAACCCATGACTGGCCAATCCAAAGTCCACCACGGCGTGCCCTCGGAAAGACTCGTGCGCCTGCAGCCACACAAGTTGGGCCGGCATTACCACAGGGTTCCGCAATATATTCGCGAGATCGCCCACAAGCATCCGCGCATCATCAGCGATTATTTCCTGCGCAGTTACCGCATCAACCTGGAACTGCAGAAAGTCGAGGTCCAGGAAAGTGCGCCGCGGCCGGCCGAATGCATCTTCCGCTGCCCCTTCGGCAAGGTCGGTTTCGCCATCGACCGCCCGCTGCTGACCGAGGCCCTGGAGTGCTACTACGGCGGCACCTCGCTACCCAGCCACGACACCCCGCCGATCAGCACCTCCGAGCAGCGCATGCGCAAGCGCCTGGGGGTGGACGTGACCCAGCTGTTCGCCCGCTCGCTGCTGCTGGGCGACACCTTCGGCGAGCTGACCCCCCACGACAACGACTACGAGCTGGCGAGCTGGGAGTACGTGGCCGAGTTCCACTTCCTCAGCCACATCACCGGCAGCCAGGCCTCGCTGTTCATCTACCTGGACGCCGAACTGGCCGACGCCCTCACCACCCGCCTGGCCGGCCCGCCGCCGGCGCGCCTGAACGGCAGCCCGGCGCAGCACCTGGTGCACCTGCCGGTGCGCCTGGACTGCGTCATCGCCGCCCTGCAGCTGCCACTGGCCCAGGTGCTGGAGCTGCGCCCCGGCGACATCCTGCCGGTGCGCCTGCTGGAGCGCTGCGAGGTGCAGGTGAACCAGCAGAAACTCTTCCGCGGCACCCTCTTCGAAGAAGACGGCGGCCTCTTCCTGACCTCCCTCGAGAGCGTGAAAAGCCCATGAGCCAAGTCACCGACAGCGAACTGGACAACCTCCTCAACGACGCCGGCCTGGCCCTCGACGAGGCCGCCCCGGCCGCCGCCCAGGACAGCCCGGCGCCGCGCCAGGACCTGAGCTTCTTCGGCAAGATCCCGGTGAACCTCACCCTGGAGGTGGCCTCCACCGAGATTTCCCTGAAGGAGCTGATGGAAGTCGATACCTCCAGCGTCATCGTCCTCGACAAGCTGGCCGGCGAGCCGCTGGACCTGAAGGTCAACGGCGCCCTGTTCGCCAAGGCCGAGGTGGTGGTGATGAACGGCAACTACGGCCTGCGCGTGCTGGAACTGTGCGGCGCCGGGCTGGACGACCTGGCCCGATGAAACGCGCGCGGCACTGGCTGGCCCTGGGCCTGGCGCTGGCCGGCATGCTGCCCGGCGTGGTGCTGGCCGCCGGCGGCGAGATTTCCCTGCTGAGCCTGAACGACACCGGCCACGGCCAGGAACTGAGCGTGAAGCTGCAGATCCTGGTGGTGATGACCCTGCTCGGGCTGCTGCCGGCCATGCTGCTGATGATGACCAGCTTCACCCGCTTCATCATCGTGCTGGCCATCCTGCGCCAGGCCATGGGCCTGCAGCAGAGCCCGCCGAACAACGTGCTGGTGGGCATCGCCCTGTGCATGACGCTGCTGGTCATGCGCCCGGTGTGGAAAGAGGTCTACACCGAGGCCTACGAACCCTTTCAGAGCGACGCCATCACCCTGGAGGAAGGCCTGGGCCGGGCCAAGGGCACCTTGAGCCGCTTCATGCTCGCGCAGACCGGCAAGACCTCCCTGGACACCCTGCTGGCCCTGGCCGGCGAGAAGATGCCGGAGAACAAGGCCGAGCTGGACTTCTCCCTGCTGCTGCCGGCCTACGTGCTCAGCGAGCTGAAGACCGCCTTCCAGCTCGGCTTCATGATCTTCGTGCCCTTCCTGGTCATCGACCTGGTGGTGGCCAGCGTGCTCATGGCCATGGGCATGATGATGCTCTCGCCGATGATGATCTCGCTGCCGTTCAAGCTCATGGTGTTCGTCCTGGTCGATGGCTGGGCGCTGCTGATGGGCACCCTCACCTCCAGCATCCAGCCGTTCTGAGGCCGCCATGCTCACCCCGGAATACGCCGTCGAGATCATCGCCAACGCCGTGCACATCACCGCCATCGTGGTCTGCGTGCTGGTCGTGCCGAGCCTGCTCGGCGGCCTGCTGGTGAGCATCTTCCAGGCCGCCACGCAGATCAACGAACAGATGCTCAGCTTCCTGCCGCGGCTGCTCATCACCCTGGGCATGCTGGTGTTCGCCGGGCACTGGATACTGCGCACGCTCAGCGACCTGTTCATCGAGACCTTCCGCCAGGCCGGGCACCTGGTCGGCTAGGCCCGCAGCGATGCACGCCAACGAGTCCCTGCTGCAGGCCAGCCAGTACCTGCAGGAACTGCAGCGCTACTGGTGGCCGTTCTGCCGGATCATGGCCATGCTCGCCATGGCGCCGCTGCTCAACCACCGTTCGCTGCCGCGCCAGGTGCGTATCCTCCTGGCCATGGGCCTGACCCTCGCGCTGGCCGGTGCCCTGCCCCGCCCGCCGGCCATCCAGGCGCTGTCCGCCGAGGGCCTGCTGGCGGCGCTGGAGCAGATCGCCGTGGGCGCCGTGCTGGGTCTTGCGCTGCAGCTGGTATTCGTGATCTTCAGCCTGGTGGGCGAAGTGGTGTCCACCCAGATGGGCATGGCCATGGCGCGCTACAACGACCCGGTGAACGGCGTGTCCTCGTCCTCGGTGGTCGGCCAGCTGTACTTCCTGCTGCTGGCCCTGCTGTTCCTCGCCAGCGACGGCCACCTGCTGGTGGTCAGCGTGCTCTACCAGAGCTTCCACTACTGGCCGGTGGGCGGCGGCCTGGCCTACGCCGGCTTCGCCACCCTGGCCTACGCCCTGGCCTGGGTGTTCTCCGCCGCCACCCTGATCAGCCTGCCGCTGGCCTTCTGCATGTTCCTCGTACAGTTCTGCTTCGGCCTGCTCAACCGCATCTCGGCGGCGATGAACCTGTTCTCCCTGGGCTTCCCCATGGCCATCCTCGCCGGCCTCGCGTGCATCCGCCTGACCCTGCCGGACCTGCCCGACACCTACCTGCAGCTCACCCGCGCGCTGCTGGACAACCTCGGCCAACTGCTGCGAGGCGCCAGCCATGGCTGAACAGGGCGGCTCCCAGGAAAAGACCGAAGAGGCCAGCGAGCACAAACTGCGCCAGAGCCGGCAGAAGGGCCAGGTGCCGCGCTCCAAGGACCTGGCCGGCACCGTGGCGCTGCTGTGCACCCTGCTGGTGCTCAAGGCCTGCGTCGGGCGCTTCTTCGACGGCCTGGCCGAGAGCTTCCGCTTCGCCTACCTGGACCTGAACCGCAGCGAGGTGGGCCTGGACGACCTGGCGCTGATCCTCGGCCAGCACATCTGGCTGATGGTCCAGCTACTGCTGCCGCTGCTGCTCACCCCGCTGCTGGTGGTGGCCTTCGGCATGGTGCCCGGCGGCTGGATCTTCGCCTCGGCCAACCTGGCCTTCAAGGCCGGCAAGCTCAACCCCATCACCGGCCTTGCGCGGATGTTCTCGATGCAGAACCTCACCGAGCTGCTCAAGTCGCTGCTGAAGATGGCGGTGCTGCTGGTCGTGGCCTGGTACCTGCTGCTGGACGCCCTGCCGCAGCTGATCGCGCTGCAGCGCAGCGACATCCGCAGCGCCATCGGCGGCGCCCTGGGCCTGCTGTTCGACACCCTGATCGGCCTGCTGGCGGTATTCGTGTTCTTCTCGTTGCTGGACATCCCGCTGCAGCGCTTCCTGTTCCGCAAGCGCATGCGCATGACCAAGCAGGAGCGCCGCGAGGAGCACAAGAACCAGGAAGGCCGCCCGGAAGTGAAGGCGCGCATCCGCCAGGTGCAGCGGCAGATGCTGCAGCGCCAGATCAACCGCGTGCTGCCCAGGGCCGACGTGGTGCTGACCAACCCGACGCACTTCGCCGTGGCCCTCAAGTACGACCCGAAGAAGGCCCAGGCCCCCTACGTGCTGGCCCGCGGCATGGACGAGATGGCCCTGTACATCCGCCAGATGGCCGCCAAACACGACCTGGAAGTGCTGGAGGTGCCGCCGCTGACCCGCGCCATCTACTTCAGCACCCAGGTCAACCAGCAGATCCCGGCCGGGCTCTACACCGCCGTGGCCCACGTCCTCACCTACATCCTGCAGCTGCGCGCCTACCGCCAGGGGCGCCGGCTGCGCAAGCCGGAACTGGCCAAGAACCTCCCCATCCCCGACAGCCTGGCAAGCAGAGGCCAACCATGAACTTCCTCGAGCAGCTCCTGCCGACACTGCGCAGCGGGCGGATCGGCATCCCGCTGGTCATCCTCTCCATCCTCGCGATGATCATCCTGCCGCTGCCGCCGCTGCTGCTGGACGTGCTCTTCACCTTCAACATCGGCATCGCCCTGCTGGTGCTGATGGTCAGCGTGTCCTCGCGCAGCCCGCTGGACTTCTCGCTGCTGCCCACGGTGGTGCTGGTCACCACCCTGCTGCGGCTGTCGCTGAACGTCGCCTCCTCGCGGGTGGTGCTGCTCGACGGCCACACCGGCTCGGCGGCCGCCGGCAAGGTGATCGAGGCCTTCGGCCACGTGGTCATCGGCGGCAACTTCATCGTCGGCCTGATCGTCTTCGTGATCCTCACCATCATCAACTTCATGGTGATCACCAAGGGCGGCGAGCGCATCTCCGAGGTCACCGCGCGCTTCACCCTGGACGCCCTGCCGGGCAAGCAGATGTCCATCGACGCCGACCTCAACGCCGGCCTGATCGACCAGGCCGAGGCCAAGCGCCGGCGCGCCGAGGTGTCCAAGGAGGCCGACTTCTACGGGGCCATGGACGGCGCCAGCAAGTTCGTCCGCGGCGACGCCATCGCCGGCATCCTGATCCTGCTGATCAACCTGTTCGGCGGCGTGGCCATCGGCGTGTTCGTCTACGCCATGGCCGGCGCCGACGCCTTCCGCCAGTACGCCCTGCTGACCATCGGCGACGGCCTGGCGGCGCAGATCCCGGCGCTGCTGCTGTCCACCGCCGCGGCGATCATCATCACGCGGGTCAACGAGTCGGCGGAGATCACCGCGCTGGTGCGCCGGCAGATGCTCGCCTCGCCCTCGCTGCTGTACACGGTGGCGGGCATCGTCACGGTGCTGGCGATCGTCCCCGGCATGCCGCACCTGGCCTTCTTCGGCTTCGCCGCACTGATCGCCTTCGTCGCCTGGCGCGTGTCCCTGGCCGAGCCGCCAGGCGAGGCGCAGGGCCTGGAGCAGGCCGAGGCCATCGGCAAGGCCATGGACCAGGAACGCGCCCAGCAGCTGGGCTGGGAAGACATCCCGCTGGTGGAGCGGCTGTCCATCTCCCTGGGCTACAAGCTGGTCGGGCTGGTCAACGAGGCCGGCGGCGCGCCCCTGGTGCAGCGGGTGCGCGGGGTGCGCCAGACGCTGTCGGAGAGCCTGGGCTTCCTGCTGCCGGAAATCCACATCCGCGACAGCCTGCGGCTGAAGGCCTCGCAGTACGCCATCCACATCAGCGGCGAGCGCATCGACGGCGCCGAACTGCACGCCGACCGCCTGATGGCCATCCCCTCGGCGGAAACCTACGGCGAGGTCGACGGCATCCTCGGCCACGACCCGGCCTACCAGATGCCGGTGGTGTGGATCCGCCCGGAGGACAAGCCGCGCGCGCTCAACCTCGGCTACCAGGTGATCGACTGCGCCAGCGTCATCGCCACCCACCTGAACAAGGTGATCCGCGAGCACCTGCCGGACATCTTCAAGCACGACGACGTCGAGCACCTGATGCAGCGCCTGGCGGCCCAGGCGCCCAAGCTCGCCGAGCACCTGCGCGCGCAGCTGAGCTTCAGCCTGCAGCACCGCGTATACCGCCAATTGCTGCAGGAACAGGTGCCGCTGCGCGACATGGTGAGCATCGCCACCACCCTGGTGGAAGCCGCCGAGACCACCAAGGACCCGCTGCTGCTGGCCTCGGACGTGCGCTACGCGCTGCGCCGCAGCATCGTCTCGGGCATCGCCGGGGAGCGCGGCGAGCTGTCGGTGTTCATCCTCGACAACAACCTGGAGAACACCCTGCTCAGCGCCCTGGCCATCGCCCAGCAGGCCGGCCCGGTGAGCCTGGACAACATCCCGGTGGAGCCCAACCTGCTCAACCAGCTGCAGAACACCATGCCGGTGGTGAAGGAAAAGCTGCGCAAGGAAGGCCACCCGCCGATCCTCACCGTGATGCCGCAGCTGCGCCCGCTGCTCGCGCGTTATGCAAGAGTCTTCAGCCCGGGGCTGCACGTACTGTCGCAGAACGAGATACCCGAGCGGGTGGCGGTGAACGTCCTGGGCACCCTCGGCTGATCAGCCGGGCGTCGCGCTGCGGCGCCCGGCGCGCAGCTCGGCCATCAGCGCGTGGAAGGAAACCGACGGCTGCTCCAGCGCCAGGCCGGCCTCGTACTGGCCGGTCTGGGCATTCTCCCCAGACCACACGCAACGCACCTTCACCTCGGCCTCGCGCAGGCGGTCCTCGCGGTCACGCATGCGCAGGCGCAGGTCATGCAGGCTGTCCGGCGCCAGCAGCAGGTCGCAGCGAATCTTCAGGCCGCTTTCGGAGAGGTCGGCGACATAGCCGAGCAGCTTGCCGCCGGCGTCGAGCACGCGGATGCGGAACATGGAGCGGAATACGATACGGTTGTGCTGGCGCATGCCCGACCTCGTCGTGCGGGGGATTTGAAATGCAGGGCGACCGGGAGGCGGGAAACCTTAAGGTGTGCTTCGAAACTGTAGGAGCGAGCTTGCTCGCGAACGGAGTATCCCGGTTGCACTGGTGTCAAAGGTAAATCCGCCCCTCTCCCCAACCCTCTCCCTGAAGGGAGAGGGGGCTAGTCCGTGCCGGCTGCAAGCCTGGTATCAGCCGGATACGCCAGAGTTTCCGGCTGACTCCGTAATACCCGTTTCTGCCCAACGGTCCCCTCTCCCTTCAGGGAGAGGGTTAGGGAGAGGGAGCGGAATCGCCCCGAAACACCGCCGCCACAGGTGACTCCCGTTCGCGAGCAAGCTCGCTCCTACGAAAAGCCCAAAAGCCCCCCCAACCAACAAATCCCCCCACCCATCCCCCACCGATTGCCAATCCCCACCCCAACTGATATCTGTATAAAAATACAGCCCCAGCCCTCGCCCATGCCCTTCCAGACCGACCCGCGCTTCTACTACCTGGCCAACTTCCACCGCGCCCTCGCCTGGCTGGAAGAACGCTACGACGACCTCTTCGACGCCGCCGAGCGCGCCTTCCTCCGCGACTTCCAGGCCATGCCGCTGGAGGCCCGGGCGTTGCTGGTGCGGCTGATCATGCGCAAGGGCCCGCATTTTCGCGCCAGCAAGCTGGACTACGCCGAGATCGGCTGCCCGCGCCGGGCCGCCGCGCCGCTGCTGGAGGCCGGCTGGCTGGATGGCGCCGCCGCGCTGGGCCTGGAAGAACTCTTCGGCCTGCTGCGCAAGGACGAAATCCTCGACTGCTTCGGCGCCCAGCTGTCCAGCCGCCAGTTGCGCAAGCCGGAGCTGCAGGCCGAACTGGCCGCGGTCGACGCCGAGCCGCGGCCCTTCGCCGCCTGGTGCCCACAGCTGGACGAGGCGGTCTACAGCCTGGCCATCGCGCCCCAGGTGGAGCGCCTGCGCCTGATGTTCTTCGGCAACCTGTACCAGGACTGGACCGAATTCGTCCTCACCGACCTGGGCATCCTGCGCTATGAAACCGTCCCGCTGACCCGCGAATCCCGCGGCTTCGCCAGCCGCGACGAGGTCGACGCGCACCTGTTCCTGCAGCGCTGCCGCGAAGCCTTCGACCTGGGCGCCGCTGCCCAGGAACTGCTGCCGCTGATCGCCAGCGTCGACTGCGGCACCGCCCAGCTGCAGCGCCGTCGCGGACGCGTGCTGTTCCACATCGGCCAGCAACTGGAGCGCGAAGCCGACTGGGAAGGCGCCCTGCAGGTCTATGCCGCCAGCGAACACGCCAGCGCCCGCCAACGCCAGGTGCGCGTGCTGGAGCGCCTGGAACGCCATGCCGATGCCTACGACCTGGCCCTGCAGGCCGCGGCCCAGCCCCAGGACGCCGCCGAGGCGCAGCTGATCGAGCGCGCCCTGGTGCGCCTGCGCCGCCAGCTCGGCCACGCCCAGCCGGCGAAGGCCAGGGCCGAGCCGCCGCCACGCATCGACCTGGAGCTGGAGCCGCAGCCCGGCCTGAGCGTCGAGCAGTGCGTGCAACTGCACCTGGCCCGCCCCGAAGCGCCGGTGCACTACGTAGAGAACACCCTGGTCCTCGGCCTGTTCGGCCTGCTCTGCTGGGAAGTGATCTTCACCCCGCTGCCGGGCGCCTTCTTCCACCCCTTCCACGCAGGCCCCGCGGACCTCTACGACAGCCAGTTCCGCGCCCGTCGCGCCGGGCTGTTCGAAGCGCGCCTGGCACTGCTCGACAGCGGCGCCTACGCCGACGAGATGCGCCGCATCCACTGCGAGAAACAGGGCCTGCAATCGCCCTTCGTGTTCTGGGAGCTGCTGGACGGGAACCTGCTGGAACAGGCCCTGGCCTGCCTGCCGGCGGCGCACCTGAAGGCCTGGTTCGGCCGCCTGCTGGAAGACCTGCAGGCCAACCGCGCCGGCATGCCCGACCTGATCCAGTTCTGGCCCGCCGAGGGCCGCTACCGGATGATCGAGGTGAAGGGCCCCGGCGACCGCCTGCAGGACAACCAGAAGCGCTGGCTGGCCTTCTGCGCCGCGCACGGCATGCCGGTGGAGGTCTGCTACGTGACCTGGGCCGGGGAGCCGGCCGCATGAACTACCAGGTCGCGGTGCGCGCACTCTGCGAGTTCACCGCCAAGGTCGGCGACCTCGACCTGCGCTTCACCCCCTCGCCCACCGCCCAGGAAGGCATGGCCGGCCACGCCACCGTGGTCGGCCGCCGCGGCCCCGGCTACCTCGCCGAACTGCCGCTGGCCGGCGCCTACCGCAACCTGCTGGTGCGCGGCCGTGCCGACGGCTACGACCCGGCGCGCAACTGCCTGGAAGAGATCAAGACGCACCGCGGCGACATCGCCCGCATCCCCGACAACCACCGCCAGCTGCACTGGGCCCAGGCCAAGGTCTACGGCTGGCTGCTCTGCGCCCTGCAGGGCCTGGAGGAAATCGACCTGGCGGTGGTCTACTTCAACGTCATGACGCAGAAGGAGACGGTATTCCAGGAGCGCTTTACGGCCGACGAACTGCACGCCTTCTTCGAGGAACACTGCCAGCGCTTCGTGACCTGGGCCGAACGCGAGATGGCCCACCGCGCGGCCCGCGATACAGCCCTGGAAAGCCTGCGCTTCCCCTGGCCGCAGTTCCGCCACGGCCAGCGCCAGCTCGCCGAGGCGGTGTACCGCGCCGCCCGCGACGGCCGCCACCTGATGGCCCAGGCCACCACCGGCATCGGCAAGACCCTCGGCACCCTGTTCCCACAGCTCAAGGCCATGCCCGGCCAGGGCCTGGACCGGCTGTTCTTCCTCAGCGCCAAGACCCCCGGCCGGCGCCTGGCCCTGGAGGCCCTGGCCAGCCTGCGCCAGGACGAACCCGAGCTGCCGCTGCGGGTGCTGGAACACGTAGCCCGCGACAAGGCCTGCGAACACCCGGACAAGGCCTGCCACGGCGACTCCTGCCCGCTGGCCAAGGGCTTCTACGACCGCCTGCCGGCCGCCCGCCTGGCCGCCCTGGACGGCGCCTGGCTGGACCAGGCGCGGGTCCGCGAGGTGGCCCGCGAGCACGGCATCTGCCCCTACTACCTGAGCCAGGAGCTGAGCCGCTGGGCCGACGTGGTGGTGTGCGACTACAACTACTACTTCGACATGAGCGCCCTGCTCTACGCGCTCACCGTGCTCAACGAGTGGAAGGTGACTCTGCTGGTGGACGAGGCCCACAACCTGGTGGAGCGCGGGCGCAAGATGTACACTGGCGAACTCGACCAGGCCGATTTCCAGGACCTGCGCCGCGTCGCCCCGGCCAAGCTCAAGGGCGCGCTGGAGCGCGTCGGCCGCCACTGGAACCAGCTGCACCGCGACCAGGAAGTGGAATACCAGGTCTACCCGCTGGCGCCGGAGCTGTTCATCCTCGCGCTGCAGAAGGCGGTGACCGCCATCACCGACCACCTCAGCGAGCAGCCCGACGGCAACAGCCTGGAGCTGCTGGGCTTCTATCTCGATGCCATGGCCTTCTGCCGCCTGGCCGAGGCCTTCGGCGAGCACTCGCTGTTCGACATCACCCGCCGCCAGACCGAAAGCGGCCGGGTCTACTCCACGCTGTGCCTGCGCAACGTCATCCCCGCGCCCTTCCTCGCCCCGCGCTTCGAGGAGGCCCACAGCTGCACGCTGTTCTCCGCCACCCTGACGCCGGCGCACTACTACCGCGACCTGCTGGGCCTGCCGCAGGACACCGCCTGGATCGACGTGGAATCGCCGTTCCACGCCGAACAGCTGGAGGTGCAGGTGGTGCGCAACCTGTCCACCCGCTACCGGCACCGCGCCCAGTCGGTGCGGCCGATCTGCGAACTGATGGCCCGGCAGTACCGCGAGCGGCCGGGCAACTACCTGGCCTTCTTCAGCAGCTACGCCTACCTGGAGCAGGTGCGCGAACGCTTCGTCCGCGACGAGCCCGGGGTGCCGGTCTGGGTGCAGGCGCGCAACATGGACGAGACCGAGCGCGAAGGCTTCCTCGAACAGTTCCGCAACGGCGGCCGCGGCATCGGCTTCGCGGTGCTCGGCGGCGCCTTCGGCGAGGGCATCGACCTGCCCGGCGACCGCCTGATCGGCGCCTTCGTCGCCACCCTGGGGCTGCCCCAGGTGAACACGGTGAACGAGGAAATCCGCCAGCGCATGCATGCCCTCTTTGGAAATGGCGGCGGCGACGGCTACGACTACACCTACCTCTACCCCGGCCTGCAGAAGGTGGTGCAGGCGGCCGGCCGGGTGATCCGCACCCAGCAGGACGAAGGCGTGGTCTGGCTGATCGACGACCGCTTCGGCCGCAGCGAAGTGCGCCAACTGCTGCCGCGCTGGTGGACCGTGCGCAGCTGCCGGCTGGCCCTGCCGCCGCCGGAGCCGGAGGCGCAAGCCAGCGCGCCACGCAAGGCGCCCGTGCCGCCGACTCGCCAGCGCCCGGCACGGCCGAAGCCGGAGCAGGCCCAGGGCGAACTGGGCTTCAATGATTTCTAGATCGAATCACTGAAACAATCATTCATATCTGTTTCGCATAGCTTCGGCCACGCAGACTCCTTCCAGGCCCACGGATAAAGGAGTCCGCCATGTTCGCCATGCAATACAGCCACCGCCTGCCGGCGGAACACGACATGGGCGCCATCCGCCAGCGCGCCGCCAGCAAGGGCCCGCACTGGGACGCCTGGCCGGGCCTGGCCTGCAAGGCTTTCGTCCTCCAGGAAAAGGGCCGCCACGGCGCCGAAGGCAACCTCTACGCCTCGGTCTACCTCTGGCGGGAACCGGCCGCCGCCGCGGCCTTCCTGGCCGGCGAGGCCTTCCAGGGGGTGATCGACAGCTTCGGCCGGCCCGCGGTGGAAACCTGGCTGCCGCTGGACGCCCGCCGCGGCCCCGCCTTCGATCGCCCGGCCCGCTCGCTGTACCGCGAGGAACTACCCTTGTCCGATAGAGGCGCCGCCGCCCTGCGCGACGGCGCGCTGGCCGCCGGCGAGGCGCTGCTGGGCCGGGAGGATGTGCTGGCGGCCTGGGTCGTGGCCGACCTGCAGCGCTGGACGCTGCTGCGCTTCAGCCTCAGTGCCGAGGCACTGGAGGCACGCGCGGGCAGCCTCGGCTACGAAGTCCTGTACCTGGCACGGCCAGGGCTGGAGCGACTGCCATGAACGACAGGCAGAAACGGGAACTGGCGGCACAACTGGCAGGGCTGGCCTTCGGCGCCTTCATGGTGCTGGGGATGGCCTGGGGTGTGGTGCGGGTGGCTCGGGTGCTGGTGGGGTAAGGATGGGGCTTTTCGTAGGAGCGAGCTTGCTCGCGAATGGAGTTTCCCGGCAATTGCAGTGTTTCGGCTTGACTCCGCCCCCTCTCCCTAACCCTCTCCCTGAAGGGAGAGGGGACCGTTCGGAGCGTTTGGGTTTTCCAGAGTCAGCCGGCAGTTCCGGAGTTGCCGGCTAAAACCGTTGTTGACGTTGGCACAGACTAGCCCCCTCTCCCTTCAGGGAGAGGGCTGGGGAGAGGGTGCTCCAATCTTGGCGCCGAAGTCCCGGGAAACCTCGTTCGCGAGCAAGCTCGCTCCTACGAAAAGCCCCCAGGTAACCATCCTCTACCCCACCGTACTCCGCACCGCCGCCACCAATGTCCGCAACATCCCCTGCGCCTGCGCATCCCGGGGATGGGAGAACAGCAGCACATCGCGCCCCGGCAACGCCGGCAGCCCCAGCCGCGCCCCCACGTCCTCGCACCCCGCCGGTGCCACCCGACGCCCCAGGGCTGCCACGGCTATGCCCGCGCTCACCGCCGCGCCAATGGTCATCAACCCACCACCGACGAACACCTCGCGCCAGGCCACCCCGGCCTGGTCCAGGGCGTCCACCGCCATGCGCCGCACGCTGCAGGGTTCGGCCTGGGTGGCCAGGGGCAGCGGTTGGCCGGGCAATGGCTGGAAGTCGGTGGCGCCCATCCAGGCGAAGGGTTCCTGCAGCACCACCTCGCCGTCCTGGCGTGGCGGGCCCTGCTGCAGCACCAGGGCCACGTCCAGTTCGCCGCGGTCGAAGCGCTCCAGGGTTTCCCGCGAACTGTCCACCCGCAGTTCCAGCAGCAGCCCCGGCTCGCTGCGGGTGAGCTGGCGCAGCAACCCGGGCAGTTCGGCGCCGACGATGTGGTGGCTGATGCCCACCACCAGCCGCCTGGGCTGGCCGCCGGCGAACGCGCCCAGCGCCTGGCGGTGCGCCGCCACCAGGGCGCGGGCCGCTTCCAGGAACAGCCCGCCGTCGGCGGACAACCGCACCAGGCGCGGCGTGCGCTCCAATAGGCGGCGGCCGAGGCCGTCCTCCAGGCGCTTGATCTTCAGGCTCACCGCCGACTGGGTGCTGGCCAGGGCCTCGGCGGCGCGGGTGAAGCTCTTCAGCTCGGCGACCAGCACGAAGGCCTGCACGGCCTCGATGTCCAGGGCTTTCATGATGTCCACTTTCAATGACCGAGAGCGGACAGCATTCGACTTTGCCATGGGAGGGTCAAGCGGGCGAGGCGTTTTCCCTGTGGCCGACGTAGGGCGCATAACGCCTCCGGCGTTATCCGCCGATCAGACCACCAGGGTTGGCCGTGAACTCGGATTGAGCCGAGGTGTAGCGGCGGATAACCGCGAACGGTTATTCGCCCTACGCCCAGGAAACATCGTCGGCGGTGGCGGCTCAGTCGAGCTTCTTGCGGATCCAGTACAGGTAGGTGCCCGCCTCTTCCTGCTGCTCCACCAGTTCGTGGCCGAGGAAGATGCAGAACTTGGGGATGTCGCGGCGGGTGGAGGGGTCGGTGGCGATGACCTTGAGCAGGCCGCCAGCCGGCAGGTCGCGCACCTTGTTGTGCAGCATCATGACCGGTTCGGGGCAGTTCAGGCCGGTGGCGTCGAGGATGGCGTCGACAGGCTGGGACATGGAGAGGCTCCGCAAAACGAATGGCGCATTGTCGCCCAAAGCGGGGCGCAGGGTCACGCGTCGCGGGCGAACGGCAATGGCCCAACCTTTCGTCGGGCCCCCGCTGCGCTGCGCTGGGCTAAGCTCGGCGCCTTCCCCGACAGCGGATGTCCCCCGCCCATGCGCCTGCCCGCCCTGCTCTGCCTCGCTTTGCTGCTCACCGCCTGCGCCGCCCGCGACCAGTTGCCCGACTATGCCGCCAGCGCCGGACAGGACCTGCCGGCCAGCTGGTACGAGGCGGTGATCACCGCCCGCGACGGCACGCGGCTGTCCGCCACCGTGTTCCAGCCGGCGCTCAAGGCCGGCGAGACGGCGCCGCTGGTCGTGCACACCCACGGCTGGGGCGGCTGGCGGGTGACCGGGCCGGACGGTTTCTATGGCCAGAACATGATGTCCGGGCGCGCCGCGCTCAAGGCCTGGAAGGCCGGCTACTGGGTGGTCAGCTACGACCAGCGCGGCTGGGGCGGCAGCGACGGGCGCATCGAGATGATGGACCCACGCTTCGAGGTGAGCGACGCCAGCGCGGTGATCGATTGGGCCGCCGCGCACCTGCCCCGGCTGAGCATGGACGGCCCCGGCGACCCGCGGCTGGGCATGCTCGGCGAGAGCTACGGCGGCGCCGTGCAGTTGCTGGCCGCGGCGCAAGACCCGCGCATCGACGCCATCGTGCCCATCGCCACCTGGTACGACCTGAGCGACGCCCTGGCCCCCGATGGCCAGTTGAAGATGGGCTGGGGCGGCGTGCTGGTCAGCCTGGGCCTGGCCACCGGCTACGACCTGGGCAAGTTCGTCCAGGCCGACTACCTGCACAGCGCCAGCGGGCGCATGGCCGAACCGGTGCGGGCCGAGCTGGCCGCCCACAGCCTGGCGCGCTACTGCGCCGAGGGCCGCCGCCCGCATGCCGACGCCCTGCTGATCCAGGGCCTGCGCGACACCCTGTTCCCCCTCGACCAGGGCCTGCAGATCCGCCAGTGCCTGCGCCAGGGCAATGCCGACGTGCGCCTGCTGGGGATGCAGGGCGGGCACATCCTGCCGCCGCCGTTGCAGGCCTGGAGCGGCCTGCCGCCGTTCAACAACGAACCGGTGATCCATTGCGGCGAGCGTGCCATCAACCTCTACCAGGGCATCCTCGCCTGGTACGAGGAGAAGCTGCGCCGGCGCCCCGGCGCCGCCGACAGCGTGCCCTCGCTGTGCGTCAGCCTCGACCTGGACCAGGGCCTGGCGCTGGACGAACTGCCCGCCCCCGGCCCCACCGTGGCCCTGCCGCCGACACCGGTACGCCCGGCCAGCAGCGGGCTGCTGCAGCCCCGCACCTTCATCCCGCTGCACCAGGTCGCCGAGCCCGGCGCCCTGCTCGGCAGCCCCGAGGTGCGCCTCTCCCGGCCACTGGGCGCGGGCGAGCAGGCGCTGCTGTTCGCCTCGCTGGCGATTCGCGGCGCGGACGGCCGCACCCGGGTGCTGGACGAGCAGGTCAAGCCGTTGCTCAACCGCGGCACCACGCGGCTCAACGCGGTCAGCGCCCGCCTGACGGCGGGGGACGAAATCGGCCTGCTGGTCAGCGGCTTCAGTGGCCAGTACCTGTTCAACGGCTCCTGGCAGCTTCGCACGGTGGCGTTACAGGGCGAGGTGCAACTGCCCGCCCTGCTGCCGCTGCAGCCGCGCCTGGCGGCTGGCCGCTGACTCAGCGCAGCGGCCCGGCGGGCGCCTCGTCCAGCTGGGCCAGCAGCATCGGCTCGCCGTCGCCGTCCACCGGCAGCAGCGCCCACTGTTCCTTGTGGCCCAGGCGGCGGTGGCTCTGGCGCACCTGGCTGCCCAGCGGCAGCGGCGCCTTGAAGTGCACGTCCAGGCGCACCTGTTCGGCCAGGCGGCGGCCGGTGAGGCTGCGCGCCAGGCTCCACATGCCGTGGGCGAAGGGCTTGCCGAAGCCGTAGCGCGAGGCCATCAGGCGCGACAGGTGCAGCGGGTTGAAGTCGCCGCTCAGGCCCGCATAGCGCCAGCCGGCGATCTTCGGCACGCGCCACTGCACGCCGGGGTGCGCAGGCACCTCCAGGGTGTGCCACTGGGCGCGCTCGGGCAGCGGGTCGGGCTCGGCGTGGTCGTCGAGGAAGTCGCCGCGGCGCAGGTAGGTGGTGATCGACTGCCAGTAGAGCATGTCGTGGTGCCAGACCTCGGTCACCACGTCCACCTCCAGCCCCAGCGGGCTGCGCCGGCTGGTGAGGATGCGGCAGTCCAGCTGCAACTGGTCGCCCTCTTCCAGCAGCCGGTAGCGCTGGATGTGGCTGCGCAGGTGGATCAGCCCGAGGATCGACAGCGGCATGCGCGAACGGCTGAGCAGGCGCAGGTGCAGCGGCAGGCTGATCACCTGCGGGTACAGCAGGGGCACGCCCAGGGCCGGGTCCAGGCCGAAGTGCTGGCGGTAGGCGCGCAGGTGGCGGGCGTCGAAGCGCAGGCTGCGGCTGTCCATGGCCAGGTTCGGCAGGCGCTCGCCACGACCCAGGCCACGGCGCGGCAACAACATGCGGCTGTAACTGCCCAGCAGCGAGGGCAACTTTCGCTTCACGAGCGGCTCCGGGAGGGGGTGCGCCGCACAGCATGGTCGCTGCGCGGCGCCACGGCAAGTCGCCGAAGGTCGCGGATCGCCCGCGGCCCTACAGGCGGCGCAGGTGTACCGTGACTTCCTCGCGGTCGTGGTACAGCTGCTTGCAGCCGATGGCCACGCGCAGGCCGCGCTCGCGGAAGCTCTCGCGCAGGCGTTCGAGGATCTTGCGCACCTCGGCGTAGCGCTGCTTCATCGGCAGCTTGAGGTTGACCACCGCCTCGCGGCACAGCCCCTCGCCGATCCAGGTCTCGATCAGCGAGCCGGTGCGCGCCGGCTTCTCGACGATGTCGCAGACCATCCAGTCCACCGTCTGCCGCGGCCGGAACACATAGCCGTCGGCGCGCTGGTGGTCCACCAGGCCGGAATAGACCAGGTTCTCGGCCATGGGCCCGTTGTCCACGGCGATCACCCGCATCTCGCGGTTGACCAGTTGCCAGGTCCAGCCGCCGGGCGCGGCGCCCAGGTCCACGGCGAGCATGCCCGGCGCCAGGCGTTTGTCCCAGTCGGCGCGCGGGATGAAGTGGTGCCAGGCCTCCTCCAGCTTGAGGGTCGAGCGGCTGGGCGCCTCGCGGGGGAACCGCAGGCGCGGGATGCCCATCGGCCACATGGCGCTGTTGCGCGGCTCGGCGAGGCCGACGAAGACTTCGCGGCCGGAGCGGAAGGTCAGCAGCAGGCGCGGCAGGCTCGGGTCCTCGCGCAGCTTGCCGGCCTTGACCAGCGCGGCGCGCAGGGGCTTCTCGAACTTGCGGCAGAAGGTCGACAGTTCCTTGCCTTCGTTGCTGTCGAAGACTTCCAGCCAAAGGCTGCCGCACAGCGGGTACGGGCCCAGCTCCTCCAGCAGCGCGCCGATGCGGTCCTGCTCGGGCAACGGGACGAAACCGGTGCCGCGGGCCCACTGGCGCGGGAAGATCAGCTCGGAAAAGCGCAGGTGGCGCATCAGCCGGTCGGCGCCGTCGGCTTCCTGGCAGACGAACTCGGCGTAGGCGGTGGCCGGCTTGGCGCGGGCGTAGCCAGCCACGTCCAGGCCGGCGGCCAGGTCGGAAATCTCCGCGCAGACCTCGTTTTCGAAGCCCGGGCGGCAATGCAGTAGCAGGGTGTTCATCGGGGTGTCTCCTTGGCCGCGCACTATAGTCGCTGAGCGGCCGGCTTTCACCCGGATTCGCCCGCCGCGAAAGCCGGGCCGGGGGAACCCGCGGCTGCGGCAAAGGGTCCAGACTCCATGGCAGGACCGCCCGGAGCGGTCTAGCTTGAGAGTTCCGAAGTCGCGTTCCAGGGCCTGGCAGCCCCGGGGCACGCATGCCGGAAACCGTCAGGATGCCGCCAGATATGCAGAAGTTACCGCCAATCCGCGTTGCTTTTGCGCCATGCCGGGCTCTTCGCCCGGCGCCTCCGTCAGTATCGGAGCGGTGCCGTCGATCCGGCAGAACCTAGCCTGAGGAGAACGTCATGCCCGCAGTGGACAGCCTGAACAGCCTGCGCACCCTAGAGGTGGGCGGCAAGACCTACCACTATTACAGCCTCCCGGAAGCCGCCAAGCAGCTCGGCGACCTGGACAGGCTGCCGAAGTCGCTCAAGGTGCTCCTGGAGAACCTCCTGCGCTGGGAGGACAACCACACGGTCAACGCCGACGACCTGCGCGCCCTGGCCGGCTGGCTGAAGGAGCGCCGCTCCGACCGCGAGATCCAGTACCGCCCGGCGCGGGTGCTGATGCAGGACTTCACCGGGGTGCCGGCGGTGGTCGACCTGGCCGCCATGCGCGACGCCATGGCCAAGGCCGGGGGCGATGCGCAGAAGATCAACCCGCTGTCCCCTGTCGACCTGGTCATCGACCACTCGGTGATGGTCGACCGCTACGCCAGCCACGCCGCCTTCGCCGAGAACGTCGAGATCGAGATGCAGCGCAACGGCGAACGCTACGCCTTCCTGCGCTGGGGCCAGAACGCCTTCGACAACTTCCGCGTGGTGCCGCCGGGCACCGGCATCTGCCACCAGGTCAACCTGGAGTACCTGGGCCGCACGGTGTGGACCAAGGACGAGGACGGGCGCACCTACGCCTTCCCCGACACCCTGGTCGGCACCGACTCGCACACCACCATGATCAACGGCCTGGGTGTGCTCGGCTGGGGCGTCGGCGGCATCGAGGCAGAGGCGGCCATGCTCGGCCAGCCGGTGTCCATGCTGATCCCCGAGGTGATCGGCTTCAAGCTTACCGGCAAGCTGAAGGAAGGTATCACCGCCACCGACCTGGTGCTCACCGTCACCCAGATGCTGCGGCAGAAGGGCGTGGTGGGGAAATTCGTCGAGTTCTACGGCGACGGCCTGGCCGACCTGCCCCTGGCCGACCGCGCCACCATCGCCAACATGGCCCCGGAATACGGCGCCACCTGCGGCTTCTTCCCGGTGGACGAGATCACCCTGGGCTATCTGCGCCTGTCCGGCCGCCCGGAACAGACCGTCAAGCTGGTGGAGGCCTACTGCAAGGCCCAGGGCCTGTGGCGCGAAAAGGGCCACGAGCCTGTGTTCACCGACGCCCTGCAGCTGGACCTGGGCGACGTCGAGGCCAGCCTGGCCGGGCCCAAGCGCCCGCAGGACCGCGTTCCCCTGGGCCAGGTGGGCAAGGCCTTCGCCGACTTCCTCGCGCTGCAGCCCAAGGCCGCGCGCAGCCCGGAAGTCTCGCGCCTGCTCAATGAAGGCGGCGGTGGCGCCGCGGTGGGCAGCGCCGAGAGCCAGGGCATCGAGTACCAGCACGAGGGCAAGAGCTACCACCTGCAGGATGGCGCGGTGGTCATCGCCGCCATCACCTCCTGCACCAACACCTCCAACCCCAGCGTGATGATGGCCGCCGGCCTGCTGGCCAGGAAGGCGCTGGAGAAGGGCCTGCAGCGCAAGCCCTGGGTGAAGAGCTCGCTGGCCCCCGGCTCCAAGGTGGTCACCGACTACTTCAAGGCCGCCGGCCTGACGCGCTACCTGGACGAGCTGGGCTTCGACCTGGTGGGCTACGGCTGCACCACCTGCATCGGCAACTCCGGGCCGTTGCTGGAACCCATCGAGAAGGCCATCCAGCAGGCCGACCTGACGGTGGCCTCGGTGCTGTCCGGCAACCGCAACTTCGAGGGCCGCGTGCACCCGCTGGTGAAGACCAACTGGCTGGCCTCCCCGCCCCTGGTGGTAGCCTACGCCCTGGCCGGCAGCGTGCGCCTGGACCTGTCGAAGGACCCGCTGGGCACCGGCAAGGACGGCCAGCCGGTGTACCTGAAGGACATCTGGCCGAGCCAGCAGGAGATCGCCGAGGCGATCCAGAAGGTGGACACCGCGATGTTCCACAAGGAATACGCCGAGGTCTTCCAGGGCGACGAGAAGTGGCGCGCCATCGAAGTGCCCCAGGCGCAGACCTACACCTGGCAGGCCGACTCCACCTACATCCAGCATCCACCGTTCTTCGAGCACATCGCCGAGGCCCCGCCGAAGGTGGCCGACATCGAGAAGGCCAGGGTGCTGGCGGTGCTGGGCGACTCGGTGACCACCGACCACATCTCCCCCGCCGGCAACATCAAGAAGGACAGCCCGGCCGGGCGCTACCTCAGCGAGCACGGCGTGGCCTACGCCGACTTCAACTCCTACGGCTCGCGGCGCGGCAACCACGAGGTGATGATGCGCGGCACCTTCGCCAACATCCGCATCAAGAACGAGATGCTCGGCGGCGAGGAAGGCGGCAACACGCTCCACGTACCCAGCGGCGAGAAGCTGGCGATCTACGACGCGGCCATGCGCTACCAGGCCGAGGGCACGCCGCTGGTGATAGTCGCCGGCAAGGAGTACGGCACCGGCTCGTCCCGCGACTGGGCGGCCAAGGGCACCAACCTGCTGGGGGTCAAGGCGGTGATCGCCGAGAGTTTCGAGCGCATCCACCGCTCCAACCTGGTGGGCATGGGCGTGCTGCCGCTGCAGTTCACCGGCGGCCAGGACCGCAAGGCGCTGAACCTGACCGGCAAGGAAGTGCTGAACATCCGCGGCCTGGACGGCGAGCTGAAGCCGCACATGACGCTGAAGGTGGAAGTCACCCGCGAGGACGGCAAGCAGGATGGCTTCGAGGTGCTGTGCCGCATCGACACCCTCAACGAGGTGGAGTACTTCAAGGCCGGCGGCATCCTGCACTACGTGCTGCGCAGCCTGATCTGAGCAGTCGCCCGGTTCGAGGTCGGAGCCGGTGGGGAGATAGGTGAAACGGCGTATGACCGCGAACGGTTATACGCCCTACGCCCCATGCGGAGTCTGCCGTAGGTGTGGGGATGGAGCCGGCCTTGCCGGCGAAATCGCGGATAAGATCCGCTCCTACGGTTTCCCCTGTGCCCGCGCCCTTGCGGGAGCAGGCCCTGCCCGGCAGACAAAACCTATAAATCCATAGGAAAATTATCTACGACCATGTGACAGATAGCGTTTTGCCATCGTCCACGTCAATATTCCTACGCCAAATATCGAACAAGGCTTCAACTTTCGTTGATCCCGGCCGATAACAAAACCGTCACATGCCTTTTTCGTGGACCTTGCCCTGAATGCGCAACAACCAGCCCGTCACCCAGCGTGAACGCACCTACCCAGCGGAACAACGCCTGATCTCCACCACCAACAGCCGTGGCGTGATCACCTATGCCAACGACGCCTTCGTCGACATCAGCGGCTTCGCCCGGGACGAGCTGGTGGGCTCGCCGCACAACCTGGTGCGCCATCCGGACGTGCCGCCGGCGGTGTTCGCCCACATGTGGGCCACGCTGAAGAACGGCAAGCCGTGGATGGGCATCGTCAAGAACCGCTGCAAGAACGGCGACCACTACTGGGTCAGCGCCTACGTCACGCCCATCTTCGAGCGCAACGAGATCGTCGGCTACGAGTCGGTGCGCGTGCGCCCCAGCGCCGAGCAGGTCGAGCGCGCCCAGGCCCTGTACCAGCGGATCAACGCCGGCAAGCCGGCGATCCCGCGCCGCGACCTGTGGCTGCCGGTGCTGCTGGACTGGCTGCCGTTCATCCTGATCAGCCAGGTGGCCTTCCTCATCGGCGTCTGGCTCGATTCGCACTGGGGCTTCGCCCTCGCCGCCCTGCTCGCCATCCCCCTCGGCCTGGCCGGCCTGGGCTGGCAGCAGCGCGGCCTCAAGCGCCTGCTGCGCCTGGCCGAGCAGACCACCTCGGACCCGCTGATCGCACAGATGTACACCGACAGCCGCGGCGCCCAGGCGCGCCTGGAAATGTCCATCCTCAGCCAGGAAGCGCGGCTGAAGACCTGCCTGACACGCCTGCAGGACACCGCCGAGCAGCTCACCGCCCAGGCCCGCCAGGCCGATACCCTGGCCCACCACAGCTCCTCCGGCCTGGAACGCCAGCGCGTGGAGACCGAGCAGGTGGCCACGGCGGTCAACCAGATGGCCGCCACCACCCAGGAAGTGGCGAACAACGTGCAGCGCACCGCCGACGCCACCCGCCAGGCCAACGAGCTGACGCGCCGCGGGCGCAGCGTGGCCAGCGAGACCCGCGCAGCCATCCAGCGCCTGTCCGCCTCGGTGGGCGAGACCGGCCTTGCGGTGAGCCAGCTGGCCCAGGACAGCAACGAGATCGGCGGCGTGGTCGACGTGATCAAGGGCATCGCCGACCAGACCAACCTGCTGGCGCTCAACGCCGCCATCGAGGCCGCCCGCGCCGGCGAGATGGGCCGCGGCTTCGCCGTGGTGGCCGACGAGGTGCGCTCGCTGGCCCAGCGCACCGCCGAGTCCACCGAGCAGATCCACGGCCTGATCGCCAAGCTGCAGACCACCGCCGAAGGCGCGGTGAGCGCCATGGAAGTTGGCCGCCGCCAGGCCGACGAAGGCGTCGAGCGGGTGCTGGAGGCCGACCAGGCGCTGTCCGGCATCAGCGACTCGGTGGCCAACATCGCCGACATGGCTAACCAGATCGCCGCGGCGGCCGAGGAGCAGAGCGCAGTGGCCGAGGAGATCAACCGCAACATCGCCACCATCGCCCAGCTCGCCGACCAGACCTCCGACGAGGCCCAGCGCACCGCGCAGCTGAGCGAGGAGCTGACCGGCACGGCGCAGAGCCAGTATTCGCTGGTGGAGCGGTTCAACCGCTGAGCACTGGGGCTCGTCCGGGCGTAGGGCGTACAAGCGTTCGCGGTTGTACGCCGTTCCTTCGTCCGTTGCCCGCTTCGTGGTCGGTTCGGAGCGCCCTTGAACGGGGCTTCGGGCTCGGGGCCGCAGTGCCTGGTGACCAAGGTCAGGCGGCGGATAACCGCGGACGGTTATTCGCCCTACGCTCCCGGCGGTTTCGGTGCATGGCTTGACTCCGCTCCCTCTCCCTAACCCTCTCCCTGAAGGGAGAGGGGACCGTTGGGCAGAACAGGAGGTTATGCAGTCAGCCGACAGCCTCGACGGTTTCCGGTGAAAGCATTCCTTCTCTCGGCACGGACAAGCTCCCTCTCCCGCTTGCGGGAGAGGGCTGGGGAGAGGGTTACGGACGCCAACGCAGCTCCGAAGCCGAACCTGGCCGAGGTGCCTTGCGTTACAGCGACTGCGCCGGGTCCGCCGCCACCGCCGCGGCCTTGCGTACGAACAGGCAGTAGGCGGCCGTCAGCAGCGCCAGGAACGGGATGCCGAAGACCAGGGTCATGCGGAAGACATCGACGAAGGCGGTGGTCAGCAGGATCGCCAGCATGAGCCCCAGCCCCAGCAGCGTCGCCCAGGGGAACCCCCACATGCGGAAGGACAGCTGCAGGGCGCCGCGCGCCTGGTGGTAGCGGCGGAAGCGGTAGTGGGTGAAGAAGATCATCATCCAGGCGAAGAGCGCGCCGAAGATCGAGATGGCCATCATCAGCATGAAGGACTGCTCGGGAAACGCCACGTTGACCAGGGTCGCCAGGGCGATGCCGGTGCAGGACAGCGCCAGCGCGTTCAGCGGCACCCCGGCGCCGCTCAGCCGGCCCATGGCGCGGGGCGCGTAGCCGGCGCGCGAGAGGCTGAACATCATCCGCGTGGTGGTGTAGAGCTGGCTGTTCATCGCCGACAGCGCCGCCACCAGGATGACGAAGTTGATCAGCCCGGTGGCGCCGGGAATCCCGACCTGCTGCATGACGCTGACGAAGGGGCTCTCGGCGCCCTGCCCCGACCGGTCCCAGGGCAGCATGGCGAGGATCAGCGCCAGGGTCAGGATGTAGAACACCAGCAGGCGCACCATGGTCACGCGGAAGGCCTGCTTCACCGCGCGCTCGGGCTGTTCGGCCTCGCCGGCGGCCACCGCGATCATCTCGATGCTCAGGTAGCTGAAGATGGCGATGATCACCGCGACCCACATGCCGGACAGCCCGTGGGGCAGGAAGCCGCCGTGCGCGACGTAGTGATGGAAGCCGTACTCCGGGTGCGTGCCGCCGAACACCAGCCAGGCGCCGAGCAGGATGAAGGCGAGGATGGCGCTGATCTTGATCGCCGAGAAGGCGTACTCGAAGTGGCCGAAGGCCTTGACGCTGATGGCGTTGGTCAGGATCAGCGCCGAGGAGAACAGCAGGATCCACACCCAGCTGGCCACGCCGGGGAACCAGTACTTCATGTACAGGGCGATGGCGGTGACCTCGGTGCCCACCGCCAGGACGATGGCCGCCCAGTAGGCGTAGCGCACCAGGAAGCCGGCCAGCGGGCCGACGTAGAACTCGGCGTAGGCGCCGAAGGAGCCGGAGGTGGGATGGGCCACGGTCATCTCCGCCAGGCAGCCCATCAGCAACAGCGCGATCAGCGCGCCTATGGCGTAGCTGAGCAGCACGCCGGGGCCGGCGAAGCCGATGGCGAAGCTGCTGCCCATGAAGAGCCCGGTGCCGATGGCGCCGCCAATGGCGATCATGCTCATCTGCGCCGAGGTGAGCTGGCGCTTGAGCCCCTGCTCGCGTGCCGCGATGGCGGCGAATCCAGTCTTGTCGTTCATCTTGTGCCTCTGGGGTCTTGTCGTTATGGCGGGCGTCAGAGCAGTTGCAGCGGGTATTCGACGATCACCCGCACTTCGTCGTTGTCGGCGGTGTCGGCGCGGGCCACCTGAGCGCTGGAGCGCACGCTGGCCTGGCGCACGCGGATCGACAGGTCCTTCGCCGCGCCGGACTGCACCACGTAGCCCAGCTCGATATCGCGCTCCCAGCGCCTGCCGTGGTCGCCATAGCGTCCGTAGGCGCCGTTGGGGCCGCCCTGGTAATGGCTGTCGTCGATGTGGTCGCCGCTGACGTAGCGGCTCATGAAGGTCAGCCCGGGTACGCCGAAGCCGGCCAGGTCGAGGTCGTAGCGCAGTTGCCAGGAGCGTTCGTTGGGGCCGTTGAAGTCCAGCACCTGCACCGAGTTGGCGAGGTAGATCGAGGTGCCGCTCTGGCGGTCGAAGCCCAGGTAGTCGAAGGGTTCGTCGCCGTGCACGCGCTGGTGGGCCAGGGTCAGCGCCTGGGCGCCCTGGCTGTAGCGCACGGCGGCGGACCAGGTGGTGTTGTCGATGTCGCCGGCCAGCCGGCGGCCGTCGTCGAGGGTGCGGTAGAGGTTGAAGTCGAGGTTCAGCGCTCGGCCGTCGCCCAGCTCCAGACGCTGGCCGGCGCTGGCGTAGTACTGCCGCCAGATATCGTCGAAGCGCGAGCTGTAGGCGGACAGGCGGGTGCCTTCGCGCGGCGTCCAGGCCAGGCCCGCATAGTCGACCGCGCGGGTTTCCACCTGGGCGTAGAGCGCCTTGAGCGCGCCGTCGGCGTTGCTGGAGTTGCCGTCGTTGCCGGCGGTGAAGTGCCCGGCGTCGAACAGCAGGCCGTCCAGCTCGCGGCTGTTGAGCGAAACGCCGATGGCCATCGGGGTGAACAGGCGCGCGTTGCCGGTGCCGAACACTGGGTTCATCGGCGCCTGGCTGCCATATTTCAGCTCGCTGCGGGAGACCCGCAGCTTCACCGCGGCGCCGGCTTCGGAATACTCGTCTTCCGGCTCGCCCCGGGAGTCCACCGGCAGCAGGTCGGTGCCCGTGCGGGCGCGGCTGCTGTCGAGCTTGAGGCCCAGGTTGGCGTAGGCGTCCACGCCGACGCCGACGGTGCCCGGGGTATAGCCGGAGCGGTAGTCCAGCATCATCCCGTGGGCCCATTCCTGGCGATAGTTCTGCCCGCCCGGGTTGTTCAGCAGGTTGCGATGGAAGAAGAAGTTGCGCTGGGTCAGCAGCAGCTGGCTGCCGGCGAGGAATCCGCCGTCGGCTTCGTCCGCCAGCAGCGGCGCGCTCAGCGCGACGAGCGCGAGCAAGGGACACATCGGCAAGGGATGCAGCTTCATGGAGGGGATCGACCTTTTTGTTGTACTTGTCAGTCAAGGCGGGCGCCAGCCGGCGCCCGGGGAAGGCCCTGGCGGGCCGGATCAGGTCACCTGCTTGCGGGTCATGAAGCGCTCTGCGCGCCAGGCGCCGCTGTCGAGCACGTCGCCGAGGATTTCCGCGGCGTCCCAAACATCGCTGTAGCGGGTGTACAGCGGGGTGAAGCCGAAGCGCATGATCCGCGGCTCGCGGTAGTCGCCGATGACCCCGCGGTCGATCAGCGCCTGCACCACCGCGTAGCCCTCGGGGTGCTCGAAGCTGACGTGGCTGCCGCGGCGGGCGTGCTCCAGCGGCGTTACCAGGGTCAGCGGGTGGGCCGCGCAGCGGGCCTGGACGCGTTCGATGAAGAGGTCGGTCAGGGCCAGCGACTTCGCGCGCAGGGCCTGCATGTCGGTCTTGGCGAAGCTGTCCAGGCCGCATTCGACCAGGGCCATGGAGGTGATCGGCTGGGTCCCGCAGAGGTAGCGGCCGATGCCCGGCGCCGGTGCATAGGCCGGTTCCATGCCGAACTGGCGGGCATGGCCCCACCAGCCGGACAGCGGTTGCCAGACCTGCTCGCGCAGCGCCGGCGACACCCAGACGAATGCCGGGGAACCGGGGCCGCCGTTGAGGTACTTGTAGGTGCAGCCGATGGCGTAGTCGGCACCGGCCGCCGTGAGGTCGACCGGCACGGCGCCGACCGAATGGCACAGGTCCCAGATGGTCAGCGCGCCGCATTCATGGGCCAGCGCGGTGAGCGCGGCCATGTCGTGCAGGTGGCCGGTCTTGTAGTTCACCTGGGTGAGCAGCAGCACCGCGGTATCGGCGCCGACGGCAGCCGGCACGTCCTCCGGACGATCCACCAGGCGCAGCTGGTAACCCTGGCGGAGCATGTCGGCCAGGCCCTCGACCATGTAGATGTCGGTGGGGAAGTTGCTGCGCTCGGTGACGATCACCTTGCGCGCGGGATCGCGGCCCGCCTGCACGCGCAGGGCCGCCACCAGCACCTTGAACAGGTTGATCGAGGTGGTGTCGGTGACCACCACCTCGTCTTCGCCGGCACCGATCAGGCGCGCCAGCTGGTTGCCCAGGCGCTCCGGCAGGGCGCGCCAGCCGGCGCTGTTCCAGCTACCGATGAGGCCTTCGCCCCACTCTTGCGCCAGCACCTGGCGGGCGCGCTCCAGCGCCGCCCTGGGGCGGGCGCCGAGGGAGTTGCCGTCCAGGTAGATCACCCCTTCGGGCAGCGCGAAGTCGTCGCGCAGCGCGGCCAGGGGGTCGCGGGCATCGAGGGCCAGGCAGTCTTCTCTTGTTGTCATGTCGGTTCCTAGTGCGAAAGACGACGCAGCACGGCGCGCACCGGGCTGGCATCGAGATGGGTGAACTTGAGCGGAAGGGCGATCAGCTCGTAGTCGCCGGGCGGCACCTCGTCGAGCAGCAGGCCTTCGAGGATGGCCATGCGCTGGCGGGCGACGGCGCGGTGCGCGTCGAGGCGCTTGCTGTCCTGCGGGTCGAGCGACGGGGTGTCGGTCCCCACCAGGCGCACGCCATGGGCGGCGAGCAGCTCGATGCAGGCCGGATCGACG
Source organism: Pseudomonas sp. JH-2 (assembly GCF_036231725.1). Taxonomy (NCBI): domain Bacteria; kingdom Pseudomonadati; phylum Pseudomonadota; class Gammaproteobacteria; order Pseudomonadales; family Pseudomonadaceae; genus Pseudomonas; species Pseudomonas sp. JH-2. The sequence goes on along the minus strand of NZ_JAZAQP010000005.1, from coordinate 131,621 downwards.
GCGGCGAAGCGCTCCGGCCAGGCGTCCAGCGGCGCCTTGCGCCAGGTGCGGATCAGCACCCGCGGCGGCACCCCGGCCAGGTGGCCGAGCAGGTGCCCGGGGAGCACGCAAGGCAGCGCATCCAGGCAGTGGATCACCCGGCAGGGGCCGAGGTAGGGCGCCAGGTCCACCGCGCCTATGGCGGCGCCGTCGGCGTCGTAGTGCAAGGGGGCGTCGGCGTGCGCCCCGGTGTGCGGCGACAGGGTGATGCGCCCGACGTTGACCGGGCACTGCTCATCGATCCGCCAGCAGCGCTCCTCCTGGAAGGGCGTGTCGCCCGGCCAGGTCGGGGTGCTGGTGTCCAGCGGCGGGCTGATGTCCCACAGGGTGCGGTCGTCGGGCATGCTCGGTCTCCTCGGCAGGTGGGAGGATGATGCTGCAACGCCCTGTGCAGTTTCGTGCTATCTTCGTCGCGAATGCGCCGCTCATTCGCAGATAATTTCTCCAATAAAGCTTTTCATAGAAGATCCTGCAGATGACTCTCGACAGCACCGACTTGCGCATCCTGCTCTGCCTGCAGCACAACGGCCGCATCAGCAACCAGGAGCTGGCGGAGAAGGTCGCGCTGTCGCCGTCGGCCTGCCTGCGGCGCCTGCGCAATCTGGAGGAGGAAGGCATCGTCTGCGGCTATCGCCCGGTGCTGGATGCCGAGCGGCTGGGCATCGAGCTGGAGGCGCTGGTGCATGTGTCCATGCGCCAGGACGAGGCGGACTGGCACGAGCGCTTCGTCGAGCGGGTGCAAGGCTGGCCCGAGGTGGTCGGCGCCTATATCGTCACCGGGCACAGCAACTACGTGCTGCGGGTGCAGGCGCGCAGCCTGAAGCAGTTCTCCGACTTCATCGTCAATCGCCTGAACCGCGCCAACGGCGTGACCGACATCCGCTCGGAAATCATCCTGCAGACCATCAAGGAAGGCGGCGGCATGCTCGACCTGCTGGCCGCACGCCGCTAGGCCGGTTCAACGGGCGAGGAAGGCGGCCACCGCGTCGGCGGTGCTGTCCAGATGCTGCTCATGGCTCAAACCCGAGGCCTTCAGCGGCTTCAGGTCATGGTCCGCCGCCGCCAGCCACTGGACGCGGATCGCCGGCGACAGCAGGTACTGCGCCACGTGCGCGCGGTCGCCCAGGGCGTCGCGTTCGCCCTGGACGATCAGCGTCGGCGTGCGCAGCTCGGCCAGGTGCGCCACCCGCGGCTTCTCCGGCTTGCCCGCGGCATAGAAGGGGTAGCCCAGGCACACCAGGGCGTCGGCGCCGAGTTCGTCGGCCAGCAGGCTGGCCATGCGCCCGCCCATGGACTTGCCGCCGATGGCCAGCGGCCCCTGCACCTGCCCGCGTACTTCGGCGAATACCTGGCGCCAGCACTCCAGCAGCTGCTTCTGCGGGTTCGGCGGGCGCCGGCGGCCGTCCTCGCGGCGGGCGGCCATGTAGGGGAACTCGAAACGCGCCACCGCCACGCCGCGGGCGGCCAGGCGCCGGGCGATCTCGTCCATGAACGGGCTGTCCATGGGCGCGCCGGCGCCATGGGCCAGGACGAGGGTCGCCGACAGCGCGCCGACGGGTCGGTTCCACAGCAGCGACAAAGCGCCACAGTCACGTATTGGCACCGCCTCGGAGGCCGATTGATCGGAATCAATATTCCGTTTCCGGGGTTTATCCATTCTTCGCTCCGCTAGTTGCGTAATTAGTACCTGTCCCTGGGGGAGGGGCGGCGTTCGCCGTAAGGAACCCGCCGGGATGGGCTAGCCCATAACCGTGGATGGAAGCCCATATACCATGAGCACAACCAATCAGACCGCTTATAACTACAAGGTGGTCCGCCAGTTCGCCGTGATGACGGTGATCTGGGGAATCGTCGGCATGCTGGTCGGCGTCGTCATCGCCGCCCAGCTGGTGTGGCCGGAACTCAACCTCGGCTTGCCGTGGACGAGCTTCGGACGCCTGCGCCCGCTGCACACCAATGCCGTGATCTTCGCCTTCGGTGGCTGCGCCCTGTTCGCCACCAGCTACTATGCGGTGCAGCGTACCTGCCAGACCCGCCTGTTCTCCGACACCCTGGCCTCCTTCACCTTCTGGGGCTGGCAGCTGGTGATCCTGCTGGCCGCCATCAGCCTGCCGCTGGGCTACACCTCCTCCAAGGAGTACGCCGAGCTGGAATGGCCGATCGACATCTTGATCACCATCGTCTGGGTCGCCTACGCCGTGGTGTTCTTCGGCACCCTGGTGAAGCGCAAGACCAAGCACATCTACGTGGGCAACTGGTTCTTCGGCGGCTTCATCCTGACCGTGGCGCTGCTGCACGTGGTCAACAACCTGGAGTTGCCGGTCGGCTTCATGAAGTCGTACTCCATCTACTCCGGCGCCACCGACGCCATGGTCCAGTGGTGGTACGGCCACAATGCCGTGGGCTTCTTCCTGACCGCCGGCTTCCTGGGGATGATGTACTACTTCGTGCCCAAGCAGGCCGAGCGCCCGGTCTACTCCTATCGCCTGTCGATCGTGCACTTCTGGGCACTGATCGCCGTGTACATCTGGGCCGGCCCGCACCACCTGCACTACACCGCCCTGCCCGACTGGGCGCAGTCCCTGGGCATGGTGATGTCGCTGATCCTCCTGGCGCCGTCCTGGGGCGGCATGATCAACGGCATGATGACCCTCTCGGGCGCCTGGCATAAGCTGCGCAGCGACCCCATCCTGCGCTTCCTGGTGGTATCCCTGGCCTTCTACGGCATGTCCACCTTCGAAGGCCCGATGATGGCCATCAAGACCGTCAACGCCCTCTCCCACTACACCGACTGGACCATCGGCCACGTGCACGCCGGCGCCCTGGGCTGGGTCGCCATGGTCTCCATCGGCTCGCTGTACCACATGATCCCGAAGGTCTTCGGCCGCGAGCAGATGCACAGCACCGGCCTGATCAACGCGCACTTCTGGCTCGCCACCATCGGCACCGTGCTCTACATCGCCTCGATGTGGGTCAACGGCATCACCCAGGGCCTGATGTGGCGTGCGGTCAACGCCGACGGCACCCTCACCTACTCCTTCGTCGAAGCGCTCGCCGCCGGCCACCCCGGCTTCGTGGTGCGCATGATCGGTGGCGCCGTGTTCCTCAGCGGCATGCTGATCATGGCCTACAACACCTGGCGCACCATTGCCTCCTCCAAGGCGGAGGACGCTGAAGCGGCCGCCCGGATTCCCGCCGTCGTAGGAGCCCACTGATGAAACACGAAGTACTCGAGAAAAACGTCGGCCTGCTGGCCCTGTGCATGGCCGTGGCCGTGAGCATCGGCGGCCTGACGCAGATCGTCCCGCTGTTCTTCCAGGACGTCACCAACACCCCGGTGGAAGGCATGAAGCCCTACACCGCCCTGCAACTGGAAGGGCGCGACATCTACATCCGCGAGGGCTGCGTCGGCTGCCACTCGCAGATGATCCGCCCGTTCCGCGCCGAGACCGAGCGCTACGGCCACTACTCCGTGGCCGGCGAGAGCGTCTGGGACCACCCCTTCCTGTGGGGTTCCAAGCGTACCGGCCCGGACCTGGCCCGCGTCGGCGGCCGCTACTCCGACGACTGGCACCGCGCGCACCTGTACAACCCGCGCAACGTGGTGCCCGAGTCGAAGATGCCGGCCTACCCCTGGCTGGTCGAGCACAAGCTCGACGGCAAAGACATCGAGGGCAAGCTGCAGGCCATGCGCACCCTCGGCGTGCCCTACACCGACGAGGACATCGCCGGCGCCCGCGAGGCCGTCCAGGGCAAGACCGAGATGGACGCCCTGGTGGCCTACCTGCAGGGCCTGGGCACAGCGATCAAGAACAAGCGGTGATGGCCATGGACATCGGAACCATCCGCGGCCTCGGTACCGTCGTGGTGATGCTCGCCTTCATCGGCGTCACCCTCTGGGCCTACAGCGGCAAGCGCAAGCAGCGCTTCGACGCCGACGCCCTGCTGCCCTTCGCCGACGACCCGCAGGCTCTGCGCCACGCCGAGCATGAACAAGCTTCTGGGAGCAACAAAGCATGACTACCTTCTGGAGTCTGTACATCACCGTACTGACCGTCGGATCGCTGATCGCCCTGCTATGGCTGGTCTTCGCCACCCGCAGCGGCGAGACCAAGGGCGCCACCGACCAGACCATGGGGCACTCCTTCGACGGTATCGAGGAATACGACAACCCGCTGCCGCGCTGGTGGTTCCTGCTGTTCGTGGGCACCATCGTCTTCGCCGCCGGCTACCTGGCCCTGTACCCGGGCCTGGGCAACTGGAAGGGCATCCTGCCGGGCTACACCGATGGCTGGACCCAGGTGAAGCAGCTGGAACGCGAGCAGGCCATGGCCGACGAGAAATATGCGCCGATCTTCGCCAAGTACTCGGCCATGTCCATCGAAGAGGTGGCCAAGGACCCGGCAGCGCTGAAGACCGGCGAGCGCCTGTTCGCCACCTACTGCTCGATCTGCCACGGCTCCGACGCCAAGGGCGCCATGGGCTTCCCCAACCTGACCGACCAGGACTGGCGCTGGGGCGGCGACGCGCAGACCATCCAGACCTCCATCCTGGGCGGCCGCCACGCGGTGATGCCGGCCTGGGGCGAGGTGCTGGGCGACCAGGGCGTGCATGACGTGGCTGCATTCGTCACCACCAAACTGGACGGCCGCAAGCTGCCCGAAGGCGTGACCGAGGCCCAGGTGGCCAATGGCGAGAAACTCTTCGCCACCACCTGCGTCGCCTGCCACGGCCCCGAAGGCAAGGGCACCGCCGCCCTGGGCGCGCCGGACCTGACCCACCCGGGCGCCTTCATCTACGGCTCGGGCTTCGCCCAGCTGCAGCAGACCATCCGCCATGGCCGCCAGGGCCAGATGCCGGCCCAGGAAGCCTACCTGGGCAAGGACAAGGTCCACGTCCTGGCCGCGTACATCTACAACATTTCCCGCCCGGAGAACGCCAACTGACCCCCCTGCCGCTCGCGCCCGCCCGGGCGCGAGCAACTTCCGCGCAGTTACGCGACCAAGTGTCGCACCTGGCGCGCGCCATTCCTTCACACTGCTCTAGATCAAGACTAAGCTCATTCCATCCGTGAGTCGGCGGTAATTCGGGGAAGCCCTACGCTTATCAGGGTTTACGCGCCGAGAGAGAGCCTGAAAAACATTGGCAGAAATGCCTTCAAAGCGGCATGCGCAGCGGCTCCGGGGCTTATCCCGGCGCGTTGCATTGCCTACTGGCTTTCTACATACTTGCCGCCGTTTTTTGTCCCTAAATAGCAAAAAAACCGTGGAACCTTAGAATGAGCACAGCAATCAGTCCGACTGCTTATAACTATAAGGTAATCCGCCAGTTCGCCATCATGACGGTGGTCTGGGGGATACTAGGAATGGGGATGGGTGTTTTCATCGCCTCACAGTTGGTATGGCCCGAGCTGAACTTCGGGCTGCCGTGGACCAGTTTCGGGCGACTTCGCCCGCTGCACACCAACCTGGTGATCTTCGCCTTCGGCGGCTGTGCTCTGTTCGCAACCTCCTACTACGTGGTGCAACGCACCTGCCAGACCCGCCTGATTTCCGATAGCCTGGCCGCCTTCACCTTCTGGGGCTGGCAGGCGGTGATCGTGCTGGCCGGCATCACCCTGCCGCTGGGCTACACCTCCTCCAAGGAGTACGCCGAGCTGGAATGGCCGATCGACATCCTGATCGCCATCGTCTGGGTCACCTACGCCGTGGTGTTCTTCGGCACCATCGTCAAGCGCCAGACCAAGCACATCTACGTGGGCAACTGGTTCTACGGCGGCTTCATCCTGGTTACCGCGATGCTGCACATCGTCAACAACCTGGAGATCCCGGTCGGCTGGTTCAAGTCCTACTCCATCTATTCCGGCGCCACCGACGCCATGGTCCAGTGGTGGTACGGCCACAACGCCGTGGGCTTCTTCCTGACCACCGGCTTCCTCGGCATGATGTACTACTTCGTGCCCAAGCAGGCCGAGCGCCCGGTCTACTCCTACCGCCTGTCCATCGTCCACTTCTGGGCGCTGATCACCCTGTACATCTGGGCCGGCCCGCACCACCTGCACTACACCGCGCTGCCGGACTGGGCGCAGTCCCTGGGCATGGTGATGTCGCTGATCCTCCTGGCCCCGTCCTGGGGTGGCATGATCAACGGCATGATGACCCTCTCCGGCGCCTGGCATAAGCTGCGCACCGACCCCATCCTGCGCTTCCTGGTGGTGTCCCTGGCCTTCTACGGCATGTCCACCTTCGAAGGCCCGATGATGGCCATCAAGACCGTCAACTCGCTGTCCCACTACACCGACTGGACCATCGGCCACGTGCATGCCGGCGCCCTGGGCTGGGTAGCGATGATCTCCATCGGCTCGCTGTACCACATGATCCCGAAGGTCTTCGGCCGCGAGCAGATGCACAGCACCGGCCTGATCAACGCGCACTTCTGGCTCGCCACCATCGGCACCGTGCTCTACATCGCCTCGATGTGGGTCAACGGCATCACCCAGGGCCTGATGTGGCGCGCGGTGAACACCGACGGCACCCTCACCTACTCCTTCGTGGAAGCGCTGCAGGCCAGCCACCCGGGCTTCATGGTCCGTGCGCTGGGCGGCTTCTTCTTCGCCTTCGGCATGCTGCTGATGGCCTACAACACCTTCCGTACCGTGCGCGGCTACAACGCGGCTGAAGTCGACGCCGCGGCCCGTATTCCCGCTGTAGGAGCTCATTGATGAAGCACGAAGCAGTCGAGAAGAACATCGGCCTGCTGGCCTTCTTCATGGTCATCGCCGTCAGCATCGGCGGCCTGACGCAGATCGTCCCGCTGTTCTTCCAGGACGTGACCAACAAGCCGGTGGAAGGCATGAAGCCGCGCACCGCGCTGGAGCTCGAAGGCCGTGACATCTATATCCGCGAAGGCTGCGTCGGCTGCCACTCGCAGATGATCCGCCCGTTCCGCGCCGAGACCGAGCGCTACGGCCACTACTCCGTGGCCGGCGAGAGCGTCTGGGACCACCCCTTCCTGTGGGGTTCCAAGCGTACCGGCCCGGACCTGGCCCGCGTCGGCGGCCGCTACTCCGACGACTGGCACCGCGCGCACCTGTACAACCCGCGCAACGTAGTGCCGGAATCGAAGATGCCCGCCTACCCCTGGCTGGTCGAGAACAAGCTCGACGGCAAGGACATCGAGACCAAGATGCAGGCCATGCGCACCCTCGGCGTGCCCTACACCGACGAAGACGTCGCCGGTGCTCGCGATGCCGTCAAGGGCAAGACCGAGATGGATGCCCTGGTGGCCTACCTGCAGGGCCTGGGCACCATCATCAAGAGCAAACGGTGACAGCAGATGGATATCGGGACGATTCGCGGCCTCGGCACCGTCGTGGTGATGGTGGCCTTCGTCGGCGTACTGCTCTGGGCCTATAGCGGCAAGCGCAAGCAGCGCTTCGATCAGGACGCCCTGCTGCCCTTCGCGGACGACCCGGCAGCCATGAAGCACGTCGAGCAAGAGCAAGCTTCTAGGAGCAACAAAGAATGACAACCTTCTGGAGTCTGTACGTCACCGTACTTACCCTGGGCACCATCTTCGCCCTGGCCTGGCTGCTGTTCGCCACCCGCCGCGGCCAGCGCAGCGAAGCCACCGACGAGACCGTCGGCCACTCCTTCGACGGCATCGAGGAGTACGACAACCCGCTGCCGAAGTGGTGGTTCATGCTGTTCGTCGCCACCTTCATCTTCGCCCTCGGCTACCTGGTCCTGTACCCGGGCCTGGGCAACTGGAAAGGCCTGCTGCCGGGCTACCAGGAAGTCAGCGACGGCAAGCCCTTCGCCAATGGCCAGCCGGGTTGGACCGGCGTGCACCAGTGGGAGAAGGAAATGGCCAAGGCCGACGAGAAATATGGGCCGATCTTCGCCAAATTCGCCGCCATGCCCATCGAAGAGGTGGCCAAGGACCCGCTGGCGCTGAAGATGGGCGGCCGCCTGTTCGCCTCCAACTGCTCGGTCTGCCACGGCTCCGACGCCAAGGGCGCCTACGGCTTCCCCAACCTGACCGACCAGGACTGGCGCTGGGGTGGCAGCACCGCGGACATCGAGACCACCATCAAGGGTGGCCGCCACGCCGCCATGCCGGCCTGGGGCGAGGTACTGGGCGACCAGGGCGTGCATGACGTGGCCGCCTTCGTCACCAGCAAGCTGGACGGCCGCAAGCTGCCCGAAGGCGTGACCGACGAACAGGTCGCCAACGGCCAGAAGATCTTCGCCACCACCTGCGTCGCCTGCCACGGCCCCGAAGGCAAGGGCACCGCCGCCATGGGCGCGCCCAACCTGACCCACCCGGCCGCCTTCATCTACGGCTCGAGCTTCTCCCAGCTGCAGCAGACCATCCGCTACGGCCGCCAGGGCCAGATGCCGGCCCAGCAGGAGCGCCTCGGCGGTGACCAGGTGCACCTGCTGGCCGCCTACGTGTACAGCCTGTCCCAGGGTGATGCGCAGAAGAGCGAATAAGCGCTTCCGCCCTCCCCTCGCAACACCCAGCGGCGCCGGCTACCACCGGCGCCGCTCTATTTCGGGGGGACGAAAAAATTTAGGACGTTTCCGACGCGACCAACGGTCGCACCGTTGCACGTAGAGCCAAGTCGTATCATGTTTAGGCGTGCAGCCATATCCTGACCCTTTCGGCATGTATCGACGGGGCACCCTCCCACTGCCGTGGTACGCACTGATGAGCAAACAGATTCCCGTGCAAGACGTCACACCGCCCGCGAAGAAGGGTGGAGAGAACGTCGACCTCTATGCCTCCCGCGAGAAGATCTACACCCGGGCCTTCACCGGGTTCTTCCGCAACCTGCGCCGTGTCGGCGGCGCTTTCCTGTTCCTTCTCTACTTCGGCACCGTGTGGCTGACCTGGAACGGTCGGCAGGCGGTGTGGTGGGACTTGCCCGAGCGCAAGTTCTACATCTTCGGCGCCACCTTCTGGCCGCAGGACTTCATCCTCCTCTCCGGCCTACTGATCATCTGCGCCTTCGGGCTGTTCTTCATCACGGTGTTCGCCGGCCGCGTGTGGTGCGGCTACACCTGCCCGCAGAGCGTGTGGACCTGGATCTTCATGTGGTGCGAGAAGGTCACCGAAGGCGACCGCAACCAGCGCATGAAGCTGGACAAGGCGCCGATGAGCGCCAACAAGCTGCTGCGCAAGGCCGCCAAGCACTCGTTGTGGCTGCTGATCGGCCTGGTCACCGGCCTGACCTTCGTCGGCTACTTCGCCCCCATGCGCGAGCTGCTGGCCGACCTGGTCACCGGCGAGGCCGACGGCTGGGCCTACTTCTGGGTGGGCTTCTTCACCCTGGCCACCTACGGCAACGCCGGCTGGCTGCGCGAGCAGGTGTGCATCTACATGTGCCCCTACGCGCGCTTCCAGAGCGTGATGTTCGACAAGGACACCCTGATCGTCTCCTACGACCCGCGCCGCGGCGAGAAGCGCGGCCCGCGCAAGAAGACCCTGGACTACAAGGCCCAGGGCCTGGGCGACTGCATCGACTGCACCATGTGCGTGCAGGTCTGCCCCACCGGCATCGACATCCGCGACGGCCTGCAGATCGAATGCATCGGCTGCGCCGCCTGCATCGACGCCTGCGACAGCATCATGGACAAGATGAACTACCCGCGCGGGCTGATCAGCTACACCACCGAGCACAACCTGTCCGGGCAGAAGACGCACCTGGTGCGCCCGCGCCTGATCGGCTACGCCATCGCCCTGTGCGTGATGATGAGCCTGCTGGCGACCGCCGTGGTGATCCGCCCGCTGGTGGGCTTCGACGTCAGCAAGGACCGCGTGCTCTACCGCGAGAACGCCGAAGGCCGGATCGAGAACGTCTACAGCCTGAAGATCATGAACAAGGACCAGCGCGACCACACCTACGTGCTCGGCGCCAAGGGCCTGGACGGTCTGACCCTGGAAGGCCGCAAGGAAGTCCAGGTGGCCGCCGGCGACATCCTCGCCATGCCGGTGGAACTGGCGGTGGACCCGGACAAGCTGCCGTCCAGCACCAACAAGATCACCTTCACCATCCAGTCGGTGGACGATCCGTCCATCAGCAAGGAAGCCGACAGCCGCTTCATCGGCCCGGTCGTACGCTGAACCCCGGCTGAACCGCAACGCATCCCGCCCCCGCGGCGGGATGCCAGCGGCGCCCGGAGCACGTAGAATCCGCCCCACCCCGGCGAGCCGCCCACCCCTCGGGCAGGCCGCTTCCGCCCCGCGGACCACGAGAGAGAAAAACCCATGCAGTCGGCGCCCGTACAACCCTGGTACAAGCACCTCTGGCCCTGGATCATCATCGGCATGCTCGCCACCTCGGTGTTCCTCAGCCTGACGATGGTGCGCATCGCCGTGGAGAACCAGGACACCCTGGTCAACGACAACTACTACGAGGCCGGCAAGGGCATCAACCGCTCGCTGGACCGCGAACACCTGGCCCAGCAACTGCACATGCAGGCCCAGGTGCGTCTGGACAAGCTCACCGGCGAAGTCGAGGTGCGCCTGAAAGGCAATAGCCAGCCAGCGCAGCTGACCCTCAACCTGATCTCCCCCACCCTGGAATCCCAGGACCGCCACGTCAGCCTGCTGCCGGCCAACGAGCCGGGCCGCTACACCGGCCGCCTGGACAGCGCCGTCGAAGGGCGCCGCTTCGTCGAACTGCTCGGCGAACAGGACGGACACGCCTGGCGCCTGTTCGAGGAAGAGAAGCTGGTTGCCGACGGCGAGATCCTCCTCGGCGACGAACCCCTCAAGGGGGATGAAGTCCAGCGCCCATGAGCGCCCCCCTGCCCTGCTACCACTGCGCGCTGCCGGTTCCGCCCGGCAGCCGCTTCACCGCCCGGGTCCTCGGCGAGACCCGCGAATTCTGCTGCCCCGGCTGCCAGGCGGTGGCCGAGGCCATCGTCGCCGGCGGCCTGGAAGGCTACTACCGGCACCGCACCGAGACGGCCACCAACCCCGAGGCGCTGCCGGCCCAGCTGAACGACGAACTGGCCCTGCTCGACCGCCCGGACGTGCAGCAGCCCTTCGTCCAGCACCAGGGCGAGCTGGCCGAGACCACCCTCATCCTCGAAGGCATCAGCTGCGCCGCCTGCGGCTGGCTGATCGAGAAGCACCTGCGGCGCCTGCCGGCGGTGGCCGAGGCCGGGCTCAACCTGTCCAACCACCGCCTGCACGTACGCTGGGCCGACAGCCAGCTGCCGCTCAGCGCCCTGCTCGCCGAGCTGCGCAGGATCGGTTACGCCGCCCACCCCTACCACCCGGACAAGGCCGCCGAACAGCTCGCCGAAGAGAACCGCCGCGCCCTGCGCCAGCTCGGCGTGGCCGGCCTGCTGTGGTTCCAGGCGATGATGGCGACCATGGCCACCTGGCCGGAATTCAACATCGACCTCAGCGCCGAGATGCATGAAATCCTGCGCTGGGTGGCGATGTTCCTCACCACGCCCATCGTCTTCTACTCCTGCCAGCCGTTCTTCCGCGGCGCCCTGCGCGACCTGCGCACGCGCCACCTGACCATGGACGTCTCGGTGTCCCTGGCCATCGGCGGCGCCTACCTGGCCGGCATCTGGACCGCCATCACCGGCAAGGGCGACCTGTACTTCGACGCGGTGGGCATGTTCGCCCTGTTCCTGCTCGCCGGCCGCTACCTCGAACGCCGCGCCCGCGAGCGCACGGCGGCAGCCACCGCGCAGCTGGTGAACCTGCTGCCGGCCTCCTGCCTGCGCCTGGACGAGGCCGGCAACGGCCAGCGCATCCTGCTCAGCGAGCTGCGCGTCGGCGACCGGGTGCTGGTGCCGCCGGGCGCGGTGCTGCCGGCCGACGGCCTGATCCTCGCCGGGCAGTCCAGCGTCGACGAATCCCTGCTCACCGGCGAATACCTGCCGCAGCCGCGCCAGGCCGGCGACAGCGTCACCGGCGGCACCCTCAACGTCGAGGGCCCGCTGACCCTGCAGGTACAGGCCCTGGGCGACGACAGCCGGCTGTCGGCCATCGTCCGCCTGCTGGAACGCGCCCAGGCCGACAAGCCGCGCCTGGCGCAGGTCGCCGACAGCGCCGCGCAGTGGTTCCTGCTGGTGCTGCTGGTGCTGGCCGTGGTGGTCGGCCTGTTCTGGTGGCAGCACGACGCCTCGCGGGCCTTCTGGGTGGTGCTGGCCATGCTGGTCGCCACCTGCCCCTGCGCCCTCTCCCTGGCCACGCCCACCGCCCTCACCGCGGCCACCGGCAGCCTGCACAAGCTCGGCCTGCTGCTCACCCGCGGCCATGTGCTGGAAGGCCTGAAACGCATCGACACGGTGATCTTCGACAAGACCGGCACCCTCACCGAAGGCCGCCTGACCCTGCGCGCCGTGCAGCCCCTGGGGGCGCTGGACGGCGAGCGCTGCCTGGCCCTGGCCGCGGCCCTGGAAAACCGCTCCGAACACCCCATCGCCCGCGCCTTCGGCCGCGCCCCGCAGCCCGCCGAGGCGGTGGAGAGCCACCCCGGCCTGGGCCTGGAAGGCGTGGTCGACGGCCAGCGCCTGCGCATCGGCCAGGCGGCCTTCGTCTGCGCCCTGAGCGGCCTGCCGGAACCGGCCATGCCCCGCGAGCACGGCCAGTGGCTGCTGCTGGGCGACGAACATGGCCCGCTGGCCTGGCTGGTGCTCGACGACCGCCTGCGCGACGACGCCCCGGCCCTGCTGCAGGCCTGCCGCGAGCGCGGCTGGCGCACCCTGCTGCTGTCCGGCGACAGCTCGCCGATGGTGCAGAGCGTGGCCGCCGAACTGGGAATCGACGAAGTCCATGGCGGCCTGCGCCCGGACGACAAGCTGGCGATCCTCAAGCAGTTGCACGGCGAAGGCCGCCACGTGCTGATGCTGGGCGATGGCGTCAACGACGTGCCGGTGCTGGCCGCCGCCGACATCAGCGTGGCCATGGGCAGCGCCACCGACCTGGCCAAGACCAGCGCCGACGCGGTGCTGCTGTCCAACCGCCTGGACAGCCTGGTGCAGGCCTTCTCCCTGGCCCGCCGCACGCGCAGGGTGATCATCGAGAACCTGGCCTGGGCGGGGTTGTACAATGGGCTGATGCTGCCCTTCGCCGCCCTCGGCTGGATCACCCCGGCCTGGGCGGCCATCGGCATGTCGGTCAGCTCGCTGACCGTGGTGCTCAACGCCCTGCGCCTGACCCGCGTGCGCGGCCTGCCGGCGGCCGCCGAGGCACAGCCCCTGGCCGCCCCGCTCGCCGCCCACTGAGGCGGCGCAAGCCCTTTCAACGGAGTCGATATGCCCGCTCTCTACGTGATGATCCCGGTGGCGCTGATCATCGTCGCCATCGCCGTCTGGATCTTTTTCTGGGCGGTGAACAGCGGCCAGTACGACGACATGGACGGTCCGGCCCACAGCATCCTGTTCGACGACGAGGACCCCAGGCACCAGGCCGGCATCGACGAGGCCGAAGGCACCAGGGACGCGCAGGGCGAAGCCCGGGACAAGGATTCGCGCGATGCTTGACCTGGCGCCCATGCTGGCGTCCGCGCTGATCCTCGGCCTGCTCGGCGGCGGCCACTGCCTGGGCATGTGCGGCGGCCTGATGGGCGCGCTGACCCTGGCCATTCCCCCCGAGCAGCGCGGGCGCCGCCTGCAACTGCTGCTGGCCTACAACCTCGGGCGCATCCTCAGCTACGCCGCCGCCGGCCTGCTGCTGGGCCTGGCCGGCTGGGCGATCGCCAGCACGCCCTTCGCCTCGGCGCTGCGCGTGGTCGCCGGCCTGCTGCTCATCGCCATGGGCCTGTACCTGGCCGGCTGGTGGAGCGGCCTGACGCGTATCGAAGCCCTGGGCCGCGGCCTGTGGAAGTACATCCAGCCCTTCGCCAGCCGCCTGCTGCCGGTGGCCAGCGTGCCTCGCGCGCTGCTGCTCGGCGCGCTCTGGGGCTGGCTGCCCTGCGGCCTGGTCTACAGCACCCTGCTATGGACCAGCAGCCAGGGCTCGGCGCTGGAGAGCGCGCTGCTGATGCTCGCCTTCGGCCTGGGCACCTGGCCGGTGCTGCTGGCCACCGGGCTCGCCGCCGAGCGGATCACGGCGCTGCTGCGCAAACGCAGCGTGCGCATGGCCGGCGGCCTGCTGGTGATCCTCTTCGGCCTGTGGACCCTACCCGGCCCGCACCAGGCCTGGCTGATGGGCCATGCGATGCACTGAAGCCCCCCGCTTTTCGTAGGAGCGAGCTTGCTCGCGAACAGGCTTCAGCCTGGTGCCCGGACCGAAGAGCGCCCTCTCCCTAACCCTCTCCCTGAAGGGAGAGGGGACCGTTGGGCAGGGTTTGATGTTATGACGTTAGCCGGCTAGCACAGTGGCTGCCGGCGGAAACCATTACCTTTCTCGGCACAGACTGGCCCCCTCTCCCTTCAGGGAGAGGGCTGGGGAGAGGGTTACGGACTCCACCGCAACTCCAAAGCCAACCCCAACACCACTGCAAGCCCCCCCCTCCAACGAGGTACCCCCTGCGACCGCTTGATGCAGGTCAAGAGGCTTTTCCCACAGTCTCCCTAGACTGCGCCGAAAAGCTCGCCTGATTCGGGGACTGCGGCATGCTCGACGATATCCGCTGGGACACAGATCTGATCCGTCGCTACGATCTGTCCGGCCCGCGCTATACCTCCTATCCCACCGCCGTGCAGTTCCACGAAGGCGTGGGCCCCTTCGACATGCTGCATGCCCTGCGCAACAGCCAGAAGGCCGACCGGCCGCTGTCGCTGTACGTGCACATCCCGTTCTGCGCCAACATCTGCTACTACTGCGCCTGCAACAAGGTCATCACCAAGGACCGTGGGCGCAGCGCGCCCTACCTCGCGCGGCTGATCCACGAGATCGAGATCGTCAGCCGCCACCTGGGCAAGGACCAGTGCGTGGAACAGCTGCACTTCGGCGGCGGCACCCCCACCTTCCTCAGCCCCGGCCAGTTGCGCGAACTCATGGGCCAGCTGCGCGAGCACCTGAACCTGGTGGAAGACGACTCCGGCGACTACGGCATCGAGATCGACCCGCGCGAGGCCGACTGGTCCACCATGGGCCTGCTCCGCGAGCTGGGCTTCAATCGCGTCAGCGTCGGCGTGCAGGACTTCGACCTGGAAGTGCAGCAGGCGGTGAACCGCCTGCAGAGCTTCGATGAGACCCGCGCCATCATGGACGCGGCGCGCACCCTGCAGTACCGCTCGATCAACATCGACCTGATCTACGGCCTGCCCAAGCAGAACCCCGACAGCTTCGCCCGCACCGTCGAGCAGGTCATCGGCCTGCAGCCCAACCGCCTCTCGGTGTTCAACTACGCGCACCTGCCCGAGCGCTTCATGCCGCAGCGGCGCATCAACGCCCAGGACCTGCCCTCCCCCGCGCAGAAACTGGACATGCTCCAGCGCACCATCGAACAGCTCAGCGCCGCCGGCTACCGCTACATCGGCATGGACCACTTCGCCCTGCCCGACGACGAACTGGCCAGCGCCCAGGAGGACGGCACCCTGCAGCGCAACTTCCAGGGCTACACCACCCACGGCCATTGCGACCTGGTGGGCCTGGGCGTGTCGGCGATCAGCCAGATCGGCGACCTCTACTGCCAGAACAGCACCGACATCAACACCTACCAGAACTGCCTCGACAACGGCCAGCTGGCCACCCGCCGCGGCCTCTACTGCAGCGCCGACGACCGCGTGCGGCGCGCGGTGATCCAGCAGTTGATCTGCCACTTCCAGCTGGACTTCGAGGACATCGAGGAACGCTTCAACATCGAATTCCACGGCTACTTCGCCGACATCTGGAACGAGCTGGAGCGCTTCGCCCGTGACGGCCTCATCGAACTGAACCCCCGCGGCATCGACGTCACCGCCGCCGGCCGGCTGCTGGTGCGCAGCCTGTGCATGCTCTTCGACCACTACCTGCCGCACCAGAACCTGCAGCGGTTCTCGCGGGTTATCTGAAGGAAACAACCTAGCGAATAAGTACGAATCTGGCCTTTTTTACATAAGGTTTCGGAATAAACACCGGAAAATTCCGAAATCCCCCCGGTATGCTGGCAGCCGCCCCCTCGGGTGCGTTACCCTTGCGGTTCTTGTGCCTTTCCACCCAAGGATTCCCCATGGCCGAAACCATCAAGGTGCGCGCCCTGCCCCAAGCGCATTGCAAGGACTGCAGCCTGGCGCCCCTGTGTCTGCCCCTGTCGCTGAACAACGACGACATGGACGCCCTCGACGAAATCGTCAAGCGCGGCCGGCCACTGAAGAAGGGCGAGTTCCTGTTCCGCCAGGGCGACGCCTTCGGTTCGGTGTTCGCGGTGCGCTCCGGTGCGCTGAAGACCTTCAGCATCACCGACGGCGGCGAGGAGCAGATCACCGGCTTCCACCTGCCCAGCGAGCTGGTCGGCCTGTCCGGCATGGACACCGAGGCCTACCCGGTGTCGGCCCAGGCCCTGGAGACCACCTCGGTGTGCGAGATCCCCTTCGAGCGCCTGGACGAGCTGTCCGAGCAACTGCCGCAGCTGCGCCGCCAGCTGATGCGGGTGATGAGCCGGGAAATCCGCGACGACCAGCAGATGATGATGCTGCTGTCGAAAAAGACCGCAGACGAGCGCATCGCCACCTTCCTGGTCAACCTCTCGGCGCGCTTCCGCGCCCGCGGCTTCTCCGCCCAGCAGTTCCGCCTGGCGATGTCGCGCAACGAGATCGGCAACTACCTGGGCCTGGCGGTGGAAACCGTGTCACGGGTGTTCACCCGCTTCCAGCAGAACGGCCTGATCGCCGCCGAAGGCAAGGAAGTGCGCATCATCGACTCCATCGAGCTGTGCGCCCTCGCCGGCGGCCAGATGGAAAGCTGAAGGCACGACCCTCCGGTCATCGCGTAAAACGGGCTCGCCTTGTGGCGGGCCCGTTATACTTTGGAGCTTCGAAAGCAGTCTCCAGGTGCCCTGCCAGCATGATCCTCAACCAGCTCGACCTGAAATCCGTGATCCGCGCGGTCCCCGACTTCCCCAAGGCGGGCGTGGTGTTCCGCGACATCACCCCGCTGTTCCAGTCGCCGCGCGCGCTGCGCTTCGTCGCCGACAGCTTCATCCAGCGCTACGTCGAAGCGGATTTCAGCCACATCGGCGCCATGGACGCGCGCGGCTTCCTGATCGGCTCGATCATCGCCTACGAACTGAACAAGCCGCTGGTGCTGTTCCGCAAGCAGGGCAAGCTGCCGGCCGACGTGCTGGCCCAGGCCTACCAGACCGAGTACGGCGAAGCCCTGCTGGAAGTGCACGCCGACAGCCTGTGCGAAGGCGACAGCGTGCTGATCTTCGACGACCTGATCGCCACTGGCGGCACCCTGCTGGCCGCGGCCCAGCTGGTACGGCGCATGGGCGCCAAGGTCCTCGAGGCCGCCTCCATCATCGACCTGCCGGAACTCGGCGGCTCGGCCAAGCTGGCCGATGCCGGCATCCCCACCTACAGCCTCACCGCCTTCGCCCTCGACGAGCAGTAAGGCCATTCCCCACAGCCGTGCGCCCCCCGAAACCGTAGGGCGCATAACCGTTCGCGGTTATCCGCCGCTGGCGCGCGCCATACCGATCCCGTAGGAGCGGACCTTGTCCGCGATAACCGGAACCACCGGCGCGCTTCGCGGATGAGATCCGCTCCTACGCTGCCCACCCACGCCATTCCCCCGCGCGAATCGCGGGCAGGGCCCGCTCCTACAGGTTGGCTCGTAACGCTCACGATGGCATATGCGCCGGCCCTGCCGGCGCAATCGCGGATAAATCCGCTCCTACCCCCTCAAATCGGCGGCGCCGCCCGCTTGAGCACCGACTTCAGCGCGAACGCCGACTTGATCCCGGCCACCCCGGGTATCTGCGTCAGGGTGGTGGTGAGGAAGGCCTGGTAGGCCGCCAGGTCCTTGACCACCACGCGCAGCATGTAGTCGGCGTCGCCGGTCATCTGGAAGCAGCTCATCACCTGCGGGGCCTGGACGATGTTTTCCTCGAACCGCGCCAGGTAGTCGCCGGTCTGTTTTTCCAGGGTCACCGAAACGAACACGCTCATGGCCCCGGACAGGCGCTCCTCGTCCAGCCGCGCGAAGTAGCCCTGGATGTACTGCTCCTCCTCCAGGCGCCGCACCCGGCGCAGCGTCGGCGTCAGCGACAGGCCGATCTTCTGCGCCAGGTCGCGCCAGCTCAGGCGGCCGTCGTCGGCCAGGGCGCGGAGGATCTTGAGGTCGGTGCGGTCGATGTCGGCCATGGCGCTCACTTCTACGGAGAAGGGTTTTTGTAGTTCAAAGACACTAAATCTTCTGTCTCAAGCTAGTCAAATTGGAGCAAAAAACCAGCCGGTCACACCTATACTGAAATCACAAGAACAACGAACGAGGACCTCACCATGAGTGATGTCAGCACCCGCCGCGCTACCGCGCGCGGCACCCGCACCGTCGCCCAACCAGGCCAGCCGCACCCGCCGGGCACGGCGTCTTCCGTCTGCTGATCCCCTACCCCCGATCACAACTGGAGACCCACCATGACCGACTACGCCCCCCTCCGCCTGCACGTCCCCGAGCCCACCGGGCGCCCGGGCTGCAAGACCGATTTCTCCTACCTGCACCTGTCCCCCGCCGGGGAAGTGCGCAAGCCCGCCGTCGACGTCGAACCGGCGCAGACCGCCGACCTGGCGTACAGCCTGGTGCGCGTGCTCGACGACCAGGGCAACGCCCTCGGCCCCTGGGACCCGCAGCTCAGCCACGAACAGCTGCTGCGCGGCCTGCGGCTGATGCTCAAGACGCGCATCTTCGACGCCCGCATGCTCACCGCGCAGCGCCAGAAGAAGATGTCCTTCTACATGCAGTGCCTGGGCGAGGAAGCCATCGCCACCGCCCACACCATGGCCCTGCGCGATGGCGACATGTGCTTCCCCACCTATCGCCAGCAGGGCATCCTGATCACCCGCGACTACCCGCTCAAGGACATGATCTGCCAGCTGCTCTCCAACGAGCAGGACCCGCTCAAGGGCCGCCAGCTGCCGATCATGTACTCCAGCCGCGAGAAGGGCTTCTTCTCCATCTCCGGCAACCTCGCCACCCAGTTCATCCAGGCGGTGGGCTGGGGCATGGCCTCGGCGATCAAGGGCGATACCAAGATCGCCTCGGCCTGGATCGGCGACGGCGCCACCGCCGAGTCGGACTTCCACACCGCGCTGACCTTCGCCCACGTCTACCGCGCCCCGGTGATCCTCAACGTGGTCAACAACCAGTGGGCGATCTCCACCTTCCAGGCCATCGCCGGCGGCGAAGGCACCACCTTCGCCAACCGCGGCGTGGGTTGCGGCATCGCCTCGCTGCGGGTGGACGGCAACGACTTCCTGGCCGTCTACGCCGCCTCGCAGTGGGCCGCCGAGCGCGCCCGCCGCGGCCATGGGCCGAGCCTGATCGAGTGGGTCACCTACCGCGCCGGCCCGCACTCCACCTCGGACGACCCGTCCAAGTACCGCCCGGCCGACGACTGGACCAACTTCCCCCTCGGCGACCCCATCGGCCGCCTGAAGCAGCACCTGCTCGCCCTGGGCATCTGGTCCGACGAGCAGCACGAGGCGCTGCACAAGGAACTGGAAGCCGAAGTGATAGCCGCGCAGAAGGAAGCCGAACGCCACGGTTCGCTGGTGGATGGCCACGTGTTCAGCGCCGCCAACCTGTTCGACGACGTCTACAAGGACCTGCCGGAACACCTGCGCCGGCAGCGCCAGGAGCTCGGGGTATGAACGCCATGAATCCGCAACACGGGAACGCCCAGGCGGTCACCAGCATGACCATGATCCAGGCGCTGCGCTCGGCGATGGACGTGATGCTCGAACGCGACGACAACGTCGTGGTGTTCGGCCAGGACGTGGGCTACTTCGGCGGAGTGTTCCGCTGCACCGAAGGCCTGCAGAAGAAGTACGGCACCTCGCGGGTGTTCGACGCGCCGATCTCCGAGAGCGGTATCATCGGCGCCGCCGTGGGCATGTGCGCCTATGGCCTGCGCCCGGTGGTGGAAATCCAGTTCGCCGACTACGTCTACCCGGCCACCGACCAGTTGGTGTCCGAGGCCGCGCGCATCCGCTACCGCTCGGTGGGCGACTTCGTCGTGCCCATGGTGGTGCGCATGCCCTGCGGCGGCGGCATCTACGGCGGGCAGACGCACAGCCAGAGCCCGGAGGCGATGTTCACCCAGGTCTGCGGCCTGCGCACGGTGATGCCGTCCAACCCCTACGACGCCAAGGGCCTGCTGATCGCCTGCATCGAGAACGACGACCCGGTGATCTTCCTGGAGCCCAAGCGCCTGTACAACGGCCCCTTCGACGGCCATCACGACCGCCCGGTGACGCCCTGGTCCAAGCACCCGCAGAGCCAGGTGCCCGAAGGCTACTACCGCGTGCCGCTGGACAAGGCGGCCATCGCCCGCGCCGGCTCCGAGCTGACCGTGCTCACCTACGGCACCACCGTCTACGTGGCGCAGACCGCCGCCGAGGAGACCGGCATCGACGCCGAGATCATCGACCTGCGCAGCCTCTGGCCGCTGGACCTGGACACCATAGTCGAATCGGTGAAAAAGACCGGCCGCTGCGTCATCGTCCACGAGGCCACCCGCACCTGCGGCTACGGCGCCGAACTGATGTCGCTGGTGCAGGAAAACTGCTTCCACCACCTGGAAGCCCCCATCGCCCGCGTGACCGGCTGGGACACCCCCTACCCGCACGCCCAGGAATGGGACTACTTCCCCGGCCCGGCCCGCGTCGGCGCCGCCTTCAAGCGTGCCATGGAGGTCTGAATGGGCATTCACGTGATCAAGATGCCGGACATCGGGGAAGGCATCGCCGAAGTGGAACTGGTGGAATGGCACATCAAGGTCGGCGACGAGGTCCACGAGGACCAGGTGCTGGCCGAAGTGATGACCGACAAGGCCACCGTGGAAATCCCCTCGCCGGTTTCCGGCCGCATCCTCGCCCTGGGCGGCGAGCCCGGCCAGGTCATGGCCGTGGGCGGCGAACTGGTGCGCCTGGAAGTGGAAGGCGCCGGCAACCACCGCGAAGCCGCGGCCAGGCCGCACGAAAGCACAGCGGCGCCCAGCGCCGAGGCCCAGCCCGAGCCGGCCCCGCAGGCGCAGAAAGAAGCCCCCCGAGCCGAAGCGAAGCCGGCCCCCGCGCCGCGCCCCGCTGCCGCCGCGCCGGCCCCGCGCCGCGCCCCCGGCGAGAAACCGCTGGCCTCCCCGGCGGTGCGCCAGCGCGCCCGCGACCTGGGCGTGGAGCTGCAGTTCGTGCAGGGCAGCGGCCCGGCCGGGCGCATCCTGCATGACGACCTCGACCAGTACCTGGCCCACGGCGGGGCGGTGGTCGCCTCCGGCTACGCCGCGCGCCACGACGAGCAGCAGATCCAGGTCATCGGCCTGCGCCGCAAGATCGCCCAGAAGATGGCCGAGGCCAAGCGGCGCATCCCGCACTTCAGCTACGTCGAGGAAATCGACGTCACCGACCTGGAAGCGCTGCGCGTACACCTCAACGCCAAGTACGCCGCCAGCCGCGGCAAGCTCACCCTGCTGCCCTTCATCGCCCGCGCCATGGTGGTGGCCCTGCGCGAGTTCCCGCAGCTCAACGCCCGCTACGACGACGAGGCCGAGGTCATCACCCGCTACGGCGCGGTGCACCTGGGCGTGGCCACCCAGAGCGACAGCGGCCTGATGGTGCCGGTGCTGCGCAACGCCGAATCCCGCGACCTCTGGGGCAACGCCGCGGAAGTGGCGCGCCTGGCCGAGGCCGCGCGCCACGGCAAGGCCAGCCGCGAGGAACTCTCCGGCTCGACCATCACCCTGAGCAGCCTCGGCGCCCTGGGCGGCATCGTCAGCACGCCGGTGATCAACCACCCGGAAGTGGCCATCGTCGGCGTCAACCGCATGGTCGAGCGGCCCATGGTGGTCAACGGCCAGATCGTGGTGCGCAAGATGATGAACCTGTCCTCCTCCTTCGACCACCGGGTGGTCGACGGCATGGACGCGGCAGCCTTCATCCAGGCCGTGCGCGCCCTGCTCGAACACCCCGCCACCCTGTTCCTGGAGTGACCGCCGTGAAGCACAACCAGACCCTGGAAACCACCCTGCTGGTCATCGGCGGCGGCCCCGGCGGCTACGTCGCCGCCATCCGCGCCGGGCAGTTGGGCATCCGCACCCTGCTGGTGGAAGGCGCGACCCTGGGTGGCACCTGCCTGAACATCGGCTGCATCCCCTCCAAGGCGCTGATCCACGCCGCCGAGGAATACCTGAAAGCCCGCGAGTTCGCCGGCAAGTCCGCGCTGGGCATCAGCGTGCAGGCGCCGGCCATCGACATCCAGCGCACCGTGGAATGGAAGGACGGCATCGTCGACCGCCTCACCACCGGCGTCGCCGCCCTGCTGAAGAAGCATGGCGTGAGCGTGGTGCACGGCTGGGCGCAGATCGTCGACGGCAAGACCGTGGAAGTCGCCCTGGCCGACGGCGGCACCCAGCGCATCCACACCGAGCACCTGCTGCTGGCGGCCGGTTCGCGCTCGGTGGAACTGCCCTTCCTGCCGGTCGGCGGCAAGGTCATCTCCTCCACCGAAGCCCTGGCGCCCAAGGCCCTGCCCCGGCGCCTGGCGGTGATCGGCGGCGGCTACATCGGCCTGGAACTGGGCACCGCCTACCGCAAGCTGGGCGTGGACGTGACGGTGGTGGAAGCGCAGCCGCGCATCCTGCCGGGCTACGACGAGGAACTGACCAAGCCGGTGGCGGCAGCCCTGCGCAAGCTCGGCGTGGAGACGTACCTGAACCACAGCGTGATGGGCCTGGAACCCGACGGCAAGGGCCTGCGCCTGCGCGACGGCCAGGGCCAGCAGCGGGTGATCGAGGCCGACCAGGTGCTGGTCGCCGTCGGCCGCCGGCCCAACACCGAAGGCTGGAACCTGGAGAGCCTGCACCTGGACATGGACGGCCGCGCGCTCAGGATCGACGAGCAGTGCCGTACCTCGATGCGCAACGTCTGGGCCATCGGCGACATCGCCGGCGAGCCCATGCTGGCGCACCGCGCCATGGCCCAGGGCGAGATGGTCGCCGAACTCATCGCCGGCAAGCGCCGCGCCTTCACCCCCGCGGCCATCCCGGCGGTGTGCTTCACCGACCCGGAAGTGGTGGTGGTCGGCCTCTCGCCGGACCAGGCCAGGGCCGCCGGGCACGAGGTGCTGACGGCGAACTTCCCGTTCGCCGCCAACGGCCGCGCCATGACCCTGGAAGCCCACGACGGCTTCGTCCGCGTGGTGGCCCGCGCGGACAACCACCTCATCCTCGGCTGGCAGGCGGTGGGCAAGGCGGTCTCGGAGCTATCCACGGCCTTCGTCCAGTCCATCGAGATGGGCGCCTGCCTGGAAGACATCGCCGGCACCATCCACGCCCACCCGACCCTCGGCGAAGCGGTGCAGGAAGCCGCCCTGCGCGCCCTGGGGCATGCGTTGCATATCTGAGCCCAGGGTCACGACACCCTCCCCCGCGGACGCCCAACGGCCCTCTCCCTTCGGGGAGAGGGGGCTTGTCCGTGCAGCGGAGAAGTCTGATGTTAGCTGGTAACGCCGCTCGACCGGGGACGCCCAAATGCCTTTATCAGAGAATCGCCTGCAAACCCTTGTCGGCAATGACATTGAGCAGTTTGAGCGCAGGCCCCGTTGGATGGGTTTCGCCTTGCTCCCACTTGCGCACGGTCGAAGCAGTGGTGTGCAGGTGGAGCGCGAACACCGGCTGGCTGAATTTCAGCCCTTCGCGAAGGCGTTTGATGTCGGCAGCACTGAACTCCCGTACCGGCGGCGGGCAGATCGTGTCGAACTCGCGCATCGTCACCTTGCCGATCGCTCCCGCTTCATGGAGCACAGCCAGGTCGTCACGCAGGGATTCAATGAGCTTGCTCACAATGTACCTCCAATAGCACGCCAGCCTGCAACGCCTTCGCCAAGGCATCCTCGGACAGTTCCAGGAACACCTTGCCGGCGAATTGCAGCGCCTTCTTCTCGTCCTGCGTGATATTCGCCTTGTCGCTCTTGGAGAACCCATGCAGGAATACGTAACAGTCACCGACTCGAGCCGCCACCAGGGTGCGGTAACCGCCACTCTTGCCACCGCCGGGCCGCGCCACTCGTTTCTTGTAGAGATGGCCATCCAGATCCGCGTCGATCAGACCGCTTTGCATCTCCTCGACTGCCCTGCACAAGGCGGCATCAGGTAACTTCTCGTTCGCTTGCCACCGCGCGAAGTCCTTCCGCTTGAGGATGCGCGTCATCCCGGCCTCCAAACCATACCCGTAACGGGCATACTTTTCTACGTATCTCCGAGGGGAAGGCGCCTCCAACCCGACGGCCGTAACGACGGCACGGCAACCGCCGTGAGGGACGAACCCTAGCGAGAGCAACTCAGGGACAACAATCCGAAGTGGCTTAGGCTTTCGCCCGAGCTTTCAGAGAACTCAGGGAACATCTGTAGGAGCGAGCTTGCTCGCGAACAGCGGTGCCAAGCCTTGCTCCGGAGTGGAGCCGAAGTCCGTAACCCTCTCCCCAGCCCTCTCCCTGAAGGGAGAGGGGGCTTGTCCGTGCCACGGCGCAGTTTGGTGTCAGTTGGTGACGCCGCCGTTTCCGGCTGACTCCAGAACACCCAACCCTGCCCAACGGTTCCCTCTCCCTTCTGGGCGGGGCGCGCAGCCGAGGGTTAGGGAGAGGGGCGAGGCCCAGCCCACCACCATGCCTTGCATGGAAATAATCAGCCCCGCGCCCCGATGAATGATGGGTATCGTTTCGCCCCCCGGCCGATTATCGACCAGTAGTTGCGCCCGGCAGCTTGCCTTCACTCCACACCAAATCAGATTATGGAACCAGGTTCCAAAAATAATTCCCGTGGAGTACCACCCATGTCCCCTGCCCCGAACCTCCCACCCACCGACTGCGACCTCCTGGTGGTCGGCTCCGGCGCCGCCGGCCTGGCCGCCGCGGTCACTGCCGCCTGGCATGGCCAGAAGGTCATCCTGGTGGAGAAGGAAGCGGTGTTCGGCGGCGCCACCGCCTGGTCCGGCGGCTGGGCCTGGGTGCCGCGCAACCCGCTGGCGCGCCGCGCCGGCATCGTCGAGGACATCGAGCAGCCGCGCACCTACCTGCGCAACGAGCTGGGCGAGCACTACGACGCCGCGCGGGTGGACGCCTTCCTCGAAGCCGCGCCGCACATGGTGGCCTTCTTCGAGCAGCACACCCGCCTGCAGTTCGCCGACGGCAACGGCATCCCCGACATGCATGGCGACACCCCCGGCGCCGCCACCGGCGGGCACCAGGTGATAGCCGCGCCCTACGACGCCCGCGAGGTCGGCGACCTGCTGCCGCGCCTGCGCAGGACAATGCGCGAAACGTCCTTCCTCGGCATGCCGATCATGGCCGGCGCCGACCTGGCTGCCTTCCTCAACATGACCCGCTCGCCCCGCGCCTTCGTCCACGTGGCCAGGCGCGTGCTCACCCACTTCTACCACCTGGCCCGCTACGGCCGCGCCATGCACCTGGTCAACGGCGTGGCCCTGGTGGCGCGCCTGGCCAGGTCGGCCGAGGACCTGGGCGTGCGCATGATGGAGTCCTGCCCGGCCAAGCGCCTGCTGCTGGAGGATGGCGCCGTGCGCGGCGCGGTGGTGCAGACGCCGCGCGGCGAACTGGAAATCCGCGCCAAGGCGGTGGTGCTGGCGGCCGGCGGCTTCCCCAACGACGCCGAGCGCCGCCGCCAGCTGTTCCCCCGCGACGCCAGCGGCCACGACAACCTCGCCCTGCCGCCCGGCGCCTGCTCCGGCGACGGCCTGCGCCTGGGCGAAACCGCCGGCGGCAGCGTCGAGACGAACCTGCGCTCGCCGGTGGCCTGGGCCCCGGTGTCGAAGGTGGCGCACCGCGACGGCAGCGTCGGCCACTTCCCGCACATCATCGAGCGCGGCAAGCCTGGCATCATCGGCGTGCTGGCCAACGGCAGGCGCTTCGTCAACGAGGCCCACGGCTACTACGACTACGTCAGCGCGATGATCGCCGCCCTGCCGGAAGACCAGGAGGCCTGCTCCTGGCTGGTCTGCGACCACCGCTTCCTGCGCCGCTACGGCCTGGGCTACGTGCGCCCGGCGCCGCTACCCATCGGCGCGCACCTGCGCAGCGGCTACCTCAGGCGCGGCGCGACCATCGAGCAACTGGCGCGGGTCTGCGGCATCGACCCGCAAGGCCTGGCCGCCACCGTCGCCGAGTACAACCGCCACGCCCGCAACGGCGAGGACCCGGTCTTCGGCCGCGGCAGCACGGCCTTCAACCGCAAGCAGGGCGATGCGGCCAACCCCGGCCCCAACCCGTGCGTCGCCCCCATCGAGCACGGCCCCTTCTACGCGGTCAAAGTGCAACCCGGCTGCTTCGGCACCTTCGCCGGGCTGAAGACCGACGGCCAGGCCCGCGTGCTCGGCGCCGACGGCGAGCCCATCCCCGGCCTGTACGCCGCCGGCACCGACATGGCCAGCGTGTTCGGCGGCCACTACCCCTCCGGCGGCATCAACCTCGGCCCGGCGTTGACCTTCGGCTACGTCGCCGGCCGCCATGCCGCCGGCGCCCACGACTACGAACCCCAAGCAGGAGCCACCCCATGCAAGCACGCATCCGCAACCGCCACGGCCTGAACATGCCCAGGCTCGGCCTGGGCACCTGGCCGATGACCGGCGCCGAGTGCACCGCCGCCGTGCACCAGGCCCTGGAGCTGGGCTACCGGCACATCGACACGGCAGCCGGCTACAACAACGAGGATGCTGTCGGCCAGGCACTGGCCGACAGCGCCGTGCCCCGCGAGGACGTCCACGTCACCAGCAAGGTCTGGTGGGACCGCCTGGCTCCGGCCGACCTCGCCCAGTCCCTGGACGACAGCCTGCGCGCGCTGCGCAGCGACTACCTGGACCTGTTCATGATCCACTGGCCGGGCCGCAACGGCAGCCTGGCCGGCAACGACCTCAAGCGCAGCGTCGAGGCCCTGGTGGCCGCCCGCGACAGCGGCAAGGCGCGCGCCATCGGCGTGGCCAACTTCCCCCTGGCGCTGCTGCGCGAGACCGTGGAAACCCTGGGCGCGCCGCTGGCGGCCATCCAGGTGGAGTACCACCTGATGCTCGACCAGCAGCCACTGCTGGACTACGCCCGCGCCCACGACATGGCCCTCACCGCCTACACCCCGCTGGGCCGCGGGCGCATGCTGGAAGAGCCGGCGATCCAGGCCATCGCCCGGCGCCACGGCGTGCTGCCCAGCCAGGTGGCCCTGGCCTGGCTGCTGGAGCAGGACGGCGTGGCCGCCATTCCCAAGGCCGCCAGCCTGGCCAACCAGCGTTCCAACCTCGCCGCCCTCGACCTGCGCCTGGACGACGCCGACCGCGCGCAGATCGCCGCCCTGCCGAAGAACGTCCGTCTGGTCAGCCCGGAATTTGCCCCGCAATGGGACTGACCGTTCGCTGATCGCACACTTCCGCCCACCCCAGCAGTCGCCCGGCCCGGTCCAGAAGCCGCGCCGGGCCTTGCTGCGCCCGGCTTACAGGGCTTTTGACAGGCGTCGCGGGGGGCGATTGACGAAAGTAACTGTTTAGTACATTTTCTGATGACCGCACTCCAGCGGCGACAAGACCTACAAGAGACACCCGCATGCCCCTCCCGATCCTGATCCTCAACGGCCCCAACCTGAACCTGCTCGGCACCCGCGAACCGGCCACCTACGGCTACGAGACGCTGGCCGACGTCGAGGCGCTGTGCCACGCCCGCGCCGACGAACTGGGCCTGCAGGTGGACTTCAAGCAGACCAACCACGAGGGCCATCTGATCGACTGGATCCACGAGGCCCGCGGCCGTTGCGCCGGCATCGTCATCAACCCGGCGGCCTGGACGCACACCTCGGTGGCCATCCGCGACGCCCTCGCCGCCGTGGAGCTGCCGGTGATCGAGGTGCACCTGTCCAACGTGCACAAGCGCGAGGAATTCCGCCACCACTCCTTCGTCTCGGGCATCGCCGTGGGCGTGCTGGCCGGCTTCGGCAGCAACGGCTATCGCCTGGCCCTCGACCACTTCGCCCACCTGCTGCGGGGTTGACGCCATGAGCCAGAAAGCCTCCATCCTCGCCGGCCTGATCGGCGCCGGCATCCAGGCCTCGCGCACCCCCGCCCTGCACGAGCGCGAAGGCGACGCCCAGGGCCTGCGCTACCTGTACCGGCTGATCGACCTGGACCAGTTGAAGCTGAACCTGGACGCCCTGCCCGAAGTGCTCGACGGCGCCCAGCGCCTGGGCTTCACCGGGCTGAACATCACCTTCCCGTGCAAGCAGGCGATCATCCCGCTGCTGGACGAGCTGTCCGAGGAAGCGCGCGGCATCGGCGCGGTGAACACCGTGGTGCTGAAGGACGGCAAGCGCATCGGCCACAACACCGACTGCCTGGGCTTCGCCGAAGGTTTCCGGCGTGGCCTGGCGGACGTGAAGCGCAACCGCGTGGTGCAACTGGGCGCCGGCGGCGCCGGCGCGGCGGTGGCCCACGCGCTGCTCAGCGAAGGCGTCGAGCAGCTGAGCATCTTCGAGGTGGACGCGAGCCGCGCCCAGGCCCTGGTGGACAACCTCAACACCCACTTCGGCAACGGCCGTGCCCTGGTCTGCGAAGACCTGCCGGCCGCCATGGCGGTGGCCGACGGCCTGGTCAACACCACCCCGGTGGGCATGGCCAAGCTGCCCGGCACGCCGCTGCCGGTGGAACTGCTGCGCGCCGAGCTGTGGGTGGCGGAGATCATCTACTTCCCGCTGGAAACCGAACTGCTGCGCCACGCCCGCAGCCTCGGCTGCCGCACCCTCGACGGCGGCACCATGGCGGTGTTCCAGGCGGTGAAGGCCTTCGAACTCTTCAGCGGCCGCCCGGCCGATGCGCAGCGCATGCAGGCCCACTTCCGCAGCCTGGATTGAGCGTAGGGCGTATAACCGTTCGCGGTTATACGCCGCTACACCTAGCGGAGCCCTGTTCTACAGCCAGCGGGCGCTCGACCGTGGTCAGGCGGCGGATAACGCGGAGCGTTATTCGCCCTACGCTCCTTGGGTCCATGGTGTTTGCGTTGAAGAGTGCCCTCTCCCTAACCCTCGGCTGCGCGCCCCGCCCTGAAGGGAGAGGGGACCGTTGGGCAGAGTTGGATGTCATGGTGTTAGCCGGCAATCTCGGCGATATCAGGCTGAAACCATCACTTATCTCGGCACGGACTAGCCCCCTCTCCCTTCAGGGAGAGGGCTGGGGAGAGGGTTGCGGACTCCACCCCAGCTCCGGAGTCAAACCTGACGCCATTGTTCGCGAGCAAGCTCGCTCCTACGAAAAACGCCCCCTACCCCCGCCAGTTCTCCCATAGCAGCTGCACCCCAGTCGCCAGCAGCCCCAGCCGCGCGATGCGGTAGAACCACAGGTGGTTGACCTTGTCCTGCAGCCAGATGCCCAGCCACACGCCCAGCACCACGATGGGTGCCAGCAGCAGGCTGGTGCCCAGGTTGTGCCAGGTGAACTGGCCGAGCAGCGCGTAGGGCACCAGCTTGATGGCGTTGGTCAGCAGGAAGAAGCAGTTCACCGTGGCGATGTAGCGCACCTTCTCCAGTTGCTGCGGCAGCAGGTACATCATCACCGGCGGGCCGCCGGCGTGGGCGACGAAGCTGGTGAAGCCGGCGATGCCCGAGAGCACCACGCCCTTCCCCAACGCTGCCGGCTTCGGCTGGGCCGCGGCGCGGGCCACCAGGGCGTTGAGCAGCACGAAGGCGATGGCGATGCCGCCGATCAGCAGGGCGATGAAGCGCTCGCTGAGCAGGCCGAAGCTCAGCGCGCCCACCGCCACGCCCAGCAGCGCGCCGGGCAGCATGATCTTCAGGTTGCGCACGTCCCACTTGCCGTAGAAGCGGCGCAGGCCGGTGACGTCGGCCATGCAGAGGATCGGCAGCATCAGCGCGGCGGCCTGGGTCGGCGGCATGGCCAGGGCCATCAGCGGCACGGCGATGCCGCCCAGGGCGCCGCCGAAGCCGCCCTTGGAGACGCCGGTGAGCAGCACGGCGGGGATCGCCACCAGGAGGAATTCGAGAGTCATCGTGGAACTCGTCGGCAAGCGGAGCCGCCGATTATGCCGCGTCAGCGCGTCTGCGCCAGGCCTTTGGGGCGATCAGCGCCCGCTCAGTCCAGCACCGGGCGCAGCAGCGCCTGGGCCTCGTACAGCGCCGGCAGGTAGCGCAGGCGCATCTCGTCCAGGCCCAGGCGCGAGGCGTGGGTGGTGATCGCCAGGCTGGCGCGCAGGCGCCCGCTGCGGTCCGGCAGCGGCACGCCGATCACGCGCATGCCGATCTCGTATTCCTGGTCCACCAGGCAGTAGCCCTGCTGGGCGACCTTGGCTATCTCAGCCTTCAATGCCGCCAGGTCCGTCAGCGTATAGGGCGTCAGCGCCCGTGGCGGGTTGCGCTCGAAGTAGGCATCCAGCGCCTGCTCATCCAGCGCCGCCAGCCACAGGCGGCCGCTGGCGGTGCAGTACATGGGCACCCGCGAGCCGGGGCGGATCGACAGCGAGGCGATGTGACTGTAGCGGCTGCGCACCACGTGGACGATCTCGTCGCCGTCGCGGGTGCCCACCGAGACGTGCTCCTGGGTCTGCCGCGCCACCTGCTCGACGATCGGCCGCAGCATGCGCGGCAGCTGCGCCGAGTCCACGTAGGCCTGGCCGATGCGCAGGGCCTTGGGCGTCAGCCAGTAGTGGCGGCTGTCGGTCTCGGCGAAGCCCTCGTGCACCAGGGTCAGCAGGAAGCGCCGCGCGGCACTGGGCGTGAGGCCCGACAGGCGCGCCGCCTCGGGCACGCTCAGGCGCGGGCGCTCGGCGCTGAACAGCTGCATCAGCGCCAGGCCCTTCTGCAGGCCGGCGATCAGGTCGCGGGGGTGGACGCCGGGGGTTTCCAAGGTGTGGGCTCCAGGTAATTCGGCCGAATATTGCGATTATCGCATTGCCACTGCGAATAACGCACTAAAGCGCCGTCAATCGCATTGAGCGCAAGAGCCCGCCGCCGCACCCTGGCCAGCAGAACAACGCCAAGAACCCTGGAGGTCAGCATGATTCGTGGTTCGACCGAACTGGTCGCCATCGTCGGTACGCCCATCGCTCAGGTGAAGTCGCCGGAGAATTTCAACACCTGGTTCGCCCACAACGGCCAGGACCTCGCGATGATCGCCATCGACCTGGGCGCCGATGTCCTGGATGCCTTCGTCGCCACCCTGCGTGGCTGGCACAACCTGCGCGGCTGCGTGGTCACCGTGCCCTACAAGCAGGCCCTGGCGCCGCGCCTGGACGGCCTGAGCGCCCGCGCCGAGGCGCTGGGCTCGGTCAACGTGATCCGCCGCGAGCGCGACGGCCGCCTGCTGGGCGACAACGTCGACGGCGCCGGCTTCCTCAACGCCGCCCGACGCCATGGCCTGCAACCCGCCGGCAAACGCGCGCTGGTGGTCGGCGCCGGCGGCGTCGGCAGCGCCATCGCCTATGCGCTGTGCGAAGCCGGCATCGGCGAGCTGCGGCTGCGCGACCTCGACCAGGTCCGCGCCGACGCGCTGGCCGAACGCCTGGGCGCCCTCTTCCCGGACGTGCGCATCGGCGCCGGCGGCGATGACATCGCCAGCCTCGACCTGCTGGTCAACGCCTCCCCCGTGGGCATGGGCGGCACCGGCGAGCTGCCGCTGCCGGGCATGCTGCTCGACGGTCTGCAGGCCCACACCCTGGTGGCCGACGTGGTCACCAAGCCCGAGATCACCCCGCTGCTGGAGCGCGCCCGCGAGGCCGGCTGCCGCATCCAGACCGGCGCCGAGATGGCCTTCGCGCAACTGGGCAACCTGGGCGCCTTCATGGGCGTCACCCCGCTGGAGATCCAGCCATGACCAGCCTCAACGCCCCGGCCTGGAGCCACGAGTGCGATGTGCTGGTGCTGGGCAGCGGCGCCGCCGGTTTCGCCGCCGCGGCCACCGCCGCCTGCCAGGGCCTGCGCGTGCTGATGCTGGAGAAGGCCGAGAACTTCGGCGGCACCTCGGCCATCTCCGGCGGCGCGGTGTGGATCTACGGCACCGACCAGGCCCGCGCGGCCGGAGCGAAGGATTCCGAGCAAGCCATGCGCACCTACCTGCAGCGCACCATCGGCCGGGGCTACAAGCCCGAGCTGGTGGACAGCTTCATCGGCAACGGCCACGCGGCGCTGCGCTGGCTGGAGGCCAACACCGAGCTGCGCTACGCCCTGCGCCCGCATTCGCCGGACTACTACCCCGACGAGGAAGGCGGCACCGAGTTCGGCCGCGCGCTGGAGATGGTCGAGTACGACGGCCGCCGCCTGGGCGAGCGCTTCCGCGACCTGCGCATGCCGCCGCCGGGCATGCTGCTGTTCGGCGGCATGATGGTCAACCGCGTCGACATCCAGCACTTCCTCAGCTTCCGCCGCTCGCCGAAGTCGCTCTGGCACTGCCTCAGGCTGCTGGTCCGCTACGGCATCGACCGCCTCGGGCACCACCGCGGCACGCGCCTGACCACCGGCAATGCGCTGATCGCGCGCCTGGCCACCACGGCTTTCGACAAGGGCGTGGAGCTGTGGCTGAACAGCGAGGCGCAGCAACTGCTCGTCGAGAACGGTGCCGTGGTGGGCGCGCAGGTGCTGCACGAAGGCCGCATCGAGCGCATCCGCGTGCATGGCGGGGTGGTCTGCGCCATGGGCGGTTTCGCCGCCGGCAAGCTGGCCGAACGCTTCCGCCCGGCCAGCAACACCGGGCACCTGAGCATGTCGCCGGAATGCAACGACGGCGCCGCCCTGCGCCTGGGCGAAGGCGTGGGCGCGGCGGCCGGCGAAGGGTTGGCGGCGAACTTCTTCTGGGCGCCGGTCTCCGAACTGCGCCACGCCGACGGCAGCCGCGAGCGCTTCCCGCACCTGGTCACCGACCGCGCCAAGCCGGGCGTCATCGCGGTGAACCGGGCGGGCGAGCGCTTCGTCAACGAATCCAACTCCTACCACCACTTCGTGCAGAGCATGTTCGCCACGGGCAACACCGAGTGCTGGCTGGTCTGCGACGCCACCGCCATGAACCGCTACGGCCTGGGACTGGCGCGGCCGAAACCGGTCGACAACAGCGCGCTGATCGAGGCCGGCTACCTGCACCGCGCCGAGACCCAGGAAGCCCTGGCCCGCGCCATCGGCGTGGACGTCGGCGGCCTGCGCCAGACCCTGGAGCGCTTCAACGCCAACGCGCGCAACGGCGTCGACCCGGACTTCGCCAAGGGCGGCAACAGCTACAACCGCTACATGGGTGACCCGGACCACCGCCCCAACCCCTGCCTGGCGCCGCTGGAAAAGGCGCCCTACTACGCCATCCGCCTCCACACCGGCGACCTCGGCTCGGCCCGCGGGCTGGTCACCGACGGCCAGGCGCGGGTGCTCGACGCGGCCGGCCGGCCCATCCCCGGCCTCTACGCCGCCGGCAACGACATGAACTCGCTGATGGACGGCACCTACCCCGGCCCCGGCATCACCCTCGGCCCCGGCCTGACCTTCGCCTGGCTGGCCGCCAGGCATATCGCCGCGCGCCTCGCCACGCCGGCCTCGAAACAAGCAACCCTGGAGCACTGACGATGTACTACGAACTGCGCACCTACAGCATCGACCCGCTGAAACTGGCCGACTGGCTGGCCCTCTACCACAGCCACGCCTACGCGGTGCAGACCGAGCACCTGGGCAAGCTGGTGGGCTTCTTCACCACCGAGTTCGGCGAATGCAGCCAGGTGGTGCACCTGTGGGCCTACGAGAGCCTGGACGAGCGCATGCAGCGCCGCGCCAGCATGGCCGCCGACCCGCGCTGGGCCGAGTTCGGCAAGCGCAACAGGGAACTGGGCGCGGTGCTCAAGCTGGAATCGCGGCTGATGAAGCCCACCGGCTTCTCCCCGCTGCAGTGATGGCCCCAGCGCGCGGAGCCGTCCGCGCGCCCCATGACGACAAGAGAAACCCCATGCCCACCTTGCAACCCCTCGACTGCGACCTGCTGGTGGTCGGCTCTGGCGCCGCCGGCCTGGCCGCCGCGGTCACTGCCGCACACCACGGCCTGCGCGTGGTCGTCGCGGAAAAAGCAGCGCAACTCGGCGGAACCAGCGCCTGGTCCGGCGGCTGGCTGTGGATCCCGCGCAACCCGCTGGCCATCGCCGAAGGCCGCATCGAGCCGGAGGATGCGCCGGAGCGTTACCTGAAGGCCCAGGTCCATGCCGAGCAGCTGGACGAGCGCCAGGCCGCCTTCCTGCGCCACGGCCCGGAAATGGTCGACTTCTTCCAGCGCCATACCGCCGTGCAGTTCTTCTCCGGCACCCGCATGCCGGACATGCGCGACGGCGAAGGCGCCGCCGCCGGCGGCCGCTCGCTGTGCGCCCTGCCCTACGACGGCCGCGAACTCGGCCCCTGGCTGCGCCACCTGCGCGAGCCGCTGGACGTCGTCAGCCTGGCCGGCATGGGCATCGCCGGCGGCGCCGACCTGGCCAACTTCCTCGACGCCACCCGCTCGCCCAGGGCCGCGCTCTACGTGCTCAAGCGCATCGCCCGGCATTGGTACGGGCGCCTGCGCCACGGGCGCGGCACGCAACTGGTCAACGGCAACGCCCTGGTGGCCCGCCTGCTGCGCAGCGCGCTGGACCTGAAGGTGCAACTGCTGACGCAAACACCGATCCGCGAACTGCTCCACGAAGGCGGCCAGGTCACCGGCGCCCGCAGCGACACCCTGGAAATCCGCGCCCGCCGTGGCGTGGTCCTGGCCTGCGGCGGCTTCCCCCACGACCGCGCGCGCATCGCCCAGCTGATGCCCCACGCCCCGGACGGCTGGCAGCACCGCTCCGCCGCGCCGCCGCAGAACAGCGGCGACGGCCTGCGCCTGGGCGAAGCCATCGGCGCCCGGGTGGCCACCGACCTGGCACACGCCGGCGCCTGGGTGCCGGTGTCGCTGGTGCCGCGCCGCGACGGCAGCGTCGGCCACTTCCCGCACCTGGTCGAACGGGCCAAGCCCGGCTTTCTCTGCGTGCGCCGCGACGGCCGGCGCTTCGCCAACGAGGCCGACTGCTACCACGACTTCATGAACGCCCTGTTCGCCGCCACGCCGGCGGGCGAGCCCCACGAGGCCTGGCTGATCGCCGACGCCCGGGCACGGCGGCGCTACGGCATCGGCTGGGTGAAGCCCTTCCCCTTTCCGGACCTGCCCTACGAGCGCCGCGGCTACCTGGTGAAGGCCCGCAGCCTGGCGCAGCTGGCGGCGCGCTGCGGCATCGACGCCGCGCAGTTGCAGGCGACGGTGAAGCGCTTCAACGAACACGCCACCCTCGGCGAGGACGCGGACTTCCAGCGCGGCCGCTCGGCCTACAACAAGGCCCAGGGCGAGGCGCGGCAGCGGCCCAACCCTTCGCTGCGGCCCCTGGGGAAAGGCCCCTTCTATGCGGTGAAGCTGTTGCCCGGCAGCCTCGGCACCTTCGCCGGGCTGCGCACCGATGCCCGCGCGCGGGTGCTGGACGGCAGCGGCGCGGCCATCGGGGGGCTGTACGCGGTGGGCAACGACATGGCCAGCGTGATGGCCGGCCACTACCCCAGCGGCGGCATCACCCTGGGGCCGGGCATGACCTTCGGCTACCTCGCCGGCCTGGAGCTGGCCGGGCTCAGCGCTGGATGTAGCGCAGCACCGCCTCGCAGATCATCTGCTTGTGGCGTTGCTTGACCTGCTCGTCGGTCAGGTCGATCTGGAAGATTTCGCCGAAGGTGTGCCGGTTGGAGATGCGGTAGAAGCAGAAGGAGCTGATGAACAGGTGCAGGTCCAGCGGGTCGATGCCGTCGCGGAACAGCCCCTGTTCGGCGCCGTGGCGGAGGATCTCGGCCAGCGACAGCAGCATGTTGTTGCTCATCGAGCGGATCGCCGAGGACTTCTTCACGTACTCGCCGTGGTGGATGTTCTCGATGCTGACGATGCGCACGAAGTCGACGTTGCGGTCGTGGTGGTCGAAGGCGAACTCCACGGTGCGGCGGATCGCCTCCAGTGGCGCGAGCTCCGCCAGGTGCAGCTTGTCCTCGGTGTTGCGGATGTCGCCGTAGAGCTTCTCCAGGACTTCGACGTAGAGCTGCTCCTTGCTGCCGAAGTAGTAGTAGATCATGCGCTTGGAGGTGTGCGTGCGCTCGGCGATGGCGTCCACCCGGGCGCCGGACAGGCCCTGCTGGACGAACTCGGCGATGGCCGCCTGGAGGATGCCCTCGCGGGTCTTTTCGGGATTGTTCTTGCGCCCCTTGCCGCGCACTTCCGTGACGCAGTCCAGGGGTTCGGCGAGATTCGGCATGGTTGGCTCACTGCCCTTTGGAATCCGCCGATTATGGGCCGTGGCGCGCGGCGGGGGAAGGCACCGCGCGCCTGCCCCCGCCGCTGCCCCTCAGAGCTTGGGCTTGCGCGCCGCGCCGCTGCGCGCCTGGGCCATGGCGGCCAGGCGCACTGCGACGTTGGCCGCGCCGTAGCCGACGTAGCCATTCCTGCGCTGGAGGATCTCGAAGAAGAAACGTCCCTCGAACGGCTCGGTGTACACGTGGAACAGCTCGCCGCCCTGGGCATCGCGGTCGTAGAGCACGTTGAAGTAGGCCAGCTCGCTGAGGAACTCGTCGTCGAAGTCGAAGCGCGCCGCCAGGTCGTCATAGTAGTTCAGCGGGATGTCCAGCAGCGGCACCCCGGCCTCCTTGGCGCGGGTGACCTCGGCGAAGATGTCCTCGCAGGCGAAGGCGATGTGGTGCACGCCCGAGCCGCGGTAGCTGGACAGCGCGTAGGAAATGGCGGTGTTGCGGTTCTCCGAGATGTTCAGCGGCAGGCGCAGGCTGCCGCAGCGGCTGCGGAGGGCGCGGCTCTTCACCAGGCCGTAGGGGTCGGGCAGGACCACCTCGTCGTCGGCCTCGAAGTCGAACAACGCCTTGTAGAACAGCACCCAACTGTCCAGGCTGTCGGCCGGCAGCGCCATGGCCATGTGGTCGATGCGCTGCAGGTTGCCGCTGGCCTGCGCCTGGGCGTCGAGGCGGAAGTCGCTGTCGTAGATGGTCTGCCCCGGCTCGCCCTGCTCCACCAGGTAGATCAGGCTGCCGTCGGGGGCGCGCACCGCGGGGACTTCGCGCTCGTTGGGGCCGACCAGGCCGCGGAATGGCTGGCCCCTGAAGGCCTGGGCGCGCTCCAGGGCGCGGTTGCCGTCGCGCACCCGCAGCGCGGTGGCGCACAGCGAGGGGCCGTGGGCCTCGAAGAAGTTGTGGGCGAAGGAGTACGGCTCGGCGTTGAGCACTATGTTGATGTCGCCCTGGCGCAGCAGGCTCACCGCCTTGGAGCGGTGCTCGCCGGCGCGGGCGAAGCCGAGTTTCTCCAGCCAGCCGCCCAGGCGCGCGCCGAGGTTCTCGTCCACGGCGAACTCGAGGAACTCGATGCCGTCGTAGCGGCTGGCCGGCGGCGGCGCGAAGAGGATGCCGGGGTCGCCGGCGGGCGCGGCGTCCTGCTCCAGCAGGCGGCGCGTCTTCTCCTCCAGGTAGAGCAGCGAGCGCAGGCCGTCGGCGGCGTTGGAGCGGGTCGGCGCGGCGCGGAAGCCGTCGTTGAAGATCTCCAGCGACAGCGGGCCCTTGTAGCCGCTGCGCAGGATGGGCGCGAGGAAGCCCGCCAGGTCGAACTCGCCCTGGCCGGGGAAGCAGCGGAAGTGCCGGCTCCACTCCAGCACGTCCATGGCCAGTATCGGCGCGTCGGCCATCTGCACGAAGAAGATCTTCTCGCCGGGGATGTCGGCGATGCCGCGGGGGTCGCCCTTGATCGACAGGGTGTGGAAGCTGTCCAGCAGTACGCCCAGGGCCGGGTGGTCGGCGGCCTTCACCAGGTCCCAGACCTGCTGCCAGGTGTTGACGTGGCGGCCCCAGGCCAGGGCCTCGTAGCCGATGCGCAGGCCGCGCTTGCCGGCGCGCTCGGCCAGCTCGCGGAGGTCGTCGACGAGGATGTCGCGCTCGCCCAGGGAATCGGCGGCGGTGTTGCTGCACACCAGCACCAGGTCGGTGCCCAGTTCCTGCATCAGGTCGAACTTGCGCTCGGCGCGCTCCAGGTTGCGCCCCAGGCGGTCGCGGCGGCAGCCCTCGAAGTCGCGGAAGGGCTGGAACAGGGTGATCGCAAGCCCCAGGTCGGCGCACATCTGGCGCACGTCGCGGGGGCTGCCGTCGTAGTACAGGAGGTCGTTTTCGAAGATCTCCACGCCGTCGAAGCCGGCGGCGGCGATGGCTTCGAGTTTCTCGGGCAGGGTACCGCTCAGGGAGACGGTGGCGATCGAGCGCTGCATGCTGGGGCTCCTGTGCTGCTGGCTTCTGCGAGCCATGGCCTGGCCGCCGGCTGTCGGCGACCTTCGGAAATAGCGCCAGCCGTGGGACGCACGGCTGGTCATTGGATTATTCGCAGGGTATTTTCCAGCGGCAAGGCAAATTGTACGAACCAGTTAGTTTTGTGTTCGATCACCGAACAAAAGGCCGATCAGCGAATTGACGGTTTTTCGTCCAGTGGCCGACCATGGATTCACCGCGACACACCAGGGCCATGCCTCCCCTGGCCCGCGAGACGCCTTGCCCCATAACAATTTCAACAAAGAGTCCCTGCCCATGTTGACTGCACGCCCCCTCACCGCCGCCGTCTCCAGCCCACCACGAACGCCGGCTCGCCCGCTGCCCTGAGCCGCGTAGCCGAGCGCGACAGGCCCCCGCGAAGACTTCCAGTGCCCCGACCCGACCTGCGCACCACGCCCTGCGGCGCGGCGGCGGCGGGCAGGCACCGACTACAACAAGAAACGGAGACAACGATGGCAACTCCCTCCAGCTCCCAAGCCAAGAAAGCCACCGCCAGCGGTTGGATCGGCTCGGCTCTCGAGTACTACGACTTCTTCATCTACGCCCAGGCCGCGGCCCTGATCTTCCCGCAGCTGTTCTTCCCCTCCGCCGACCCGAAGATGGCCATCGTCGCGTCGCTTGCGACCTACGGCGTGGGCTACCTGGCCCGCCCGGTCGGCGCCTTCTTCCTCGGCCACTGGGGTGACACCCGCGGGCGCAAGAACGTGCTGCTGCTGTGCATGTTCATGATGGGCCTGTCGACCATGGCCGTGGGCCTGCTGCCGACCTACCACGACGTCGGCTTCCTCGCCCCGGCGCTGCTGGTGGTGCTGCGCCTGGTGCAGGGCTTCGCCGTGGCCGGGGAAATCTCCGGGGCCAGCTCGATGATCCTCGAACACGCCCCCTTCGGCCGCCGCGGCTACTTCGCCAGCTACACCCTGCAAGGCGTGCAGGCCGGCCAGGTGATGGCCGCCGCGGTGTTCCTGCCGCTGGCCTACTTCATGCCCAACGACGCCTTCAACGCCTGGGGCTGGCGGATTCCCTTCCTGCTCAGCGCCGTGGTGCTGATCGCCGGCCTGATCATCCGCCGCGAGGTGCACGAGACCCCGGCCTTCGTCAACGAGGAAGCCAGGCAGCAGGTGGCCAGGTCGCCGATCGCCGAGGCCTTCCGCAACAGCTGGAAGCAGATGCTGCTGGTCATGGTCATGTCGCTGATGAACGTGATCCCGGTGGTGGCCACCATCTTCGGCGCGGCCTACGCGGTGCAGCCGGCCTACGGCATCGGCTTCGACAAGAGCGTGTACCTGTGGATCCCGGTGGTGGGCAACATAGTCGCGGTGCTGGCCATTCCCTTCGTCGGCAACCTCTCCGACCGCATCGGCCGCCGCCCGACGCTGATCGTCGGCGCCCTGGGCTCGGGCCTGCTCGCCTTCGGCTACCTGTACGCCATCAGCATCCAGAACGTGCCGCTGGCCTTCCTCATGTCGCTGCTGATGTGGGGCCTGGTGTACCAGGGCTACAACGCGGTGTTCCCGTCCTTCTACCCGGAGCTGTTCCAGACCCGCTACCGCGTCTCGGCCATGGCCATCGCGCAGAACATCGGTACCATGCTCACCGCCATGCTGCCGGCGCTGTTCGCCGCCGTCGCCCCGCCCGGCTCGGACAACATCCCGTGGGTGATCGGCAGCCTGGCCTTCCTCATCACCTGCCTGTGCGCCTTCGCCGCCTACCTGGCCCCGGAAACCCACCGTCTGCCGATGGAAGACCTGGGAAAGCCTGACGCCAAGCCGCTGGAAAAAGCCGAGTACGACAATGCGCGGCAGAACAGCCTGCGGGTGGCCAGCCACTGAACAGGTAATGCCCGAGAATGAAAAAAGGCCCCGACAGGGGCCTTCTTTCTTGGAACGGCATCAGGCGACATGCACCGCCCGCACCTGGATTTCCACCCCCAGGGTGCGGCGCAGGGCATCGAAGATCGCCGCCAGGTTGTCCATGCCCGGGTTGCCCGAGGCCGACAGCATGCGATGCAGGCTCTTGCTCGGCTTCTCGGTTTCGACCGCCAGGCGCTCGAAGCCCAGGGTGGCGTTGACCAGGTCGCGGAGGATCAGGCGCGCGGCGTCCGGCTCGCCGTTGAGGAACAGCGAAGCGGCCTCGTCGAGCAGCGCGGTGGCGAATGCCGGTTCACGCTGTACCCGCGCGACGACGGTCTGTTTGAAATCCCTGGTCAGTGCCATTGGAATCACCCTCTCATCTGCGGCCCGAGCCGGGCCTTCTTGCGTTGCTTGTACTCGGCGCGCAGCGCCTTCGCCTTGCGGATATCCGCTGCCTGGCCGGCCTTGCTGCCACCACCGAAAGCACGATGAGCGCCTCACCGTCCCTCGCCAGGTAGATCCGGTAGCCCGGCCCCCAGTCGATGCGGTATTCGCCGATGCCAACGTTGGAGGTGTTGCCCACCGCCATGCGCACCTTGGCGGTGGCAACCTTGGCCGCCGCCTGGAAATGCAGGGAGTCGAACCACTCCTGATAGGGGCAGGACGCGTCTTCCCGGACATACTCGACCACCTCTATGGCCGCCATAGTAACCTCATCGTTACTATTCACCAATAGGTCTCAGACGAGGCGAATACTGCTTCGGGAATGGAGTCCCCCTCGCCGGCGTCTGTGCGAGGGAGAGAAAGTACGGTTGCCGGGCGCCCGCCCGGGGTGCGCTGCTGCACACCTGGCTATCACCCTGGAGAAAAACCGGAAATTGCCTACATCGCGAGAGCCCAGGTCGGACACCCATGACCGCCCCGCTCGCGAAAACGACGGAAAATCGCGGACAGAGTCCTACGATTCCAGGAAGCACGGACGTAGGAGCAACTGTCTATTGGGTTTGGGTGTGGCGCGCCGCTCCGAGTGCGTGGGTGTCTCTCGTTTCGCCCCCTCGGGCGAGTCACTTCTTTCAAACGCCAAAGAAGTAACCAAGAAGGCTTGCCCCGCATACGGGCCCGATGGAGCCGGGCTACCCTCGCGAACTCCCCCGCCACGGAGGCCCGCCCCGAGGGTACGTCCCTGTAGCCCATCGGGGCTCTCGCGACATCCATGTCGCATGACCTCCTGAGCGCCGGTTTCGCTCGGCCTTCTGAAGGGGCGTTCCGGTGCGCTCGGATATTTCTCTGGAAGTCCAAAAGCCAGAGCCAGAGCTGACGCGCTTTTGCTTTTCGTAGGAGCGAGCTTGCTCGCGAACCCTGACTCCCCACGTTCGCGATAACTCGTAGGGCGCATAACGCCTACGGCGTTATCCGCCATGATCGCGGACAGAGTCCTACGGTTCCAGGACGCACGGGCGTAGGAGCGGACTCCGTCCGCGATCGGATTCAACGCCCCGGCCGGACGCCCCGGTGGCACGGACGACGGCGGATAACCGCGAACGATTATGCGCCCTACGATTCCGTGTTCGCAGGAATGACGAGGAGTGGTCAGGAGTATCAGTCTGACTCCAGACTTCCCAGCGACCCAGGACAGCCCCCTCTCCCTCTGGGAGAGGGTTGGGGTGAGGGGCTCTTGAACCCAGCACCGACGCCACCGTGAAACTCCATTCGCGAGCAAGCTCGCTCCTACACCGCCCCCTCAACCCCGCCGCTGCATCCACGCCGCCGCCAACCCGCTCAGGCAGATCACCGCGATGCCCACCAGCGCACTGGCGCTCGGTACGTGGCTGAAGACCAGCCAGCCGATCAGCCCGGCGAAGACGATCTGGCAGTAGCCGAACGGCGCCAGCAGCGCCGGGGCGGCGTGGCGGAAGGCCTGGGTGAGGAACAGGTGGGCGGACATGCCGCAGGTGCCCAGGGCGAGCATCAGCAGGGCATGGCCGAAGCTCGGGGTGTGCCAGACGAAGGGCACCATGGCCGTGGTCAGGGCGGTGTTCAGCAGGCCGGCGAAGAAGTTGCTGGTGGTCGGGCTGTCCACCGCCGCCAGCTTGCGCGTCAGCAACTGGTAGAAGCAGAAGCACAGCGCCGAGCCCAACGGCAGCAGCACCGCCGGGGTGAACAGCTCGCCGCCGGGGTGGACGATCGCCAGCACCCCGGCGAAGCCCAGGCTCACCGCCGCCCACTGGCCGGCGCTGACCTTCTCGTGCAGCAGCGGCACCGACAGCGCGGTGACCATCAGCGGGGCGAGGAAGTTGACCGCCGTGGCCTCGGCCAGGGGGATGTACTGCAGCCCGGTGGTGAACAGCAGGCTGGTGCCCAGCAGGCACAGCGCGCGCAGCGCCTGTAGCCCCGGCCGGCGGGTGCGCAGCACGCGCAGGCCCGACTGCGGCAGGAAGATGCCGGCCATCAGCAGCGTGTGCACCACGTAGCGGGCCCAGACCACCAGGAGGATCGGATAGAAGCCCGAGAGGTACTTGGACAGGGCGTCGTGGGTGGAGAACAGCGAGGTGGCCAGGATCACCAGAAGGATGCCCTTCAGGGGCTGGCTGCTGCCGGACAGCGCGGAGGCGGCGGTCATCGGGTCTTCCGGTTCGGTGGGTGGAAAAGCAAGGCGCCCGGCAGTGTGCCGGGATTTCGACGAAGCTGCATCCTCGTGTACGCCAGGTAGGCGGGCTGCTTGCGACTCGCGGCCGGGGCCGCAGCGCCATGCCGCTTTCGCCGGAACGGGCAGGGGTCAGATGAATGCCCGGCGGATTCAGGACTAATCCCATATGGCTGCCCGCCCCGCGCCGCTACAGTGCTCGCCGCGCTCCAGTGCGAACGACCGCTCCCGCCAACGGACCGGCTCCGCTCGCTGCGACATCCCTCTTGCCTCCGGAGTTCCAGGCCCGGATAGGCCGCAGAACGGAAAGGCCCCCGGCCTGTTCCGCGATGCTTTTGGCCGAACGCCTGGCCGCCCAGCTGCGGAGCCGGGCCATGCCCGGCCTGCAGGGACGCTGGAGAGCCAGCAGCTACCAGGGAAGTAGCAGCCAACCCCACCTCACCCGCACCGCCCTCGTCCGCATAGACCGGGGGCCTGGTGCGGGCTTGCCAGCAGAAGGATTGCGCCACGACTCAAACTCCACCCTGTAGTGTTCCGAAATGCGTGTTTTTCATTGGTTACTTGCTCTTTCGCTGCTTGCCCTGATCGTTCCCCTCGCCCACGCCGACGATCTCGATTCCCCGCAATGGCGCCGTTATTCCCTGGCAACCGTCCAGCCAGCACCGATGGGCCGGAACAGCGCCGTCAGCCCGACCACGCGCCAGCTCATCGTCGCCCGCGCGCACCAGCTCATCGGCCAGCGCTACCGTTGGGGCGGCGACTCGCTGGAAACCGGGTTCGACTGCAGCGGCCTGCTGGTCTACCTGTACCGCCACGTCGCCGACCTGCGCCTGCCGCGCACCACCAGGTCGATGATCGCGCAACGTGACGCGACGATAGCCCGCCATGAACTGCAACCGGGCGATGCTGTGTTCTTCAGCCACAACGGCAGTGGCCGTGCCAGCCATGTGGGCCTGTACATCGGCGACAACCGCTTCATCCACGCCCCCAGTACCGGCAGGACGATCCGCATCGACTCCCTCGACTCGCCCTACTGGAAACGGGCCTACGTGACCGCGCGCAGCTTCAGCGGCTGACCCAGCCGGCCTCAGAGCCGGGCGAGCACCGTTCGTGCCTTGTCCAGGGCCAGGCTGGCGCGCTCCAGGGCGCTGACGCCCTGCTCCAGCAGTTGCCGGGTGGGAATCTCCAGGCTCAGCGGCACCGTCGCCGGCAAGGTGCGCAGCAGGCCGGCCAGGTCGCAGTCGCCATCGCCGGGGAAGCGCCGCTCGTTGCGAGCCTGGCGGAGGATCTCCTGCATGTCGTCCGGGCGCGGGCCGGCCACGTCGCACAGCTGGGCATAGCGCATGCGCTCGGCCGGCACCTGCGCCAGGTCCTGCAGGGACGAGCCGGAGCGGTCGAAGTGGAAGGCATCGACCAGCACGCAGCCGTTGGCCTGCCCGGCGTTCTTCACCACGCGCCAGGCCGTGGCCAGGTCGGGGGCGTCGGTCCAGGGCATGAATTCCAGGTGCGGGTGGATGCCGTAGGTAGCGGCCAGTTCGCACAGCTGCGCGAAGCGCTCGGTCATGCGCGC
Source organism: Pseudomonas sp. JH-2 (assembly GCF_036231725.1). Lineage (NCBI taxonomy): Bacteria > Pseudomonadati > Pseudomonadota > Gammaproteobacteria > Pseudomonadales > Pseudomonadaceae > Pseudomonas > Pseudomonas sp. JH-2. Next base: position 87,027 of record NZ_JAZAQP010000005.1, on the reverse strand, counting down.
CTCGTCCGCGTCGTTGCCGGCCACCAGCAGCTCGGTGCCGCCGAACTCGGCGCCGACGGCGAGGATGGGCTCGAAGTCGGCCACGCGGGTTTCCGGCTTCAGGCGCAGGATCTCCAGGTCCAGCACGCGGATGCCGGTGTCGCGCAGGCGCGCCTGGGTCTGGCGGCGCAGCTCGGCGTCGGCCACCAGCGGGAAGTGGTGCTCCTCGGCGGTGGCCGGCACCAGGCGCAGGCCGACATGGCTGTAGCCGGCGCGGGCGGCGACCTCGACCATCTCCGGCGGCGACAGCTCGAGCACGGTCAGGGCGGCGAGGGAAAAGATTCGGTCGGTCATGGGTATCGGTATCCGGGTCACAGGTGAATTGTAGGAGCGCGCCCTGGGCGCGAATCTCGTGGCTTACAGGCCGCGCCGAGGCGCTTTTCGTAGGAGCGAGGGGGGCGCCTAGCTCTTGCTCGCGAACGGTGTTCACCGGCGGTCCAGGTGTCGGGCTCAAGAGCGCCCTCTCCCCAACCCTCTCCCGCAAGCGGGAGAGGGGGCTGTCCGGCGTAGATGGGAATCTCAGCGTCAACCTGTAGGAGCGGACTTTGTCCGCGATCCGCGTCGGCACCTTCGGTTATCGCGGACAAAGCTGCACAGTCTCATTCAACCAACCCGCGCCGGCGCACACGCCCGGCCGCTGGCGGCGGCCTCGCGGATGGCCTCGATCAGCGCCAGGGTGCGGCCGCCGTCCACCGCGTCGGTCAACGGCAGCTCCTCACCGCGCACCACGCGCACGAAATGCTCCAGTTGCCGACGCAGCGCCTCGCCCGGGGTGAAGGGCTCGCTGCTGCGCAGCAACGGCTGGTGCCAGCCGGCGCCCGGCTGTGCGTAGTGCCAGCGCTGCAGTTGCGGAATGCTCAGCGCACCCTCGGTGCCGGCCAGCAGGTAGCAGGGCTGGTCGACCTGGCGCGGGTAGAGGGGGCTCTCGCCGGAGTCCAGCTCCCAGCTCCAGGGCGCGGCCACGCCGTCGGAGCCGGTCAGGCTGCCGAGGGCACCGTTCTCGAACTGCAGCAGGATGGCCGCGCTGTCCTCGTTGACCAAGCCGCGCACCGAGTTGCCGGTGAAGGCCTGCACCTGCACCACCTCGCCGCACAGGTAGCGCAGCAGGTCGAGGTCGTGGATCAGGTTGGTGAGCAGGAAGCCGGCGCCCGGCTCGCGGCGCCAGGGCACCTCGAAGTAGCTGTCGGGTTTCTGCAGCTGCCACAGCGCGGTGACGTTGACCAGGCGCCCCAGGGCCCCAGCGGCGAGGATTTCCCGCGCCTTGCCGATCAGCGGGTTGTGCCGACGGTGGTGGCCGACCAGCACCGGCACGCCGCTGCCCCGGCTCACCTCGACCAGCTCGCGCACCTCGTCCAGGTGCACGCCCACCGGCTTCTCCAGCAGCACCGGCACGCCGGCGGCCAGGCAGTCCAGGGCGGTGGCCACGTGCAGGTTGTTGGGGTTGGCGATGATCGCCGCCTGCGGCTGCGCCTCTTCCAGCATGCGCCGGTGGTCGGCGTAGTACGGCACGCCACACTCGGCGGCGAACCCGGCCGCGCCGGGGCCCGGGTCGGCCACCGCGCAGAGTTGCAGGGCGGGGACATGAAGCAGGTGCTGGTGATGCTGGCGGCCCATGATGCCGGCGCCGATCAGGGCAATGCGCAAGGGAGCGGTCACGCGGGATTCCTCTTCTGCTTGTTGTGCTGGGGCCCGGTACGCGGGGCTCCATGGAATGGCATGAGTGAATTTAGAACTCGGTTCCAATTTTACTCAAGTGCAGCACGACAGGCAGCGGGCGATTATCGACCGCCGTTGCGTCCGGGCAGGCGCGAGCGGCCCTCCTCCGCGGGGGAGGAAGGCCAGGCAGCAAGGGGAATCAGGCGAAGAGGTCGGAGGCCTGGCTCGCCGCAGACAGCTCGGCAGCGGCGGCCAGCAGCAGCGGCGCCAGTTCGTGCAGGCGCGCTTCCGGCAGGCGCGCGCTGGGCCCGGCGATGCTCAGCACGCCGATCACCCGGCGGTCCACCGGGCTGTGCACCACGGCGGCCAGGGCCGAGGTGCCGAGCGCCGAGGTCTGCTCGACCCAGGCATAGCCGCGCTCGCGGGCGCGGCGCAGGTAACCGAGCAACTCATCCTCGCTGCGCGGCGCGCGCGGGCCGAACTGCGCGGGGTCGCCCACGCCCTGGCGGCGCACCAGCTCCAGGGCCTGCGCGTCGTCCAGGCTGGCCAGCCAGGCGTGCCCGGAGGCGGTGTAGAACAGCGGCGCGTCGCGGCCCATGTCCGGGTCGTAGCGCAGGCCCGAGCGGGCGCCCTGGGACTTGGCGATCCAGGTCTGGCGGCTGCCGTCGATCACCCCCAGGCGCACCAGTTCGCCGCTGTCCTGGGCCAGGCGGTCGAGGATCGGCTGGACGATGTCGGCGCCGCTGCAGGACAGGTAGCGGAAGCCCAGCGCCACCAGCTTGGTGGACAGCTGGTAGCGGGCGTTCTCCGGGTTCTGCCGCACGTAGCCTAGGCGGATCAGCTCGGCGAGCATGCGGTGGGTGGCGCTCTTGGGTATCTCCAGGCGCTCGGCCAGGGTCTGCATCGGCAGGCCACGGGGCTCGCTGGTGAGGCTTTCGAGAAGGCTGAAGGCGCGTTCGATCTGGCTACCGGCCATGGGTGTCGTCCACTACGAGGATCGGCGGATTCTAATGAGATCGACCGGGCCGGGGAACCGCCGGGGGCGGCTTGCAGGGCGCGCCTAAATGTTCGAACCAGTTAATTAATGTTCGATATTCGCACAGGAAGCGTTTTCACCGATTGTCCACCGCCCGCCGCCCTTCCACTATCGAGGCGTACCGACCTCCGGCAGCGCCCGCTGCCCTCGGACGCGAAAGCACACCAACAATTACAAGAAGGTCCAGAGCAATGTCGCACTTGCACGCCGCCCATCCCTCTCTCGCACCGCCGTCGCCAGGCCAGGTCGCCGCCTAGCGCCGCGCCGTCGTTTCCGGCGCCACAGCCGGCGCCAGACAAGCCTCTCCCCACAACAATGACTCCAGAGAGATCGTCATGGGCTACCCCTGCATCCGTCGTTTTCCCCGCTACCTGCCCGCCGCCCTGGCCCTGGCCGGTACCACCCTCCCCGCCTTCGCCGACGGCTTCCTCGAGGACGCCAAGTCGAGCCTGACGCTGCGCAACTTCTACATGAACCGCAACTACGTCGGCGACACCGCCCAGGGCAAGGCCGAGGAGTGGACGCAGAACTTCATCCTCGACTTCAAGTCTGGCTTCACCCAGGGCACCGTCGGCCTCGGCCTGGACGTGCTCGGCCTGTACAGCGTCAAGCTCGACGGCGGCCGCGGCACCGCCGGCACCCAGCTGCTGCCGGTGCACGACGACGGCCGCCCGGCCGACGACTTCGGCCGCCTCGCGGTGGCCGGCAAGGCGCGCCTGTCGAAGACCGAGCTGAAGGTCGGCGAATGGGCCCCGGCGCTGCCGATCCTGCGCTCCGACGACGGCCGCTCGCTGACCCAGACCTTCCAGGGCGCCCAGCTGACCTCCAAGGAAATCGCCGGCCTGACGCTGTACGGCGGCCAGTTCCGCCAGAACAGCCCGCGCAACGATGCCAGCATGGAGGACATGAGCCTGTTCAACCGCACGGCCTACACCTCCGACCGCTTCGACTTCGCCGGCGGCGAATACCGCTTCAACCACGAGCGCACCCTCGTCGGCCTGTGGAACGCCGAGCTGAAGGACATCTACCAGCAGCAGTACCTGCAGGTGCAGCACTTCCAGCCGCTGGGCGACTGGGTGCTGGGCGCCAACCTCGGCTATTTCTGGGGCAAGGAGGACGGCAGCGCCCGCGCCGGCGATCTGGACAACCGCACCGCCTCGGGGATGTTCTCGGCGAAGGTCGGCGCCAGCACCTTCTACCTGGGCCTGCAGAAGGTCATGGGCGACGACGAGTGGTTCCGCGTCAACGGCGCCAGCGGCGGCACCCTGGCCAACGACAGCTACAACTCCAGCTACGAGAACGCCAAGGAGCGTTCCTGGCAGCTGCGCCACGACTACGACTTCGCCGGCCTCGGCGTGCCCGGCCTGACCCTGATGAACCGCTACATCCACGGCAGCAACGTGCACAACGCCAGCACCGACGACGGCACCGAGTGGGGCCGCGAAAGCGAGCTGGCCTACACCGTGCAATCGGGGCCGCTGAAGACGCTGAACGTGAAATGGCGCAACTCCACCATGCGCCGCGACTGGGGGCGGACCAACAGCTTCGACGAGAACCGGTTGATCGTCAGCTATCCGCTGGACCTGCTGTAGGGCGATTGCGCCGAGGTGGTTTGCGCAGGAGCGGATTCATCCGCGATTTCGCAACGGGGCTCGGCCTATCGCGGACAGAGTCCGCTCCTACAGTTCCAGGACGCACGGTCGTAGGAACGGACTCCGTCCGCGATCGGATTCACCGGCCACGCCGGATGCCCCGGAGGCACGGCCGACGGCGGACAACCGCGAACGGTTGTTCGCCCCACGCAGGTTGGGCGGGCCTCAACCGCCCTTCTTGTCTTCCTCGTCCTCGGCCTTGATCTCTTCCAGGGCCAGCTCCAGGCCCCAGCTGGAGGCTTCCACCGCGGGCGCGGCCGGGGCTGCCGGCTGGGTGCCGGCCGCCTGGGCCGTGGCGCTGGCCGGGTTGTCCCGGTGCAGCTTGAGCTTCAGCCGCAGGTTGTTCGCCGAGTCGGCGTTCTTCACCGCCTCCTCCTCGCTGATCGCGCCTTCCACCGCCAGGTCGAACAGCGCCTGGTCGAAGGTCTGCATGCCCAGGGCGCGGGACTTGTCCATGATCTCCTTGATCGAGCTGAAGTCGCCGCGCTTGATGATGTCGCTGATGGTGGCGGTGCCCAGCAGCACCTCCACCGCGGCGCGGCGCTTGCCGTCCTGGGTGCGCACCAGGCGCTGGGAGACGAAGGCCTTGAGGTTGTTGCCCAGGTCGTTGAGCAGCTGCGGCCGGCGTTCCTCGGGGAAGAAGTTGATGATGCGGTCCAGCGCCTGGTTGGCGTTGTTGGCGTGCAGGGTGGAGATCGCCAGGTGCCCGGTGTCGGCGAAGGCCAGGGCGTGCTCCATGGTCTCGCGGTCGCGGATCTCGCCGATCAGGATCACGTCCGGCGCCTGGCGCAGGGTGTTCTTCAGCGCGGCGTGGAAGCTGCGGGTGTCCACCCCCACCTCGCGCTGGTTGATGATCGACTTGCGGTGCCGGTGCACGTACTCGATGGGGTCCTCGATGGTGATGATGTGCCCGCCGCTGTTGCGGTTGCGGTGGTCGATCAGCGCCGCCAGGGAGGTCGACTTGCCCGAGCCGGTGCCGCCGACGAAGAGCACCAGGCCGCGCTTCTCCATCACCACCTTGAGCAGCACCTCGGGCAGCATCAGGTCCTCGAAGCGCGGGATGTCCAGCTTGATGTTGCGCGCGACGATCGAAACCTCGTTGCGCTGCTTGAAGATGTTGATGCGGAAGCGTCCGACGCCGGCGACCGAGATCGCCAGGTTCATCTCCAGCTCGCGCTCGAACTCGGCCTTCTGCTCCTCGTCCATGATGGCGTCGGCGATGCGCGCCACGTCGCCGGCCTTCAGCGGCTCGCTGGACAGCGGCTTGAGCACGCCGTTGAACTTGGCGCAGGGCGGCGCGCCGGTGGACAGGTAGAGGTCGGAACCGTCCTGGCTGGACAGGATCCGCAGCATCGCTTGGATTTCCATCTGTATTGCATCCGCACGCTAGGAGGAGGCGCCGTCCGCAAAGGGCGGTCGCTTGTAGGAATAATCGCCAGACTCTAGGTAGAGCCAGGGGCGGGCACAATGCCAGCCCCGGAGAAATGCGATATACGTCACTGCCCTTCGGCCAGGCGGCGGAAGGTACAATCAGCCTTTTCCGTCAGCAGAGAGCCACCCCATGCCCGTCGCCATGGCCCGCCACATCCTGGTCAAGACCGCCGCCGAGGCCGAGCAGCTCAAGCAGCGCCTGGCCAGGGGCGAGGACTTCGCCACCCTGGCGAAGAAACACTCCACCTGCCCCTCCGGCAAGCGCGGCGGCGACCTCGGCGAGCTGCGCCCCGGGCAACTGGTGCGCAGCGTCGACGCGGTGGTCTTCAAGAAGCCGCTGAACGTCGTGCACGGCCCGGTGAAGAGCCAGTTCGGCTACCATCTGGTGCAGGTCTACTTCCGCGGCTGACGCCGGAGAACCCATGACGCCCGACCAGATCGCCCGCTTCTGCCTGCAACTGCCCGGCGCCCGCGAGGACATCAAGTGGGGCAGCAACCGGGTGTTCTCGGTGGCCGGCAACAAGATGTTCGCCATCCTCGACTTCCTCGACGAAGGCCGCGGCGGCCTGGCCTTCAAGGTCGGCCCGGAACTCTTCCTCGGCTTCGTCGACCGCCCCGGCATCCGCCCCGCACCCTACCTGGCCCGCGCCTACTGGATCGCCATGCAGCGCCCCTACCCCATGGGCGCCGACGAGCTGCGCGAGGCCCTCACCCGCTCGCACCAGCTGGTGGTCGCGCGCCTGCCCAAGCGCCTGCGCCTGGGCCTGCTGCTGGACCCGGCATGAACCGCCAGCTGACCTGGGAAGGCCTGTGGCAGGCCCCGCCGGCCAGCTGGGAGCGCCTGCTGCTTCAGGACGGCCGCGCCGACAGCCAGCTGCGCGTGGCCGCCGCCGACGGCCAGCCGCCCTACCAGCTGGAGTACCGCCTGGAATGGGATGCCGACTGGCGCCTGCGCGAAGCCGAGCTGCTGGTGGAGGGCGAACACCTGCGGCGCCACCTGGTGCTGCTGGCCGACGGCCGGGGCCGCTGGACGCTGGGCGACGGCAGCCCGCTGACGGAGCTGGACGGCTGCCTGGACATCGACATCTGGCCCAGCCCCTTCACCAATACCTTCCCGATCCGCCGCCTGGGCCTGGCCGACGGCCAGTCGGTGGCCCTGGACGTGGTCTACGTGGAAGCGCCGCAGCTGCGGCCACGCAGGATGCGCCAGGGCTACACGCGCCAGGATGCCCACCACTACCTGTACCGCAACCTGGAGGGCACGGACTTCCAGGCGCTGCTGGAGGTGGATGGGCAAGGGCTGGTGCTGGACTACCCGACGTTGTTCCGGCGGGTCTGAAAGAGCGCTCGCGAGCAAGCTCGCTCCTACAAGGGGCGCCCGCTCTTCGTAGGAGCGAGCTTGCTCGCGAAACAAGGCCGAGCGACGAATCCTTCAGGTAGTTCGTTAGCTAGCTTTCCTACAAGCCGGCGGCGGTTCATCATGCCCCTCCCCTCTCCGCCCCTGCTGTTCACGTCCATGTCCGCCGATACCGCCACGCCCCGTTCCAACGCCGCCATCACGCTCGAGGTGGTGTCGGTGGTGCTGTTCACCTTCCTCGCCTACCTGACCATCGGCATCCCCCTGGCCGTGCTGCCGGGCTACGTGCATGGCGACCTGGGCTTCGGCTCGGTGCTGGCCGGGCTGGTGATCAGCGTGCAGTACCTGGCCACCCTGCTCACCCGCCCCTACGCTGGCAAGGTGATCGACAACCTCGGGCCCAAGCGCGCGGTGCTCTACGGCATGCTCGGCTGCGCCGGCAGCGGCCTGCTGATGCTGCTTTCGGTGTGGCTGCAGGACATGCAGGCACTGAGCCTGGGTTGCCTGCTGCTCGGCCGGATGATCCTCGGCACCGCCGAGAGCCTGGTGGGCACCGGCGCCATCAGTTGGGGCATCGACCGCGTCGGCTCGCTGCACACCGCCAAGGTGATCTCCTGGAACGGCATCGCCAGCTATGGCGCACTGGCCGTGGGCGCGCCCTTCGGCGTCCTGCTGGTGCAGCACCTGGGGCTGTGGAGCATGGGCGCGGTGGTGATGCTGCTGGCCGCCATCGGTTTCGCCCTGGCCTGGCCCAAGCGCGCCGCGGCCATCGTCCACGGCGAGCGCCTACCCTTCCACCACGTGCTCGGCCGCGTGGCTCCCCACGGCACCGGGCTGGCCCTGGGCGGCATCGGCTTCGGCTGCATCGCCACCTTCATCACCCTGTACTACGCCAGCCGCGGCTGGAGTGGCGCGGTGTACTGCCTGAGCGCCTTCGGCGCCTGCTTCATCGGCGCGCGGCTGCTGTTCGCCAGCGCCATCAACCGCCATGGCGGCTTCGCCGTGGCCATCTGCTGCCTGCTGGTGGAAAGCCTCGGCCTGCTCCTGCTGTGGCTGGCCCCGGGGCCCTGGTCGGCGCTGGCCGGCGCGGCGCTGACCGGTTTCGGCTTCTCCCTGGTGTTCCCCGCCCTGGGCGTGGAGGCGGTGCGCCTGGTGCCGGCTTCCAGCCGCGGCGCGGCGCTGGGCGCCTACTCGCTGTTCATCGACGTCTCGCTGGGCATCACCGGCCCGCTGGCCGGTGCCATCGCCAGTGCCTGGGGCTTCCGGGCGATCTTCCCGTTCGCCTGCGCCGCCGCGATCATCGGCCTGGGCCTGAGCCTGTGGCTGCAACGGCGCAACAACGCGCAGCCCCTTGCCTGAGCGGGAACCAGGCTCCCAATTTCGCGTAGGCGCTTTCGCAAAAACGCGCCAACCCTTCGAAATTCCTGGATTTTATCCACGTTCTGCTATCATCGCGCGCCATCGGGGCCTGTGAGGGGCCTCGTGACCATCCAAGAAACGCCAGCACCCAGCGTCGCCGGCCCCGGGTTGGAGCACCCGGGCGGGCAAGCTTTTTTCTGCGTTCGGGCGCTGCGAATAAACAGACTGCAGGAAATAACAAGATGATGAACAAAAAGTTCAGTTTGCTTGCATTGGGGATCCTCGCCGCCAGCACCCAGGTCATGGCCGACGATCAGGCAGCCGCCAAGGGCTTCGTGGAAGACAGCCACCTGGACCTGTTCTTCCGTAACGCCTACATGAACCGTGACTACAAGCACGGTGCCGACGACAAGTCCGAGTGGGGCCAGGCCGCCAGCGCCACCTTCACTTCCGGCTTCACCCAGGGCACCGTCGGCGTTGGCGTAGACGCCTTTGGCCTGTACGCCCTGCGCCTGGACGGCGGTAAGGGCAAGAGCGGCGCCGGCGGCATCGACTTCTTCAAGAAGGGTGACAGTGGCGAAGCCGCGAGCGACCTCGCCCGCGCCGGCGCGGCGGTCAAGTTCCGCCTCTCCAACACCGTGCTCAAGTACGGCGACCAGATGCCCAGCCTGCCGGTCCTGAGCTTCGACAACTCGCGCCTGCTGCCGGAAAGCTACACCGGCGCCATGATCACCTCCAAGGAGATCGAAGGTCTGGAGCTGAACGTCGGCCGCTTCACCCAGGAAGCCCGCAAGAGTGCCGAAGGCCGCGACAGTGGCCACCTGAAGCGCATCGACGTGTTCGGCGGCAGCTACAAGTTCACCGACAACTTCAGCGGCTCGCTGTATGGCTCGGAGAACGAGGACATCGCCCGCAAGCAATACGTGAACCTGAACTACGTATTCCCGATGCAGGACAAGCAGTCGCTGACCTTCGACTTCAACGGCTACAAGACCAAGCTGAACAAGGACTTCGCCGAGACTTACTACGGCGGCGCCCGCGACAACACCATCTGGAGCCTGGCGGCCACCTACAGCATCGGTGCCCACGCCTTCATGCTCGCCCACCAGCGCAACACTGGCGACATGGGCTACGTCTACGGCAGCTACCGCGATACTGGCTACCGCATCGGCGACGGCGGCACCACCATCTGGCTGGCCAACTCCTACTGGTCGGACTTCAACGCCGAGGACGAGCGCTCCTGGCAGGCCAACTACAGCATCAACTTCGCTGAATACGGCATCCCGGGCCTGAGCTACACCGTCGCCTACGTCTATGGCGACAACATCAAGACCTCGCAGACCAACAATGGCCATGAGCGCGAGATCTTCAACCAGGCGAAATACGTCGTGCAGAGCGGCCCGGCCAAGGACCTGTCGATCAAGCTGCGCAGCTCCTGGCTTCGCGTTTCCAACGACGCCCGCGAGTACAACGACGACGGCAACGAAGTCCGCGTCTTCGTCGAGTACCCGTTCAGCGTGTTCTGATCGGCGTCGCGACCTGACGTGAACGAAAAAGCCCCGTGGCATGCGCCACGGGGCTTTTTTCATGGGCCTCACGCTGGCCTGAGCAGCCGCCTCAGAAGATCGACAGGTTGTAGCTGGCGATCAGGCGCACCTCGTCCACGTCCCGGGCCCACTGTTCATAGTCGGTGCGGTAGGTGGCGTTGCGCAGGCGCAGGCTCAGGCCCTTGAAGGTGCCGGTCTGCACCACGTACCTGGCCTCCAGGTCGCGCTCCCATTCCTTGCCCTCGCCACCGCTGGCCAGGCGGATGTGGTCGCCGTTGAGGTAGCGGGCCATGAGGCTCAAGCCGGGGACGCCGACGCTGCGCAGGTCGAAGTCGTAGCGCAGCTGCCAGGAGCGCTCCTCGGCGTTGGCGAAGTCGTTCACCTGCACGTAGTTGGCCACGTAGGGGTTGCTGCCATCGAGGTAGGGCATCGAGCTGTCGCCGCTCATGCGCTGCCAGCCGGCGCTGAAGGTGTGGCCGCCGCGGGCGTAGGCCAGCAGCAGGCTGAGGGCGCGGTTGTCGATCTCGCCGGCGCGGGCGGCACCATCATCGTCGCTGTCGAACCAGCGCAAGTCGGCGCTGGCCACGCCCCCGCCCAGCGCCCGCTTGCCGAGCAGGCCGACGAAGCGCTGGCGGTAGACGTTCTCCAGCCCGCCCTGGGCGTACTGCAACAACAGGTCGTCACTCACCTTGTAGTCGAGCTGGTAGGCGTCGAAGCGGTTGCCGGTGGTGTCGCAGGCGTAGCGCTTGTTCTTGCAGTTGAGGCGGATGTCCTGGGCGTCGCTGGAATCCCGCGCGGTATAGCGCTCCAGGCGCGTGGCGGAGAACTTCAGGTCGCGGATCTCCTCGCTGGCCAGTTGCGCGCCGTGGAACATGTTCGGCAGCAGGCGGCCGTCGTTGTACTTGAGCAGCGGCATGTCCGGCAGCATGGCGCCGTAGCGCAGCTGGGTGCGCGAGAAGCGCAGCTTGCCGGCGACCCCGGCCTTGGCGTACTGGTCGGCCGAATGACGCGGGTCGTGGCCACTGGACGGCAGCAGGCCGCTGTTGCTGTCGGCCGGGCTGGAGTCGAGCTTGACGCCGAGCATGCCCAGGGCATCCACGCCGACGCCCAGCGGGCCCTCGGTGAAGCCGGAGCGTACGTCAAGGATGAAGCCCTGGGCGGTCTCCTCGCGCTTGGAGGCGCCCTGCGGGTTGGAAGAGGCGCCATCACGGAAGTCGCGGTTGAAGTACAGGGTGCGCGCCTCCAGGCGGGCGCTGCCGTCCTCCAGGAACTCCGCACTGGCCGGGCCGGCGAAGCCGCCGAGCAGCGCAAGGGCGCCCAGGCCGCAAAGCGAACGGGGCGTACTGGAGGGGAAAGGCAAGGGCATGGCGTGGCTCCGGAGAACAGGGACGGCAAAACGGCGCGGGAAGGTGTCACAGATGCCCGGCGGGGTCTTTAGGACCTTGGTCTAGAGCGGCGCAAGCAGGATTTCGGGGCAGCGCCAGCGCTTCCCTTCCGACACCGGAATTTCCGACATCCATCGGATTCGGCATCAAGGAAATTGCTGAAAGTCACCGCCCTCCTTACAATTGATATGAATTATCAATTGCATTTGCCCCGACATGCACAAGCCAGCCGATCCGCCGCGTCGCACCGTGCACGAGCTCTACCTGGACCATCACGGCTGGCTGTTCGGCTGGCTGCGGCGCAAGCTCGGCTGCCCGCAGAACGCCGCGGACATTTCCCACGACACCTTCATGCGCATCCTCAGCGCACCCGACTGCCTGGCCGACATGCGCCAGCCGCGCGCCTACCTCAGCACCACCGCGCGCCGGCTGGTCATCGACGAAGCACGGCGCAAGCGCCTGGAGGCCGTCTACCTGGAAGAGCTGGCGAGGCTGCACGAACACAGCGAGGGCTCGCCCTCCCCGGAACGGATCAACGCTACCCTGGAGCTGCTGGAAATCCTCGCCTTCGCCCTCGAAGGCCTCGGCGAGAAGGCCCGCCAGGTCTTCCTGATGCGCTACCTGGGCAACCTCCCGCAGGGCGAGATCGCCCAGCGCATGGCGATCTCCGAACGCATGGTGCGGCGCTACCTGGTACAGGCGCTGGTGCACTGCAACCAGGCGATGGACGTCTGAGCATGAGCGACGAACGCATGCTCGAGGAAGCCGCCGACTGGCTGCTGCGCCTGGAAGAGGACGACTGCTCCGCCGCCGAGCGCCAGGCCTTCGAACACTGGTGCGCCGGCGACCCGCGGCGCGGCCGGGCGGTCGAGCAGATGCGCGGCCTGATCGGCCAGCTGCAGAGCCTGCAGGAGGAAAGCCAGGCGGTCCAGGCGGCCCTCTCCAGCACCCTGGCGGCACCGCGCCGGCGGCGGCCGGGCGCCCTGGCCGGCCTGGGCGCGGCCGTGCTGGGCCTGTCGCTGCTGCTGGCGGCGAACGGCGACTGGCGCCACTACTGGCTGGCCGACCTGCGCACCGCGCCGGGCGAATGGCGCCGCGAGCGGCTGCCGGACGACTCCGTGCTACTGCTCTCGGGCAACAGCGCGGTGGACCTGCACTACGACGGCGGCCAGCGCAGCGTCGAGCTGCTGCGCGGCGAAGTGCTGGTGGAGGTGGCGCCCGATCCGAAGCGACCATTCCGCGTCACCACCGACGACGGCAGCATGCGCGCGTTGGGCACCCGCTTCGTGGTGCGCCGCGAGGAACGCGACACCCTGCTGAGCATGCTGCACTCCCGCGTTTCGGCGCAGAGCGCCGACGGCTCGCACACCCTGGAGGTGAGCGCCGGCTCGCAGGCGCGGCTGAGCCGGGACGACGTCCGGCTGGTCGGCAAGGTGGAGCCGGCGGCAGTCGACCAGGCCTGGCAGCGCCACCAACTGGTGGTGCACGACGCGCCCCTGGGCGAGGTGCTCGCCCAGCTGTCGAGCCAGCAGCGCGGCTACTGGCGCTACGACAGCAAGGCGCTCGCGGGCATGCGCATCTCCGCGGTGCTGCCGCTGGACGACAGCGAGCGCGCCCTGGCGCTGATCGAGGACAGCCTGCCGGTGAAGGTGCGGCGCTTCACGCCCTGGCTGGTGTGGATCGAGGCGAAGGGCGGCCAGGAATGATTTACGGGTGAGAGTGGTTCCGCTTTTTCCGGGCCGTCCGTCAAGGAAGAAGCCAACCAAGAAACGGAGCTTTCACCCGATGTCCACCCTTCGATACTCAGCCAGGCGCGCCGCCCTGGCACCCCTGGTCCTGGCCGTGCAACTGGCGCTGCCGCTGTGCGGCGCCACCGCCCTGCCCCAACTGGCCCAGGCCGCGGCCAGCACCTTCGACATCCCTGCCGGCGACCTGGGCGAGAGCCTCAACCGCTTCGCCCAGCAGGCCGGCATCGCCATCCTCTACCGCACCGCCGACCTGCAAGGGTTGCGCTCGCCGGGGCTCAAGGGCCACTACGAGGTCGAGGAAGGCTTCGCCCGCCTGCTCGCCGGCAGCGGCTACCAGGCCAGCCAGGGCGAGCACGGCTACCGCCTGGTGAAGCAGGGCGAGGTGCTGGAAATGGGCGCCACGAACGTCATCGGCAGCGAGCCGGTGGCCACCACCGAGGGCTCCCACTCCTACACCTCCGGCGCAGTGACCCTGGGCAAGGGCGTACAGAAGCTCAAGGACATCCCGCAGTCGGTGACGGTCATCACCCGCAAGCAGATGGACGACCAGAACACCGAGACTATCTCCGACCTGGCCAAACGCACGCCGGGGCTGACCGCCACCAAGTCGCCCGGCTCGGGGCTGTTCATCTTCTCCCGCGGCTTCAGCATCGACACCATCCAGTACGACGGCGTGCCCATCCCGCGCAACACCTACTCGCTGGGCAGCTACCTGACCGAGGACATGAGCTTCTACGACCGCGCCGAAGTGCTGCGCGGCCCGGCGGCGTTGCTGCAGGGCGGCGACAGCCCGGGCGGGGCACTGAACCTGGTACGCAAGCGCGGCCAGCAGAAGGCCACCGTCAGCCTGACCGGCAAGGCCGGCTCCTGGGACCGCTACGGCATGCAGCTGGATGCCGGCGGCCCGCTGAACGAAAGCGGCACCCTGCGTGGTCGCACCGTGGTCAGCTACAACGACAGCGACTCGTTCATCGACTACGTGCGCGGCTGGAACCAGACCGTCTACGGCGCGGTGGACTACGACTTCACCCCGGACCTCACCGTGGGCGTCGGCGTGGCCAACCAGAAGGGCCACTCGCGCCCGCCCATGCTAGGCCTGCCGCGCTACGCCGACGGCGGCAACCCGGACTGGTCGCGCTCGACCTACGTCGGCGCCGACTGGAACCGCTCCGACAACGACCAGACCAGCGTCTTCCTCGACGCCACCTACCGCCTCAACGACGACTGGCGGGTGAAGGCCGCCAGCGTCTACATGAGCGAGCACAACGGCGCCACCTACCAGGCGCTGTGGGACGCGCTGCCCACCGACGGCTCCACCGACAACACCTACATCGACTGGAGCACCGACTTCACGACCCACAGCAAGGGCCTGGACCTGTACCTGGACGGCCAGTTCACCGGCCTGGGCTTCGAGCAGAGCTTCCTGCTGGGCGGCAACTACTCGCGGATCAAGACCGACGACCGCTGGGCCCGCGCCCCCACTTTCGGCGCCGATTCCGCCAATGTCGACCACCATCGCCCGATGCCGGACATCTACGACCTGGCCAGCCGCGGCCTGGGCCGGCTGACCGACTACGACGTGGTGCAGAAGGGCCTGTACTCGCGCTGGTCGATCAACCTGACCGAGCCGCTGAAGCTGATCCTCGGCGCGCGCACCAGTTGGTACGACTACACCTACGGCGCCGAGACCTTCGCCCACACCGCGCGCAGCGAATCCACCACCACCAGCACCGGCAAGGTCTCGCCCTACGCCGGCCTGGTCTACGAGCTGGACCCGCAGTGGTCGGTCTACGCCAGCTACACCGACGTGTTCCAGCCGCAGACCGACCGCACCGCCTCCGGCTCCATCGTCGAGCCGATCACCGGCAGCAACTACGAGCTGGGCCTGAAGGGCGAACTGCTCGATGGCGCGGTCAACACCTCGCTGGCGCTGTTCCGCTACGACCAGGAAAACCGCGCGGTGCTCGACCTCGGCGGGCCCATGGACTGCGACGGCTGGTACTGCGCCAAACCCTCGGGCAAGGTGCGCAGCCAGGGCCTGGAAGCGCAGATCAGCGGCGAGGTGCTGAGCGGACTGCAGCTGATGGCCGGCTACGTCTACAACACCACCAGGTACCTCAAGGACAACGACTACAAAGACAAGGTATTCAGCACCTGGACACCCAAGCACCAGCTCAAGCTGTGGGGCGACTATACCCTGCCGGGAGACTGGAACCGCGTGTCCCTGGGCCTGGGCACCACTGCCGTCAGCGGCACTACCTCGTACGACCACAAGTTCGACCTGCCCGGCTACGCCATCTGGGATGCGCGGGTTGCGTACAAGCTGAGCGACGAGGTCACGGTGGCAGCGAACATGAACAACCTGTTCGACAAGAAGTACTACGTGCCCGCGTACAACACCATCGACTACAACAACTACTACGGCGACCCGCGCAACCTGATGTTCAGCGTGAAATACACGCCGCAACTCTGAGCCGCGCCCCGCGCCCGCCACGGAGGCTGCCCTGCGTGGCGGGCGCGGTCAGAGGTGGCCGATACGCGCCAGCTCGTGCTCCAGCGCGGCGCGATCGAGGCTGGCGAAAGGCAAGGCGAAGAAGGCCAGGCAACGCCGTTCGATACGCGCCAGGGTGGCGCGGAAGGCGGCATCCAGCTGCGCTTCGTCGCCCAGCGCCTCGGAGGGGTCCTCCAGGCCCCAGTGGGCCTTCAACGCCGGGCCGAAGTACACCGGGCAGGCTTCGCCCGCGGCCTTGTCGCAGACGGTGATGACGATGTCCGGCGGGTTGTCCGCGAAGGCCTCGTTGCCCTTGCTGCTCAGGCCCTCGGTGGCGATGCCGGCGCGCTCGAGGGTCGCCAGGCTGCGCGGCAGCACCTGGCCGCGGGGGAAGCTGCCGGCGCTCACCGCCTCGAAGCCGGCGGGCGCCAGGTGGTTGAACAGGGCTTCGGAAAGGATGCTGCGGCAACTGTTGGCCGTGCACATGAACAGGACTCGCATGGAAGGCTCCTGCCGCCGCCGGGCGGCTATCGGAAGGCCAGGCGCAGGGCCAGGGCCGAGAGGGTGACGAGCAGGACCGGCAGGGTCAGCAGGATGCCGACCCTGAAGTAGTAGCCCCAGGTGATGCGGATGCCCTTGCGCGCCAGCACGTGCAGCCAGAGCAGCGTGGCCAGGCTGCCGATCGGGGTGATCTTCGGCCCCAGGTCGCAGCCGATGACGTTGGCGTAGACCATCGCCTCGCGGACCACGCCCCCGGCTGCGCCGGCCTGGATGGCCAGCGCCCCCACCAGCACGCTGGGCATGTTGTTCATGACAGAGGACAGCAGCGCCGACAGCAGGCCGGTACCCAGGGCCGCGGCCCACACGCCCTGCCCCGCCAGGCCGTCCAGCACGCGGGTGAGGAAGTCGGTGAGGCCGGCGTTCTTCAGGCCGTAGACCACCAGGTACATGCCCAGGGAAAACACCACCACCTGCCAGGGCGCCTCGCGCAGCACCCGACGGGTGGAAATCACCTGGCCACGGGCGGCGACGGCGAACAGCACCGCCGCGCACAGCGCCGCCACCGCGCTGATCGGGATACCCAGCGGCTCCAGGGCGAACAGCCCGAGCAGCAGCGCCAGCAGCATCCAGGCGCCGACCGCGAAGGTGGCCGGGTCGCGGATCGCCTCCCGCGGCGCCTGCAGCTGGTCCACTGCGTAGCGCTGCGGCAGGTCGCGGCGGAAGAACAGGTACAGCACCAGCAGCGTCGCGGCGACGCTGGCCAGGTTCACCGGCACCATCACCGCGGCGTACTCGGCGAAGCCCAGGCCGAAATAGTCGGCGGAGACGATGTTCACCAGGTTCGACACCACCAGCGGCAGGCTGGCGGTGTCGGCGATGAAGCCGGCGGCCATGACGAAGGCCAGGGTCGCCGCCGGCGGGAAGCGCAGCGCCAGCAGCATGGAAATGACGATGGGGGTGAGGATCAGGGCTGCCCCGTCGTTGGCGAACAGCGCGGAAACGGCGGCGCCCAGCAGCACGCAGAAGGCGAACAGGCGCCGGCCGCTGCCGCCCGCCCAGCGCGCCACGTGCAGCGCCGCCCAGGCGAAGAAGCCGGCCTCGTCCAGCAGCAGGCTGATGACGATGACCGCGATGAAGGTGGCGGTGGCGTTCCAGACAATGGCCCAGACGCTGGGGATGTCGTGCAGCGACACCACGCCCAGGGCCAGGGCGACGAGCGCGCCGGCGCTGGCGCTCCAGCCGACGCCCAGGCCCCTGGGCTGCCAGATGACCAGGACGAGGGTGAACAGGAAGACGGCAGCGGCGAGCAGCATCGAGGCGGGTTCCGGGAGGGGTCAGCAGCAGCTGGCGCGCACGGGGCGGCCATCCATGTCGCGCAGGCGGGCGGCGCTTTCCTTCAGCCAGTCGGCGTTGGCCTGCAGGGTGACGCGCAGCACCTCGTGGACCCAGGCGGGCAGAACGGGGTTGAGCCGGTAGTACACCCACTGCCCCTGGCGGCGGTCGAGCAGCAGCCCGGCGGTGCGCAGCTGCGCCAGGTGGCGGCTGACCTTGGGCTGGCTGTCGCCCAGCGCGCACATCAGCTCGCAGACGCACAGCTCGCCCTGCTCGGCGATCAGCAGGGTGGCGCGGGTGCGGGTCTCGTCGGCCAGGCACTTGAAGACTTCGGGGGGCGTGAGCATGGTGGGCGCCAGAACATATGGAAAACCGAATATACGAATTTCCATATGTTCAAGGCAACCCCGGGGTGCCCTTCCCTGTCGAACGAAGGCGTCCGCCGGGATACCTTTGCGGGGCAGTCGGGACTCGAAGCGCAGCGGCTGGCGGCGCAAGACCGAGCGCGGCCACGGCGGGCCGCGCCCATCACGTCACTTGCCGGCGTCGAGCACGATGCAGTAGCGGGTCTTGCCGCTGCGCAGGTGTTCGATAGCCTCGTTGACCCGGCTCATGGGGAAGTGCTCGACCCGCGGCAGTATCCGGTGGCGGGCGCAGAACTCCAGCGTGGCCGCCGTGGTGCTCGGCGCGGTCGCTGCCCAGACGGTGAAGGGGTGGTTGCAACGCCGTTGCTCATGGGAAACCTCCTGGAACGCAGGAACAGAACCCCAGGGAAACGGAGCGCCGCGAAGGCGTATCAGGCCTGCACGTAGACCCAGGCCCGCAGGCCGGACTGCAACTCGGCGCCGACACGCTGGTAGTCGGCCACCTCGTAGGCGTCCGCGGCGAGCAGTTCCTGCGGGGTGATCTCGAAGACCGTGCCCGGCACCCGGTCGCCGGCCACGCCGCTGTAGCGGACGATGGGGTGGTAGCGCTTGCCGCTGGTGGCCAGCACGGCGGCATCGGTGATCTCCACCAGGTCCTGGCGGTAGCCGACCAGGGCGTCCGCCCGGCCCTGGAGTTCGCGGCCGAAGCTGGCCAGTTGCACGGCCCTGTCCTGCAGGGTGCCGTAGGAGAACAGCAGCACGACTTCGCTCATGGCGCCTCCGCGTCAGGCCAGCAGGTCTTCGTAGAAGGCCCCGTAGGGCTTGTCCGGGTGGGCGATCTGGATTTCCAGGATCCACAGCCCGCCGCCCGGGTGCTCGGCGTAGTCGCCCAGGTCGCCGGCGCGGTAGATGGCATGGGGGAAGTCGCTGACGCGGTGGCCCTTGATGTCCAGGTTGAGCTTCCAGCCCAGCGCCTGGGCCCGGGCATGGGCGAAGTCGTACAGCGCCACGCCGCTGCAGCGGGTTTCCCGCCAGTGCGCCTCGACGTGCAGGAACAACTCCCTGGCCGCTGCCGCGCAGGCTGTCATCTCAGGGTCGTCGCCAACCACGAAGGTGGCCCCGGCATCGCCTTCGTGGCCGCGCCAGACCACACCCATGTCGATGAAGAAGATGTCGTTCTCGCCCAGCAGCGGGTCGCCGTCGGAGCGTTGCTTGAAGGTCTTCAGGGTGTTGGCGCCGAAGCGGATCAGCAACGGGTGCCAGATGCGCTCCATGCCCAGCTCGGCGAGCACCTGCTTGCCGATGGCGGTGGCCTGGGACTCGCTCATCCCCGGGCGGATGGCCGCGGCGATGGCATCCACGGCCTCCCAGGTGCGGGCCTGGGCGTATTTCATCAGTTCCAGCGCGTAGTTCGCGCCTACGGCTTCCTTGGCGTGCACGGCGGTATTCATTCGGGCGCTCTCTGCGAAGTCCTCGGGGTTCGCCGTATAGAGTTCTACATAGCGAACCCGGAATGCAAGCCACGCAGGGTGGACAGCGCGTCGCGCGGCTGACAGGCTCTGTCCTCGGCCGGCAGCGGCCACCAGAGACCAACGCTTCACGGGAGCCCCCCTGCCCATGCACCTCGATCTGCTCCAGGTCCTCAGCCTCGCCGGCAAGGCGGAGGTTCCCAACGACGACCGCATCGGCTGCGCCGAGCGGCATGCCTGGATCATCGACGGTGCGACCGACCTCGGCGCGCCGGGCCTGCTGGGCGAGCGCGGTGGCGCCGCCTGGCTGGCCGCGTCCGCGCACCGGGCTTTCGCCGCGGCCTCCGGCACCCTCGCGAACCTGTGCGAAGGCATGTTCGAGGTGGTCGCCGACGCCTACCGGCGCGACCGCCGCCGCGAGCCGGTCGCCGCCTGGGAGCTGCCGCGCGCCTCCTTCGCCGCGGTGGCGATAGAGGGCGACAGCCTTGCCTGCGGCTTCCTCGGCGATTGTGCGGTGATCCACCGCAGCGCCGCCGGCGTGGCCTTCCTCACACCCGAACCGAACCGTGCGGAGGAACTCGCCGAAGCCGCCGCCCTCGGCCCCGGCGCCGGTGCCGGCGGCGTGCGTGCGCCCCATGTGCTGGCCGACCGCCGCGCCGCCCGCGAACGGCCCAAGGCCGTGCTGGGGGTGGATGCCGCGCAGGCCAGGGCTGGCCTGCGCCTGGCCCGTGCGCCCCTGGCCCGGGGCGACGACCTGCTGCTGATGAGCGATGGCTTCGCCGCACTGTTCGACACCTACGGCGCCTACAACGCCGCCGGCCTGGTCGCCCGCGTGCTCGCCCACGGCCTGGGGCCGTTGGCGGAAGAACTGCGCGGCATCGAGCGGGACGACGCGGCGTGCCTGCGCTACCCGCGCTTCAAGGCCAGCGACGACGCCTCGGCGATCTGGCTGCGGGTCGCGGGATAGCGGCCGTCGATGCCGCATGGCCGTAGGGCGTTATCCGCCATCGTTCGTGGACATAGGCGCAGTGGCCGACGGCGGATAACCGCGAACGGTTATTCGCCCTACCCTAACGCTGGACTCCCCGCCCATACCGAACGGCCCCCTCTCCCGCCTGCCGGTGGCTTTCAGCGGCAACCCATCCAGGACCATGGCGCGCCGCGGAAGCTTGTCGTTGGCCATGCGCACGCGGCACCCCGCGAGGAAAGCGTCGAGATCGATGGCCTGGCCCCGGCGGCGGAAGATCGTCCAATGGGACTAGCCAGTGCGCAAGGGCCGGCGACCGTTCGGCCAGTTTCACTGGTCATTCACGCCACCTGGCGGTAAATTCTCGCCATATGGCAAAAAACAGGAGCGCCGCGCCATGAACCTCGGCAATGACAACCGCCATCGCCTCCCCCAGGACCCGGACCGGCCGCTGCGCCTGCTCTATGGCGACAAGGGGCCCCACGCCAGCAGCGTGTTCGAAGTGCACGAGATGATCGAGCGCGGCCTGCCGTCGGACGTGGTGATCGCCTTCGCCGAGTCCCTGGAGTTGGACAAGCAGGCCTTCATCAAGCTTATCGGCATGTCCGAGCGCACCCTGCAGCGCCGCCTCAAGCACCCCGAACCGCTGTCCGCCGAGCAGAGCAGCAGCGCCTGGCGCCTCGCCAAGGTGCTCAGCCGCGCCGAGGAGGTGATGGGTTCGCGCCGCGCCGCGGTGGACTGGCTGATGGCCCCGGCCCTGGGCCTGGAGGGCCATGCGCCGGTAGACCTGCTGACTACCCAGGTCGGTTTCGAACTGGTGGACGACTTCCTCACCCGCCTGGACTACGGGGTCTACTGATGCAGCCATTGCCAGGGAACGGCGAGCTGTACCTCTGGCGCCTGGACCGCCGCGAACACGCCGACGGCTGGGACAGCGGCATCGGCGCCGAACTGGCCGGCGGGCGCTGGAACTCCAGGGGCGTGCGCGCCGTGTACGCCAGCGCGGACGCCGCCACGGCCATCCTCGAGGTGGCGGTGCACAAGGGCTTCGCCGCGCTGGACCGGGTGCCCCACGTGCTGACCTGCGCGCGTATCCTCGACCCCGCCCGGGTACTGCGCGTCGAGCCGGGCAGCCTGCCGAACCGCAACTGGCTGGTGCCCGGCATCCCCAGCCATGGACAACAGCTGTTCGGCAACGAGTTGCTCGACGCCCACCCGTTCATCCTCATCCCCTCGGCGGTGGTGCCGCACTGCTGGAACCTGCTGCTCAGCCCGGCCCTGGCCAAGGGCGCCTACGAGTTGGTCAGCCAGGAGGCCTTCGCCCTGGATACCCGGCTGAACCCGCCGGAGCGCTGAAGGCGGCAAGGCCTCCACGCGAGAACGACCCGTTCGGTCGCAGAAGCATCGGCGGTTGCCGGCGTGCCCTGCATGCCCGGCAGCCTTCCGCGCCTGCTGCCCTGAGCTACTTGGCGAACAACTGGCCGATGTCCTTGAACGCCTTGAACTCCAGGGCGTTGCCGCAGGGGTCGAGGAGGAACATCGTCGCCTGCTCGCCCACCTGGCCCTTGAAGCGCACGTAGGGCTCGATCACGAAGCGCACGTCGAACCCGCGCAGGCGCTCGGCCAGCGCCTCCCACTGCGCCCAGTCGAGCACGATGCCGAAGTGCGGCACCGGCACGTCGTGGCCGTCCACCGGGTTGCAATGGGCGCTTTCCTGGGATGCGGTGCGCGGGTGCTCGTGGATCACCAACTGGTGGCCGTAGAAGTCGAAGTCCACCCACTGGGCGCTGGAGCGGCCCTCCTCCAGGCCGAACACCTCGCCATAGAAGCGGCGGGCGGCAGGCAGGTCGTGGACGGGGATGGCGAGGTGGAAGGGGCGAAGGCTCATGGGTGGCTCCTGGCGGTGGCGTGGGTTGCTTTCAGCCTAGGCCAACCGTCAGCGCTCTTCGCGGGTATGCCATACACGAAGCAGATGGAGGTCGGAGCCCCGTATCTCGTAGCGCATCTCGTAATGGCCAACCAGAAGCCGCCGGACATCACGCGGCACGAACTCATCCAGGCGCTCACCGAGACGTGGGTTGGTCAGTAAGACAGCCGGCGCGGCGACCAGTTGCTGGACGGTACGGGCCGCCGCAGACCGATTCACCGGAGCGAGAAACTCGTGGAGCCGTGCCAGATCGGACAAAGCCTTGCTCGTCCACTGCAACGCCATCAGCGCGGTACCGGCAGCGGTAGCGGTGTGTCGGAGTCCAGGCTCTCCGCCCAGGCCTGGACGGACTGATGATCGATTACCCGGCCGGCATCCACATCGGCCAGGGCCTCGCGAGTCAAGCGGCTACGCTCGTCCTCCTGGTCTAGCCAGGCGGACAAGGCCTGCTTGACGATCCAGTTCTTCGAGCGTTCCAGGCGCTCGGCGATTTCGTCCACGCGCTCCGCCAGTTCGACGGGAACGTGAGCGGTGACCGAGCGAGTCTTGTAAGTCGTGGCCATGTCAAGTGCCTCCTGGGCAGAGTTAGTCATTTCGATTAAAAACCAATCGTAACCAATAAAGATAAGGCGTCAAGCGATACTCACCAGGCTCAGTGGAAGACTTAAGCAGCAAACGATTGCGACCTCGCTGTTCTTCGTGGGGCGCTCGATCCAAACGTCATGGCGACCGGACACCCTGTCGAGGCCAAAGCACTTAGACCAATAAATGCTTAACAAATGAAAACTCAGTATTTATGGTTCTAACACAACCCCAGCTAGGCTAGCCCCCATCTTCAACGCCAAGCCTCCCAGGAGTCGCCATGGACCGCACCGACAACGTCATCGACCTCGCCCGCTACCGCACGCGCCGCCAGGCACGCCGCATGGCCGAGCTGATGTGGGCGATGTACGCGAGCCGCGCCGGCTTCGGTGCCGCCCAATGGGTGCAGCAGCAGCGCGACAGCGGCATCCGCGAGGCCTGAACATGGGCCTGCCGCTTTCCACCGACGCCACCGAGGCGGGCCTGGAGGCCGCCCCGGCGGCCGCCGGCGACCCCATCGGCCAGCGCGTGGCGCACAACCTGCTGCGCCTGCGCGGCAAGCGCAACCTCTCCCTCGACGGCCTGGCGCGGCTGTCCGGGGTGAGCCGGGCGATGCTGGCGCAGATCGAGTCCGGGCGCAGCGTCCCCTCGATCAAGGTGCTGTGCAAGATCGCCCAGGGCCTGAAGGTCTCGGTGGCGGCCTTCCTCGACGACCGCGCCTTCGACGGCGTGGCCCTGCTGCCGGCGCGCGAGAGCAAGCGCCTGGTCAGCGGCGACGGCGCCTTCGTCAGCCGCGCGCTCTTCCCCTTCGACGTCTCGCGCCAGGTGGAATTCTACGAATTGCGCCTGGCCGGCCTGGCCATCGAGCACTCCGCCGGCCACGCCCCCGGCACCCAGGAGAACCTGGTGGTGGCCCAGGGCGTGCTGGAGATCGCGGTGAACGAGGAGCGCTTCCTGCTCGGCACCGGCGACTCCATCCTGTTCTATGCCGACCAGGCGCACAGCTACCGCAACCCGGCCGACAGCGAGGCCGTGGCCTACCTGGTCACCACCTACGCCGAACGCCTGGACTGAGGCGGCGGCGCAAAACGAAAGGCCCGGCGGGTTTCCCCACCGGGCCTTTCCCGTTCAGCGCGCCGCGATCAGCAGGTGCAGCACATCATCGGCATGCCGTTGCAGCTCATCATCATCGGCATGCCGCATTCCATCATCTTGTTCATCAGCATGCAGCAGTTCTTGAACATCTCCATGTTCATGCCCTGCATCGGCATCATCTTGCACATCATGGCGTCGCCCTGCATGGAGCACTCCATCATGCACTTCATCGACGGCATGGGCATGCCCATCATCATCGGCATCATGTTCATCATGCCCATCATCGGCATCATCGCCATGCCGGTCTGGGACATGCACATCATCGACATGTTGCCGCAGTGCATCATCATCGGCATGCCGCAGTTCATCATCATCGCCATCATTTCGGCGTTGTTGCGGAACATGGCCGCGTCCATGCCCATGGCCGGCATCATCTTGCACATCATGCCGTCGTCCTGCATTTCGCACTGCAGGGTCGCCATCATCATCGGCATGCCCATCATCGGCATCATCGGGTTGGCGTTCATCGGCATCTGCATGGCATTCATCATCTTGGTATCTCCCTGAACTGGATGGAATGGATAACTGCGAATGGCTGCGATTCTAGGCCGACGGAGGGGGCGGACAAGCTGGCGGGGCAGCGGCGGATTGCTTCGCCGGCCCTCGGGGAAACGGATATCCAGTGGAGCACTCGTTCGTTATCGCTTCTTTATTTCCGTCATTGCAGGCAAAGAAGATTCCATGACCTCCAAACAGACAACATGGATATTGCCTGCAGAACTAAGCAAATAACCGTAGTGAATAAACATTCTAAACAGGCCCGAAGATTTTCCTGCCGCCTCGCCTGTCCCCTGCCACACGCTTTCGCCGGTACATGAAAATGCCTTCGCGCCATTTATCGCCGGGGCGCGGCCGCCTTTATAGTGCTCGGCCAGCCAACGGCCCCCGCACGGATATCCCCTCGCCATGAACAGCCACAGCCACAACCACAGCCGCCACATCAATCCCGACCACTTCCTGGAAACGCCCGGCGGCCGCCTCTACACCCCCGAGCGCAGCGCCCTGGCCTGGCGCCAGGCCTACGCCGCACTGGACCGCGCGCTGGCCAGCGCCCCGGCCGGCAGCACGCTATTCCTGGTGATCGGCGTGCAGGGCGGCGGCAAGACCGCCTGGGTGCAGCGTCACGCCGCCGCGCTGGGCGACACCGCGTACTTCTTCGACGCCGCCCTGCCCGGCGCCGCGCATCGCCGCCAGGCCCTGGAAACCGCCGCGCGCCACGGCGTGCCGGTGGTGGCCGTATGGCTCGACACCGCCCTGGAACTGGCCCTGGCGCGCAACCGCGCGCGCCGCGAGGACCACCGGGTGCCGGAAGCAGCCATCCGCAGCGTGCACGCCCGCTTCGAGGCACCGCAGGCCAGCGAGGGTTTCCTGCGCATCGAAGTGCTGCGCGAGGCGCCCAACAAGGCCTGCCCGGTGCTCGTGCGCCAATGTGACGAACTGCAGGTGCTGGCCTTCCACCACCCGCTGGCCGGCCTGCAGCTGGTCAAGGGCACCCTGGAGGCCGGCGAATGCCCGGCCGCGGGGGCGCTGCGCGAATTGCGCGAGGAAAGCGGAATCGCCGACGCGCGGGTGCTGGCCGAACTCGGCAGTTGGGACAGCGGCTTCGCCGGCCAGGTCTGGTCCTTCCAGCTGTGCCAGGCGGCCCAGGCCCTGCCGGAGCGCTGGACACACCGCGCCGAGGACGATGGCGGCCACGACTTCGCCTTCTTCTGGCAGCCCCTGGCGCAAGCGCCGGGCCCTTCCTGGCACCCGCTGTTCCAGAACGCGCTGGCCTGGCTGCGGCAGCGCTCGGCCCAGCTGGCCGCCCTCGTCGAAGCGGCGCGGACGGCCCCGCGGCAAGGCTGAGCCCACACCAAGACTTTCAATTTTCCTATACTGTTCGCCAGCAGCGGCCCGCCTCCGCTCCGGCGAACCGGCCGGCGATTTGTGCCAGCCGGCGCTTTCCCTATACTGCCCGCCTCTTCCACCCACCGAGGGCCCCATGGATATCCAGCAGATGCGCCAGGCCGCCGCCGAGGCCGCCACCACCTTGCGCTCCCTGAGCCACCCGGACCGCCTGATGCTGCTCTGCCAGCTGAGCCAGGGCGAACGCTCGGTGGGTGAGCTGGAGGAACTCCTGGGCATCCAGCAACCCAACCTCTCGCAGCAACTCGGCGTGCTGCGCAGCGAAGGCCTGGTCGACACCCGCCGCGACGGCAAGCGCATCTTCTACTCGGTGAAGGACCCCAAGGTACTGCACCTGCTGAGCACCCTCTACCTGCTCTACTGCCCGCAACCCTGACGTCTTCATATTGCCGAAAGGAATATTAAAATAAATTAATATTATAGTTAGATATTATACATTCTATTAAATTGACATCTCTTCAGGCGGCAAGGTGCCGCCTCGCCATGGGGAGTGTCGATTCATGCAAGTCCAGTCACGTCTGCTGCTCGGCCTGGTGGCCCTGGGCGGGCTCGCCAGCCCGGCGGCCCAGGCCACCAACGGCTATTTCTTCCACGGCTACGGGATCAAGGCACAGGGCCAGGCCGGGGTCAGCATCGCCCAACCGCAGGACGCCCTCGCCGCCGCCAACAACCCGGCCGGCACCGCCTGGATCGGCGACCGCCTGGACCTGGGCGCGAGCCTGTTCGCCCCGGACCGCAGCGCCAGCATCGAGGGCAACGGCGCCGGCGCCAACGGCCACTACAACGGCAACGCGCGCAACCTCTTCCTGATCCCCGAGTTCGGCGTCAGCAAGCAGCTCAACGAGCGCCTGGGCGTGGGCCTGGCGGTGTACGGCAACGGCGGCATGAACACCGACTACCGGCGCAACCCCTACGCCGCCTTCGGCAGCCGCGGCAGCGCCGGGGTGGACTTCAGCCAGGTGTTCCTCACCCCCTCGGTGGCCTACCGCTTCAGCGAGCGGCAGTCCTTCGGCGCCGCGCTGAACATCGTCTACCAGCGCTTCGCCAGCAAGGGCCTGAGCGCCTTCGCCAACCCGATGTTCTCCAGCGACCCGGGCAACCTCGACGACCGCGACCACGACAGCTCCACCGGCGTCGGCGTGCGCCTGGGCTGGCAGGGCCAATTGACCGACGAACTCACCCTGGGCCTGACCTGGGCCTCGAAGATCAAGGCCGACAAGTTCGACCGCTACGCCGGCCTGTTCGCCGACGGCGGCAGCTTCGACGTGCCGGAGAACTACGGCGCCGGCCTGTCCTACAAGCTGACTCCGCGCCTGACCCTGGGCGCCGACGTGCAGGAGATCAAGTACGGCCACGTGACCTCGGTGGGCAACCCGTTCGACGCACAGCAGCTGTTCGCCGGCAACCAGCTCGGCTCGAAGAACGGCCCCGGCTTCGGCTGGCGCGACATCACCGTGTACAAGTTCTCCGCCAGCTACCAGCTGAGCCCGCAGCTGACCGTGCGCGGCGGCTACAGCCATGCCGAACAGCCGGTGCCGAGCAGCCAGACCTTCCTCAACATCCTCGCTCCCGGGGTGATCCGGGACCACGCCAGCCTCGGCCTGACCTGGAGCCCGTCGGCGGACAACGAGCTGAGCCTGGCCTACACCCACGGCTTCGAGGAGAAGGTCAAGGGCAGCGGCTCCATCGACCCGGCCTTCGGCGGCGGCGAGGCCGACCTGAAGATGAGCCAGGACATCCTCGGCGTCGGCTACGCCTGGAAGTTCTGACCCGCCAGCTGTTGCCCAGACAACAGCGGATCAACACTTTGCCCGCCCAGCAACAGCCCGCCGCCGCCGTGGCGGGCTGCAGGCCGCGAATCCCGGCGCTGGCACAGGGCTTGCCTTTTCCGCGGCGAGCCCTCCCACCTACAAGACTCACCGCCACGCGTGCATTCCCGGGGCAACGCCCCTTCCTTTCGACGATGGCAACGAGGACACCTTCATGAGCCTGGATATCTTCTGGTTCCTGCCCACTTCCGGCGACACCCGCTACCTGGGCCATTCCGGCAGCGGCCGGCCGGCGACCAACGAATACATGCGGCAGATCGCCGTGGCCGCCGACCAGCTCGGCTACGACGGCCTGCTGATCCCCACCGGCGCCAGCTGCCTCGACCCCTGGGTGACCGCCGCCAGCCTGGTGCCGGTGACCCGCCGCATCAAGCTGCTGGTGGCGCTGCGCACGTCCCTGGGCAACCCCACCGCCTCGGCGCGCCAGGCGGCCACCCTCGACCAGGCCAGCGGCGGCCGCCTGCTGCTCAACGTGGTGCCCGGCGGCGACGCCACCGAGCTGGCCGCCGACGGCGTGTTCTATTCCCACGACGAACGCTACGAGGCCTCCGACGAGTTCCTCGACATCTGGCGGCGCCTGCTCGGCGGCGAGACCGTCGACCACGACGGCAAGCACCTGCAGGTGCGCGGCGCGCAGAACTTCTTCCCGCCCGTGCAGCAGCCCTACCCGCCGCTGTACTTCGGCGGCTCCTCCCCCGCCGCCCACGAGCTGGCGGCCAAGCACGTCGACGCCTACCTGACCTGGGGCGAGCCGCCGGCGGCGGTGGCCGAGAAGATCGCCGACGTGCGCCAGCGCGCCGCCCGCCACGGCCGCACGGTGCGCTTCGGCGTGCGCCTGCACGTGATCGTGCGCGAGACCAACGAGAAGGCCTGGGCCGCCGCCGAGGAACTGATCAGCCACCTGGACGACGCCACCATCGCCGCGGCCCAGGCCAACTACGCGAAGATGGATTCCGAAGGCCAGCGGCGCATGGCGGCGCTGCACGGCGGCGACCGCAAGCGCCTGGAAGTCGCCCCCAACCTCTGGGCCGGCGTCGGCCTGGTGCGCGGCGGCGCCGGCACCGCCCTGGTGGGCGACCCGCAGACCGTGGCGGCGCGCCTGCTGGAGTACGCCGCGCTGGGCGTGGACAGCTTCGTGCTGTCCGGCTACCCGCACCTGGAGGAAGCCTACCGCTTCGCCGAACTGGTGTTCCCGCTGCTGCCGGGCAAGGGCCGGGTGACGGTCGACGGCGTGCTCACCGGCGGCGCCTTCGACGTGCGCGCAGGCCAGGGCAAGGAGCACGCGGCCTGACCGCGCCTCGACGAGCGTAGGCGTGCGCCCGGGCGCCGGGGGCTATCCTGAAGCGGTGACCTTCAGGAAAAGACGAGGAACAAGCGATGAGCGACCATCCATCGTCCCCACCCGGCCCCGACTTCGCCCAGGGCGTGCCCCTGGCGGACATCGTCGAAGGCAGCCCGCTCGCCGGCCAGGTCGGCGGCGAAGCGGCGCTGCTGGTGCGCCAGGCCGGCCAGCTGTACGCCATAGGCGCCACCTGCCCGCACTACGGCGCGCCCCTGGCCGAGGGCCTGGTCGACGGCGACACCCTGCGCTGCCCCTGGCACCACGCCTGCTTCCGCCTGCGCGACGGGCGCCTGCTGGGCCCGCCGGCACTGGACGACCTGCCGCGCTGGCAGGTGGACTGCCGCGACGGCAAGGCCTACGTCGGCGCCCCCCTGCCCACCCCCGCGGCGGACCTGCCGGTCGGCGCGCAGGCACCGGCCTCGGTGGTGATCGTCGGCGGCGGCGCAGCCGGCAACGCGGCGGCCCTGGGCCTGCGCCACGAGGGCTACGACGGGCCCATCACCCTGCTCAGCGCCGACCCGGCCGCGCCCTACGACCGGCCCAACCTGTCCAAGGACTACCTGGCCGGCAGCGCCGACCCCGCCTGGCTGCCGCTGCGCCCGGCGGACTTCTACGCCAGCCAGCGCATCGAACTGCGCTGCGACACCCGCGTCAGCCACATCGACACTGCGCACAAGAAGCTGACCCTCGCCAGCGGTGAGGAACTGGACTACGGCGCCCTGGTGCTGGCCACCGGCTCCGCGCCGGCGCGCCTGGACGTGCCCGGCGCCGACCTGCCCCACGTCCGCGTGCTGCGCAGCCTCGCCGACTGCGACGAGCTGATCGCCCGTTGCGCCACGGCCCGCCGCTGCGTGGTGGTGGGCGCCGGCTTCATCGGCCTGGAGGTGGCCGCCTCGCTGCGCGCCCGCGGCCTGGAGGTACAGGTGGTGGCGCCAGGTGCGCGGCCCATGGAGCACGTCCTCGGCGAGGCCCTGGGCGACATGCTCCGGGCCCTGCACGAGGCCCACGGCGTGGTCTTCCATTTCGGCACCGGGGTCACGGCGATCGAGGCGCAGCAGGTCCGGCTGGCCAACGGCGCGACACTGCCGGCGGACCTGGTGGTGGTCGGCATCGGCGCCCGCCCCGAGCTGGACCTGGCCCGCGACGCCGGCCTGCGCCTGGACAAGGGCGTGCTGGTGGACGCCTGGCTGCGCACCAGCGCCGCGGACGTCTACGCCGTGGGCGACATCGCCCGCTGGCCGGACGCCCGCACCGGCGAGGCGATCCGCGTGGAGCACTGGGCGGTCGCCGAGCGCCAGGCCCTGGTGGCGGCGCGCAACATCCTCGGCCACCAGGAGCGCTACACGGCAGTGCCGTTCTTCTGGACGCAGCAGTACGACGTCGGCATCAACTACGTCGGCCACGCCGAGCGCTGGGACCGCATCGACGTCGACGGCGACCCTGCGGCCCACGACTGCCGGGCGACCTACTGGCTCGACGGCAAGGCGCTCGCCGTCGCCACCGTGGGGCGCGACCGGCAGAGCCTGGAGGCCGAGGCCGCCTTCGAGAAACAGACACCGGATTAGCCCCGTCCGGCACGACCGGCCATGCAAGGACAGGCCCATCTATGCGACAATCCGCGGCCTGTCCGGCATGAACCCCGCCCTTTAAGCGCAACAGCTTGGACATCGCGTCCAGATGCTGCTCTTCGCGCACGTCCGCTGGATGCACCGGCGCCCACGCAAATCCGGGCCCCGGAAACCCAGATTGGTATCGAATTGGTATCGGCCCGCTGCCAACACTGGCCCAGCGGCTCGCAAGTCATTGATAGGTAAAGCCCTTGATCTCCACCGCCAACATCACCATGCAGTTCGGCGCCAAGCCGCTGTTCGAAAACGTCTCCGTCAAGTTCGGCAACGGCAACCGCTACGGCCTGATCGGCGCCAACGGCTGCGGCAAGTCCACCTTCATGAAGATCCTCGGTGGCGAGCTGGAGCCCTCCTCCGGCCAGGTCATGCTGGAAAGCAACGTGCGCCTGGGCAAGCTGCGCCAGGACCAGTTCGCCTACGAGGACTTCACGGTGATCGACACCGTGATAATGGGCCACGAGGAACTGTGGAAGGTCAAGGCCGAGCGCGACCGCATCTACGCCCTGCCGGAAATGAGCGAGGACGACGGCATGGCCGTGGCCGAGCTGGAGGTGCAATTCGCCGAGTTCGACGGCTACACCGCCGAGTCCCGCGCCGGCGAGCTGCTGCTGGGCCTGGGCATTCCCCTGGACCAGCACTTCGGCCCGATGAGCGCCGTGGCCCCGGGCTGGAAGCTGCGCGTGCTGCTGGCCCAGGCGCTGTTCTCCGACCCGGACCTGCTGCTGCTCGACGAGCCGACCAACCACCTGGACATCAACACCATCCGCTGGCTGGAAAACGTCATCACGGCGCGCAACAGCACCATGATCATCATTTCCCACGACCGCCACTTCCTGAACAGCGTCTGCACCCACATGGCCGACCTGGACTACGGCGAGCTGCGCCTGTTCCCGGGCAACTACGACGAGTACATGACCGCGGCCGAACAGGCTCGCGAGCGCCTGCTGTCGGACAACGCCAAGAAGAAAGCGCAGATCGCCGAGCTGCAGACCTTCGTCAGCCGCTTCTCGGCCAACGCCTCCAAGGCCAAGCAGGCCACCAGCCGCGCGCGCCAGATCGACAAGATCCAGCTGGAAGAGGTCAAGCCGTCCAGCCGCGTCAGCCCCTTCATCCGCTTCGAGCAGTTCAAGAAGCTGCACCGCCAGGCGGTGACCCTGGAGAACGTCAGCCAGGGCTTCGACGGCGTGCCCCTGTTCAAGAACCTGAGCCTGCAGGTGGAAGCCGGCGAGCGCATCGCCATCATCGGCCCCAACGGCATCGGCAAGACCACCCTGCTGCGCACCCTGGTCGGCGAAATGCCGCCGCAGGCCGGCGAAGTGAAGTGGACCGACAGCGCCGACGTCGGCTACTTCGCCCAGGACCACGCCGAGGACTTCGAAGAGGACTACAACCTGTTCGACTGGATGGCCCAGTGGACCCAGGGCGGCGAGCAACTGGTGCGCGGCACCCTCGGGCGCATGCTGTTCTCCAACGACGACATCAAGAAGTCGGTGAAGGTGATCTCCGGGGGCGAACAGGGCCGCATGCTGTTCGGCAAGTTGATCCTGAAGAAGCCCAACGTGCTGCTGATGGACGAGCCGACCAACCACCTGGACATGGAGTCCATCGAGGCGCTCAACCTGGCCCTGGAGAACTACCCGGGCACGCTGATCTTCGTCAGCCACGACCGCGAGTTCGTGTCTTCCCTGGCCACCCGCATCATCGAGCTGTCGGAGAACGGCGTGACCGACTTCAGCGGCAGCTACGACGACTACCTGCGCAGCCAGGGCGTGATCGTCTGACGCCCCCGCCAGGGGATGCCACGCCGGCATCCCCTGCGCCCCTCCCCCGCAACGCCCTTCCCCCCACCGTCGATCCGCCGCCCGCGCGCAAGCGAAATTGGCGCGTACCATGCAGGGGATGTCCTCACCGTGGCGGCCGGCCGCGCCCAGGCGCACGGCAACGCCCGATCCAGAGGCTGCGTTGGGGGTGGAGAGCACCATGTCGGGGCGATTCGTCTGTTGCGTTCTGCTACTGATCTTCTCACTGGCGGCCAGCGCCCAGACGCTGAACGTCGGTTTCCATCGCCTGACCCTCGACGACCCGCTGGACCACCGGCCGATGCGCGCCATCGCCTTCTACCCGACGCGGGCCGCGGTTTCGCCCACCACCCTCGGCCTGTTCACCCTGCCGCTGGCCGAGGAAGCCCCGGCGGTGGCCGGGCGCCACCCGCTGCTGGTCATCTCCCACGGCAACGGCGGCACCCCGCTGGCCCTGCGCGACCTGGTGCTGGCCCTGGCCCGGCGCGGCTTCGTGGTCATCACCCTGGTGCACCCCGGCGACAACCTCCACGACCAGAGCCGCCTGGGCGCCCTGAGCAACCTCTACGGCCGCCCGCTGCAGGTCTCCGAAGCCATCAGCGCGGCCCTGGCCGACGAACGCCTGGCACCGCTGCTGGACCCACGGCGCATCGGCGTGATCGGCTACTCCGCCGGCGGCGAGACGGCGCTGATCCTCGCCGGCGCCCAGCCGCGCCTGGAGCGCCTGCGCCGCTACTGCACGCAGCGCCCGGACGACCGCGACGCCTGCAGCGCCGGCGGCGAGCTGCTGGCCGACCGCAGCGACCTGGCGCCCATGGCCGACCCGCGGGTGGGCGCGGCGATGCTGCTGGCGCCGCTGGGGCTGATGTTCGGCAGCCGCGAGCTGGCCGACGTGAACATCCCGGTGCTGATCTACAGCGGCGACAACGACAAGGTGCTGGATTGGACGCGCAACGCCGCCGCCCTGGCCCGCAAGCTGCCGCGCAGCGCCGACTTCCACGTGCTGCTGGGCGCCGGCCACTTCGTCTTCATGGCCCCCTGCAACGACGAGGAAACCGCAGCCACCCCGGGCCTGTGCAAGGACGCGGAAGGGGTGGACCGGGTGGCCATCCACCGCAACCTGATCGGCGACGCCCAGCGCTTTTTCGACGAGGCGCTGCAGCCGGAGCAGGTGCAGGCGATGTTGCGCTGAGGTGGGTCGCGGGGTTGGGTTGGGGATTTGGGATTTCGTAGGAGCGAGCTTGCTCGCGAAGGGTGTTCACCTGTCGCTACGGTGTTTTGGGGTGAGCGCCTTTCCCTCTCCCCAGCCCTCTCCCTGAAGGGAGAGGGGGCTAGTCCGTGCCGAGATAAGTCATGGCTTCAACCTTGAATTACGTGCTTGCCGGCTAACTCCAGAACACCCAACCCTGCCCAACGGTCCCCTCTCCCTTCAGGGAGAGGGTTAGGGAGAGGGCGCTCTTCGGCACAACACCAAACTCCCCCGACAGAACCCCCTTCGCGAGCAAGCTCGCTCCTACGAGAGCCCGCGGTACCCGCACCCTACGACCACCCATACCGCAGCGCGAACCAGCCCTTCACCGCCTGGGTCAGGCCCATGTAGCCCAGCAGTATCGCCACCAGCCACGGCCAGTAGCCCGCCGGCAGCGGCTGCATGTGGAAGTAGCGCGCCAGCGGCCCCATCGGCAGGAAGATCGCCAGCGCGCCTATGGCCGCGGTCATCGCCAGCAGCGGCCAGGAGGCGCGGCTCTGCAGGAAGGGGATGCGCCGGGTGCGGATCATGTGCACCACCAGCAGTTGCGAGAGCAGCCCCTCGACGAACCAGCCGGACTGGAACAGCGCCTGGTGCGCCGGGGCGTTGGCGCCGAACACGTGCCAGAGCAGCAGGAAGGTGGTGATGTCGAAGATCGAGCTGAGCGGCCCGAAGAACACCATGAAGCGCCCCAGGCCGTCGGGGTTCCACTGCTGCGGGCGGCTCAGCTGCTCGGCGTCCACGCCGTCGAAGGGGATGGCGATCTGCGAGATGTCGTACAGCAGGTTCTGCACCAGCAGTTGCATGGGCAGCATCGGCAGGAAGGGGATGAAGGCGCTGGCCACCAGCACGCTGAACACGTTGCCGAAGTTGGAACTGGCGGTCATGCGGATGTACTTGAGCATGTTGGCGAAGGTGCGCCGCCCCTCCACCACGCCCTCCTCCAGCACCATCAGGCTCTTCTCCAGGAGGATCAGGTCGGCCGCCTCCTTGGCGATGTCCACCGCCGAGTCCACCGAGATGCCGATGTCCGCGGTGCGTAGCGCCGGGGCGTCGTTGATGCCGTCGCCGAGGAAGCCCACCACGTGGCCGCGCTCGCGCAGCACGCGGACCAGGCGTTCCTTGTGCGTCGGCGTCAGCTTGGCGAACAGCGTGGTGCGCTCGGCCAGCTCGCCCAGCGCGGCGTCGTCGATGTCGTCCAGCTGCGGGCCCAGCAGCACGCCGTCGACCGCCAGGCCGACGTCGCGGCAGACCTTCAGCGTCACCCGCTCGTTGTCGCCGGTCAGCACCTTCACCGCCACGCCGTTGGCGGCCAGGGCGCGCAGGGCCGGGGCGGTGGTCTCCTTGGGCGGGTCGAGGAAGGCGATGTAGCCGTCCAGGCACAGCCCCTGCTCGTCGGCCAGGCCGTAGGTGTCGCGGTTGGGCGGCAGCTCGCGGGTGGCCACCGCGACCACCCGCAGGCCGTCCTGGTTGAGCGCCTCGGCCACCGCGCGGATGCACGCCAGGCGTTCGCCGGTCAGCGGCTCGACGCCTTCGCGCTCGCGCACCGAGGTGCACACCGCCAGCACTTCCTCCAGGGCCCCCTTGCAGATCAGCAGGTGGTGGTCGTCGCGCTCGCTGACCACCACCGACATGCGCCGGCGGGCGAAGTCGAAGGGGATTTCGTCGACCTTGCGGTAGCGGCTGTCCACCCGCAGCGCCTGGCGCAGTTCCACGTGTTCGAGCACGGCCACGTCCAGCAGGTTCTTCAGCCCGGTCTGGTAGTGGCTGTTGAGGAAGGCCAGCTGCAGCACGCGGTCCTCCACCTCGCCGAAGGCATCGGTGTGGCGCTCCAGGACGATGCGGTCCTGGGTCAGGGTGCCGGTCTTGTCGGTGCAGAGGATGTCCATGGCGCCGAAGTTCTGGATGGCGTCCAGGCGCTTGACGATGACCTTGCGCCGGCTCAGCGCCACCGCGCCCTTGGCCAGGGTCGAGGTGACGATCATCGGCAGCATTTCCGGGGTCAGGCCGACGGCGATGGACAGCGCGAACAGCGCCGCCTGCAGCCAGTCGCCCTTGGTGAAGCCGTTGAGCAGCAACACGATGGGCGCCATCACCAGCATGAAGCGGATCAGCAGCCAGCTGACCTTGTTGACCCCGGCCTGGAAGGCGGTGGGCGTGTGGTCGCTGGCGATCACCCGCTCGGCCAGCGAGCCGAAATAGGTCTGCGCGCCGGTGCCGACCACCACCGCGCGGGCCGAGCCGCTGACCACGGTGGTGCCCATGAAGCACAGGCTGTCGCGCTCCAGCGGGTTGCCCTGGCGGGCGTCGCGGACCTGGGCGAACTTCTCCACCGGCAGCGACTCGCCGGTGAGCGCCGCCTGGCTGACGAACAGGTCCTTGGCGCTGAACAGGCGCACGTCCGCCGGCACCATGTCGCCGGCCGACAGCCACAGCACCTCGCCGGGCACCAGTTGGCGGATCGGCACCTCCAGGCGCTGCGCCGAGCCCTGCCCGCCCTCCGCGCAGCGGAACACGGTGGCGGTGTTGCTGACCATGGCCTTGAGCTGCTCGGCGGCGTCGTTGGAGCGTTTCTCCTGGACGAAGCGCAGCAGGGTGGAAATGCCCACCATGGCGCCGATCACCACCGCCGCCGGGCTGTCGCCGGTGAACAGCGACACCAGCGCCAGCACGCTGAGCAGCAGGTTGAAGGGGTTGCAGTAGCACAGCCACAGGTGCGTCCACCAGGGCATGGGGCGCGCCTGGTCGACCTCGTTGAGTCCGACGCTGTCGCGGCGCTCGGCGGCCTCGGCCTCGCTGAGGCCCTCGCGGCGGCTGCCCAGCCGTTCGAACAGCGCCTGCGGCTCCAGCACCGACCACTCCAGCAGGCCCTGGGCCAGTTGCGCCGGGGCCTGGCGTCCGGCCGCCGAACCACGCAGCAGGTCGAGCAGCACCAGCCGGCGCAGCTGCCGGGCGGGCAGGCCCTTGTTGAGGAACTCCAGCAGGTGGGTCCGGATCTGTTCGAAACGCATGACGACTCCCCATCACTGCCGCCCTGGCCGGCGGCAGCGGGAGTCTGCGAGGTGTTCCTTAAGGCGCCATGAAGACCAGGGGGCCCTTAGAAGTCGCGCTTGTAGAAGATGTCCAGCGAGCTGGCCAATCCGCTGGCGGCTTCCAGGTAGACCTTCTTGCTCAGCAGGTAGCGCAGGGCGATGGTGTTGGCCGGTTCGAACACGCCCACGCCGTAGCGCAGGCTCAGGCGCTCGGAAAGCTGGCCGCTGGCGACCACGCTGGTGCTGTTGCCGGTGCCCTCGGTGCCCAGTTCGAAGTCCTTGATGCCCAGTTGCCGGGCCACCTCGCCGGTGACCGGCGCGCTGCCGGCCAGGCCCAGGGCCAGGGCGGCCTCGCCGAGCATGTTGCTGTCCTCGCCGGTGGACAGCGGGCGGCCCATGACCAGGTAGGACAGCGCCTGCTCCTGGCTCATCGCCGGTTCCGAGAAGACCTCGCTGCGCGGCTGCTCGGCGTTGCCCGACAGGCGCAGGCCGGCGACCACGTCGTCGACCTTGCGGATCGCCTCGATGTCCAGGTACGGCTGGTCGATGGGGCCGGCGAACAGCAGCCGCGCGCGGCGGATGGTCAGCTTCTGGCCGTAGGCGCGGTAGCGGCCCTTGTTCAGGCTCAGCTCGCCGCGGGTGTCCATGTCGTTGCCGACGTGCACCTGGCCGGCCAGCTCGGCGCCCAGGCCGAAGCCTTCGAAGGTCAGCTTGTCCTGGCCGACCAGCACGTCCACGTCCATGGCCAGGTGGGTGCCGCTGGCCTCCTTGGGCGGGGCACCGACGATCACGGTGTCGTCGGAGAGCTTCACCGTCGAGGGCGGCAACTGGCGGATGACGATGGCCCCGCGCGGCACCTGCACCTTGCCGGCGACGCTGAGCTTCTGGTCGGCCATGCGCAGCGCCAGGTCCGGGGTGACTTCCAGGGTGGCGTAGGGCTCGACCGTCACCGGCAGGTCGGTGCCGCGCAGCGCCAGGTCCATGTCCAGGCCCTGGCTCCAGGCCAGGTAGCCGCCCAGGCTGCCGTTGCCCTTGTCGCCGCCGCTCCAGGTGCCGCTGAGGTCGACGCGCTCGCCGGCGATGCGCGCCAGCACCTGCAGGTTGGCCACCCGCGTCGGCAGGTCACCGCCGGACAGCTCGCCGCCGGACAGCCGCAGCTCGCCGTCCAGGCGCGGCTGCAGCAGGCCGCCGGAAATGCGCCCGCTGCCATCCAGGCGGCCCTTGAGGGTCTCGACCATGGGCACGAAGGGCCGCGCCACCGCCAGGTCCAGCCCGGCCAGGGTGAAGCTGCCGGTCAGCGGCTTGCTCTTCGGCCGCGGGTCGAGCACGGCCTGGGCTTCCAGGGTGCCGAGCTTGTTGCCGTGGAACTGCAGGCTGCTGTCGATGCGCGTGGGCGTCAGGCGGCTTTCCAGGCGCAGGCTCTGGTACGGGAAGTCGACCCACTGCTCCTGCTCCTTCAGGCGCAGGGTGCCGGCGCCGGCATCCAGCAGGATGTTGCCGCTGGGGCCGCGGGCCGGCAGGTCGAGCTTGACCTCGCCGTTGAGCTTGCCCTGCCAGGCGAAGTCCTCGGGCAGCCAGCGCGCCAGGCTGTCCAGCGGGAAGTCGCGCAGTTGCCAGCGCAGTTGCGGCTCCGGCAGCAGGCGCTGCTCACCGCCGCACAGGCTGGCCGCGCCGGAGGCCCAGCAATGCGCGCCGAGGTTCAGCCGGCCGTCGGCCAGGCGCTCCAGGCGCGCCGGCTGCTGCAGGCGCCAGTCCTGGCCGCCGCTCTGGATCTCGCCCCTGGCCAGGCGGCCGCGCCAGTCGCGGCCGTTCCAGCTGCCGTCGAAGCCCAGCGCCAGCACCAGCGGGCGGCCCTGCAGGGACAGGTCGAGCTGCTGGCGTTGCAGGTCGCCCTGGCCGCTGGCCTTGAACTGGCCGAAGCGCGTCTCGCCGGCGCGCACGCCGTCGGCCAGCAGTTCCAGGCGGCCACGCTGGGCGGCATCGAGGCGGGCGCCGAGGTCGAGGCTGCGCACGCCGTTGTCCTGGAAGGCCAGGCGCTGGCCCTTGAGGCTCAGCTCGCCCTGGGGCGCCTTGAGGCTGCCGGCCAGGTCGAGGCGTCCGTTCAGCTGGCCCTGCAATTGCGGCCAGAGCTGGCCCAGGCGCGCCAGGGCGATGTCCAGGCGCCCGGCCAGGCGCTGGTCGAGGCTGGCCTGGCCGCTGATGCGGTTGTCGCCCAGGCGCAGCTCCAGGCCGTCGACTTTCCAGTTCTGGCCCTGGCCGTTGGCGGCGGTCTTGAAAACCGCCGGCTGGCCGCGCAGGCGCCCCTGCAGGTCGAGGTTGGCCTGCAGGGCGAGCACGCCATCCTTGTAGCTGCCCTGGCTGCTCAGCGGGCCGGCCAGCGTGCCCGGCAGCTCGGCCACCCAGTAGGCCGGGTCGAGATCGCTCAGCTTCAGTTGCGCGTCCCAGGCCAGGCTGCCGGCGAACTTCAGGCCCAGGCTGCCCTCGGCCTTGCCCTGGCCGGCGGTGAGCTGCAGCGACGGCAGGTGCACCTCGGCGAGGTTGCCGGACACCGGGCTGCTCAGCTGGAAGGCCCCGGCCGGGCCGCTGAGCTCGGCGGCGAAGTTGCCCAGGTAGGCCTCGTCGCGGTACTGCAGGTCGGCCTGCAGGCGGTGCATGGCCACCGGCGGCGGCTCCATGGGGTACAGGCGCAGCCAGGGGAAGTCCAGCCAGTCCAGCCTGGCGTCGGCGGCGAAGCCCTCCTGCCAGTCGAGGCGGCCGCTCAGGCCCAGGCGCTGTTCCGGCGCGGCGCTGAGGTTCAGCGCGGCGATGTCCGCGCCCTTGGCGTCGACGCGGCCCTGCAGGGCCAGGGCGACGTCGCCGCCCTCCCCCGGCAGCACCGCCGAGCCGCTGACCTGGTAGCCGGCGGCCAGGTCGCCCCTGGCCTGCAGCAGCACCTTGTTCAGC
This sequence comes from Pseudomonas sp. JH-2, assembly GCF_036231725.1. Taxonomy (NCBI): domain Bacteria; kingdom Pseudomonadati; phylum Pseudomonadota; class Gammaproteobacteria; order Pseudomonadales; family Pseudomonadaceae; genus Pseudomonas; species Pseudomonas sp. JH-2. The sequence goes on along the minus strand of NZ_JAZAQP010000005.1, from coordinate 47,301 downwards.
ACCAGGGTGTCGGGCAGGTCCGCTGCGCCGCGGAAGCCGTCGGCAGTGATCTTCGCGCTGGCCGGCAGGTTCTCCGCCAGCGGTTGCAGGTCGCCGCTCAGGTGGCCTTGCAGGTAGCCGCTGCTGTCGGCCTCCAGCAATAGGTGGCCGAGCAGTTCGCCCTTGGCTTGCAGCTTCAATGCCCAGGGCTGCTCGCCGGGCGCCGGCAGGCGCAGGCTGCCCTGAGCCTGCAGCGGCCAGTTGCCCTGGGGGACGAGCAGCCCGCTCAGGTCCACGGCGAAGTCGCCGCGGGCGGCCTTGAGGGCGTCGATGTGCAGGCCGTCGGCCTCCCAGTGGGCGCTGGCCTGGACGTTGCTGACCTGTTCGTTGCCATCGAGCAGGAAGCTGCCCAGGCGCACTTCGCCCAGGCGCACCGCCAGCGGCAGCTTCAGCGCCGGCAGCCGGATCGGCCCTTCGCTGGGTTCCGCAGGCCCCGGCGCCAGGCGCAATTGCACGCGCTCGACCACCAGGCGGTCGATGCACAGCGCCCCCTGCAGCAGGCACGCCGGCGACCAGGCGAACTGCGGCCGCTCGACCTCGAGCGTGGTGGCGCCGTCGCTCCAGGCCAGGTGCTCGGCCTGCCAGGCCCCGCCCAGCCGGCCGGCATAGCCCTGCACCTGCAGGCCCGGCACCAGGCCCAGGGCCCAGCGGCTGCCGGCCTCGCTGCCGAGGATGGCGAACAGCGCCACGGCCAGCAGCAGGATCAGGCCGAGCAGCGCGGCCAGGAAGTATTTCAGCAGGCGCGTCACAGCTCGGGCCCCATGGAGAAGTGGATGCGCCAGCCGCCACCCTCGTCCAGGCCGTCGGCCAGGTCCAGGCGCAGCGGCCCCACCGGCGACACCCAACGGATGCCGAAACCGACGCCGGTCTTGATCGAGGGGAAGTCCAGCGAGTTGAAGGAGTTGCCCTGGTCGATGAAGGTCGCCAGGCGCCATTTTTCGGCCAGCGGGTACTGGTACTCGACGCTGCCGGCGACCATGTAGCGCCCGCCGATGCGGTCGCCCTGGGAGTTCTTCGGCGACAGCGTCTGGTAGTCGTAGCCGCGCACGCTCTGGTCGCCGCCGGCGAAGAAGCGCAGCGACGGCGGGATGCTCGAATAGTCGTTGGTGGCGATGAAGCCGACCTGGGCGCGGCCGAGCAGGCGGTGGCCGCCGGCGAAGGTGGTCAACCCGCGGGCCTGCGCGCTGACGTGGGCCAGGTCGGCGTCGGCCAGCAGGCCCTCCTTGGCCACCTTGGTCTCCAGCTGCAGGCGGTAGCCCTGGTGGGGGTCGACCTTGTTGTCGGCGTGCAGGATGGAATAGCCGAAGCCGGGCATGAGGAAGCTGCTGTTGCCCGAGTCGTCGCCCAGCAGGTATTCCTCGTGCAGCCAGCCCAGGGAGAAGGAGCGCTGCCAGCCGCTGGGCAGCTTGCGCAGCCATTCGCCGCCGATGGTGAACTGCTTGCTCTCGGTGTCCACCAGGTCTTCGTTCTGGTAGCCGGTGGTGAAACGCAGCTTGTCGGTCAGCGGCGGGTCCAGCGGCACCTCGTACCAGGCGCCGACGTTCTGCCGCGGCCCCGAGACTTCGGCTTCGGTGCCCAGGCTGTGGCCCTGGGGGTTGACCCAGTGGCGCGTCCAGCTGAACTTGGCGCGCGGCCCCACGTCGGTGGAGAAGCCCAGGCCGACGCCCAGGGAACGCGGCTTGCGGGCGGTCAGGTGGACCGCCACCGGAATGCTCTCGCCCTTGGCCTGCAGGGGCGATGCGTCGACGCGCACGCCGTCGAAGTAGCCGCTGGACTGCAGGGCCTGGTTGAGGTCGGCGATGAGTTCGGAGTCGTAGGCCTCGCCCTGGTGGAAGGGCACCATGCGCCGCAGCAGTTCCTCGTCGAAGGGGAAGTCGCCGCTGAAGCTGACCGCGCCCAGGGCGTAGCGCGGGCCGCTGGCGTACACCAGCTCGATGTCGGCCACCCCGGCCTCGGGGTCGACGCGCAGTTGCTGGCGGGTGAACTGGCCGCGGAAGAAGCCGAAGCGCGAGGCCTGGTTCTGGATCAGCCGCTTGGCGTCCTCGTAGGTGCCGTGGTTGAGCTGCGCGCCGGGCTTGAGGCCATCGCCGGCGGGAGTGCGGAAGCTTTTCAGCTTCGCCGCCGGGCCCTCGATGCGGATGTCGACCGTGCGCAGCTTCACCGGCTCGCCGGGCGAGACGTCGATGCGCAGGCGCGGGGTCTTGTCGTCGCCGCGCACCCGCGCGCGGATGCGCGCCTGGTAGTAGCCCAGCGCCTGGGCGGCCTGCACGGCCTGCTGCTGGACCGTGCGGCGCAGGCGTCGCAGGGCGGTTTCGTCGCGCCCTTCCACGCTGCCCACATAGGCCTCGATATTGGCCTTGAGCGCAGAGTTGGCGGGGTCGATACGTACGTCGAGCTGGCTTTCCGCTGCCACTGCCGCGCCGATCCAGCACAGCAGGCCCATCAGCGCTAGCCGAATCGTTCCTTGGAGTCTCATGGCGCGAGATGCTAGCACGATGGCCGTGACAATCCAGCGCCGCGGCCCCTGCGCCGCGGCTTTGCGCGATGGCGAGGGGCTATCAGCCCTCGCGGGCCAGGCGCGATTCCGGTTGGGGGTTGGGGTGGAACAGCACGTGTTCGCGGATCGGCCCCAGGGCCACCTCGCCCACCTCCTCGTAGCCGTGGCGGCGGTAGAAATCCAGGTAGCGGGCGTTGCCAGTGTCCAGCACCAGGCCCTGGGAATTCGCGTCCTCGGCGCACCAGGCATGCAGGGCGTCGAGCAGCTGTTCGCCGAGGTGGCGGCCCTGGAATTCCGGGTGCACGCCCAGCAGCGGCAGCACGTGGTAGGGCCCTGGCGGCAGGCAGCCGAGCACCGCCTCGTGGTAGCCCAGGTAGCGCCGCGTGCAGCGGAAGCCGGTGGTGAGCAGCATGCGCATGCGCCAGGCCCAGCTGTCGGTGATGTCCAGGCGGCGTTGCGGCGGCGCGATCAGCGCCACTGCGACCAGACGCTCGTCGATCACCAGGCCGAGCACCGGCAGGTCCTCGGACAGGTGCCGGTTGGTCAGCTCGCGCACGGTGGCGCGCACCCGCTGGTCGAAGCCGGGGCGGTCGCTTTCGAACAGGTAGGCGAAGGTCGGCTCGTGGCGGTAGGCGTGGTAGAGCAGCGAGCGGATCTCCCGGGCATAGGAATCGCCCAGGAAGCGGACTTCGGCGAGCGTCTCAGGCATGCGGACACCTCTTCTTATACTGTTGTGGGCCCAGAGCCGAACCCTAGCAGCGCCGCGCCCGCACCGCCAGCATCGCCGTCGGGCCGCTACGGCATTTGCCGCTGCCGGCGCCAGCGGCTAGCATCGTCACTTTGCCCAGGACGCTGCGGATGAAAATCGTCTCCTTCAATATCAATGGCTTGCGTGCCCGCCCCGCCCAACTCAAGGCGATCGTCGAGACGCACCAGCCCGACGTCATCGGCCTGCAGGAAACCAAGGTCGCCGACGACCAGTTCCCCCGCGAAGAGATCGAGGCCCTGGGCTACCAGGTGCACTTCCACGGCCAGAAGGGCCATTACGGCGTGGCCCTGCTCTCGCGCCAGGCGCCGCTGGAGATCCGCTACGGCTTCCCCAACGACGGCGAGGACGCCCAGCGCCGCTTCATCTGGGGCACCTTCGCCGACGCCGACGGCCAGCCGATCACCGTGATGAACGGTTACTTCCCCCAGGGCGAAAGCCGCGACCACCCGGTGAAGTTCCCGGCCAAGCAGCGCTTCTACGCCGACCTGCAGCACCTGCTGGAGAACCAGTTCAAGCCCGACCAGCGCCTGGTGATCATGGGCGACATCAACATCTCGCCGGAAGACTGCGACATCGGCATCGGCGAGGAGAACCGCAAGCGCTGGCTGCGCACCGGCAAGTGCAGCTTCCTCCCCGAGGAACGCGAGTGGCTCGGCAAGCTCAAGGCCTGGGGCCTGGTGGACAGCTTCCGCCAGCTGCACCCGCAGGTGGACGACCGCTTCAGCTGGTTCGACTACCGCAGCCGCGGCTTCGAGGACGAGCCCAAGCGCGGCCTGCGCATCGACGTCATCCTCGCCTCCGAGGCGCTGCGCCCGCGCCTGGCCGATGCCGGCATCGACTACCAGATCCGCGGCATGGAAAAACCCTCCGACCACGCGCCCATCTGGCTCAAGCTGAGCTGATCAGCCGCCGGCGCGCGCCAGCCAGTCGGCCAGCGCGCGCTGCAGTCCGGCCAGCGCCGCGTCGGCCTGGCCCAGGCGCGCCTCCAGCCCTTCGCCGTCGCCTTCGCAGATCCGCTGCAGGGCGCGACAATGCCCTTCCGCCTCGGCGGCGCCGATGATCGCCGCGGCGCCGGCCAGGCGGTGGGCCAGGTCGCCCAGGGCCTTGCGCTCGCCGTTGCGCCAGGCCTGGTGCATCTGCTCGATGTCGCGGGCGTTGGTCTGCGCCAGGGTGCGCACGAACTCCCGCGCCGCCTCGCTTTCCAGCGGCTGCGGGCCGAACAGGCCACCCAGGTCGAAGGCCGCCGGTTCCTCGGCCGGCCCGGCCGGCGCCACGCCCTGGGCGCCGGCCAGCGCCTGGGCCAGCACTTCGAGGGTCAGCGGCTTGAACAGCACCTGGTCCATGCCGGCATCCAGGCAACGCTGCACTTCTTCCTCCTGGGCATTGGCCGTGGCGCCGATCACCCGGCACCGCCTGCGCCCTTCCTGGCGCTCGTGGGCGCGGATGCGCCGGCTCAGCTCGTAGCCGTCGACGCCGGGCATCCGGCAGTCGCTGACCACTGCATCGAAGTCGCCCGCCAGCCAGGCCAGCCAGCCCTCTTCGCCGCCGGCAGCCAGGGTGGCACTGTGGCCCAGGTGCGCCAGCTGCTGGCGGAACACCATGCGGTTGGCCGGGTGGTCGTCCACCGCCAGCACCCGCAGCCCCTGCCCGCCAGCCTGCGGTGAGCCCTGGCGGGGCGCCTGCTCCGGCGCCGCGGTGAGCACCAGCGGCAGGCGCAGGCTGAAGCAGGAGCCCTCCCCGGGCGTGCTGCGCAGGCCGATGTCGCCGCCCATCAGCTGCGCCAGGTGGCGGCTGATGTGCAGGCCCAGGCCGCTGCCGGCCTGGCGTGCCGGCTGCTGCACCTGGGCGAAGGGCTGGAACAGCCGGGCCTGGTCCTCGGCGGAAATGCCGATGCCGCTGTCGATCACCTCCACCCGCAGCTCCAGGCGCTCGCCCTGCCGCCGGGCGCCGGCCCGCACGCGAACGCCGCCGTGCTCGGTGAACTTCACCGCGTTGTTCAGCAGGTTGAACAGCACCTGCTTGAAGCGCAGCGCATCCAGCAGCACCCAGTGGTCCAGCTCGCCCTCGGTCTCCAGGTCCAGGCCCAGGCCCTTCTGCGTGGCCAGGCCGGCGAACAGCGCCACCGCGCCCTCGATCTCGCGGCGCAGCAGCGCCGGCTGCGGCGTCGAGTCGATGCGCCCGGACTCGATGCGCGCCATGTCCAGTACGTTGCCGATCAGCATCAGCAGGGCCCGCGCGGCGTCCTGCGCCACCTCCAGCGCCTCGCGGTCGAGCACGCCGCCGCGGGCCTTTTCCAGCACCAGCTCCTGCAGCCCGACGATGGCGTTCATCGGCGTGCGGATCTCGTGGCTCATGGTCGAGAGGAACTGGCTCTTGGCGGCGCTGGCCTGGTCCGCGCGCTGCCGCTCGCCCTCCAGCTGGTTCACCAGTTGCTGGCGCTCGGTCAGGTCGATCCAGCCGCCGATCACGCCCTGGATGGTCCCCGCCTCGTCGCGCTGGGCCACCGCCCAGTGATAGACGTAGTGCTCGCCGTCGCGCAGGCGCAGCACGTAGTCGCCCGGCACCGGCATCTGGCCGTCGGCCACCTGCCGCCGGTGCGTCTGCATCAGGCGCTCGGCCTCCTCCCCGGGGAACCAGTCCAGCTCGCCGATGGCCTTGCCCCGGCAATCCGCCAGGCGCGCGTCGAACAGGCGCAGCAGGGCCTGGTTGCAGTGGTCCAGGTGGCCCTCGCGGTCGAGGCGGTAGACCGGGTTGGGCAAGGCCTCGATCAACTCGTTGAGCAGGCCCACCTGCTCGCCCAGGCGCTGCTCGGCGCGCCGCGTGCGCAGCACCTGGCGGTTGAGGTAGAAGCCCCAGACCAGCGACAGCGCCACCAGCGCCGTGGCCACCGCGAGGCCGGCGAGGATCGCCTCGCGGTAGCGGCTCCAGAAGTCGCCGCCGCTGGCCGCCAGGCGCGGCTCCCAGCGCCGCACCAGTTCGGCCACCTCCTCCGGGTCCACCGACAGCTGGGCCTTCTCCAGGATGGAGTAGAGCTCCGGCTGGTCCGGCAGCACGCCGATGCCGAAGGGGGTGCTCAGGTCCTCGAGTATGCCGGCGACCTTGAGGCTGTCCTTGAACTCACCGGCGATCAGCGCCCGGGCGCTGAACAGGGTGCTGACGGCGGCGTCGCTGCGCCGCTCGACCACGTCGCGCAGGGCGCTGCGCTGGTTGCTCGACGACTCCAGGCGGACCTCGGGGTAGCGCTCGGCCAGCGTGCGGTTGAGGTAGGGGCCGATGGCGACGGACACGCGCTTGCCGGCCAGGTCGCCAAGGTCGTGGACACCCTCCTCGCCCTTGCGCGTCACCAGGATCATGGTGGCGCGCAGGTAGGGCGGCAGCAGCGTCAGCCCCTCGGCATTGGGCACCACCACCGGCGTCAGCCAGGCGCGCCGGGCCTGCAGTTCGGCGAACACGTCTGCGTAGTCGTCCACCGCGGCATAGGTGAAATGCAGCCCGGAGCGCCGGCCCAGCAGGTCCAGGTAGTCGCGGGCGATGCCGCTGACGCGGCCGGCGGCGTCGGCCTGGGCCAGCGAGCCGCTGTGCCGGTTGAGCACCACCGGCACCTGCGGGTGGGCCGCCAGCCAGCGGTTCTCCCGCGGCGTCAGCACCACCCGCTGGCCGCCCAGGCGCAGGCGCTCGCCGGCGCTCCAGCGGCGCAGGATCTCCTCGTTGCGCTGCACGTCGATGCGCGCCAGGCCGCGGTCCACCAGGCCCAGCAGGCGTTCCCCGGTGGGCGCCAGGAGGAAGCCGAAGCCGGCGCTCTCCAGCGGCGCGAAGTTGTCGATGCGCAGGTTGAACAGGTAGTTCATGTTGATCAGGTAGTGCACCGACAGCGCATCGCCGAGCATGCCGTCGACGTTGCCCAGGCTCAGCGCCTCCAGGGCCCGCAGCGGCGAGGCGAAGAGCAGGATGCGGCTGTTCGGGTAGGCCGCCTGCACCTGGGGCAGGCGCAGGTAGTCGGCCACCAGCGCCAGGGTGGTGCCCGGCCGGCCGGCGTCGAAGGGGCGCGTCTCGTCGCTGACCAGCACCGGCTGGTCCTGCAGGTAGGCGCGGCTGCGCAACAGGCCGCGGGCCTCGGCCTCGCTGGCGGTGCCGCCGCAGACCAGGTCGATCTCGCCCTTGCGCAGCGCCTCCAGCGCCGCCTCCCGCGAGGGGTAGGCGTAGACGCGCTGGTAGCCGCCGGCCAGCAGCCCCAGGTAGTCGGCGCTGACGCCTTCCAGGCGCCCGCCGCCGACGATCTGCAGCGGCGGCCGGTCGTTCAGCGCCACGCCCACGCGCAGCGGGCCGCGCTGCGTCAGCCAGGCCCGCTCGGCGGGGCTCAGCCAACTGTCGGGCATGTGCGCGCTGTAGCCGGACAGCGTCAGCGGCTGCGGCTCGGCGGCCAGGGCCGGCGCTCCACCCAGCAGCAGGGCACAGCAGAGGATGAGGCCGCGTGCGAGGTCCATGGCGCTCCTGGCGAGGTGGGTCGGCGGCCGTCCGGCTGCCCGCTGTTGAATGACTATAGCCAAGAGCCCGGGCGGCCGCGGCGCCCGGCGTCACCGCAGTGAAACCTTGCCGGCCTATGCTCCCGGCCTGGTCCGCAACCGCTCTGGAACCGCCGATGCCGCACTTCACACGCCACGACAAGGACGCCTGGCCGGTCACCCTCGCCTGGCTGCTCATCGCCTTCGTCTGCTACGCCCTGCCCTGGCACGCCTTCGCCGCGCTGCCCGCCTCCCAGGACGGCCAGCCGGTGCTGCGCATCCAGGGCTCCAACACCATAGGCGCGCACCTGCTGCCGGAACTGGTCAGGGGGCTGCTGCTGGAACAGGGCTACAAGGCCATCCTCGCCGAACCCGGCCAGGCGCAGAACGAGACGCGGGTCCGCGCCCGTGACGCCCAGGGCCATGACGTCGTGGTGACGGTGGCCGCCCATGGCTCCAGCACCGGCTTCGCCGCGCTGAAGGACGGCAGCGCCGAGATCGCCGCCGCCTCGCGGCCGATCAAGGACGCCGAGGCCGTGGCCCTGTCCGCCTCGGGCAACCTGCGCAGCGCCACGGCCGAGCAGGTGATCGGCATCGACGGCCTGGCCATCGTCGTCCACCCGGACAACCCCCTGCGCGAGCTGACCACCGACCAGCTGGCCCAGGTCTTCGCCGGCGAGGTAACGACCTGGGAGGAACTCGGCGGCCGCGGCGGCGCCATCCACCTGTACGCCCGCGACGACAACTCCGGCACCTTCGATACCTTCAAGGAGCTGGTCCTGGCCAGCCACGGCAAGCCCCTGGCCGCCTCCGCCCAGCGCTTCGAGTCCAGCGACGCGCTCTCGGCCCAGGTCGCCGCGGACCCGCAGGGCATCGGCTTCGTCGGCCTGGCCTCGGTGCTCAAGGCGCGCGCCCTGGCCATCGCCGACGGCGAGTCGCGGGCGATGCTGCCCACCCCCGGCGGCATCGCCACCGAGGACTACCCGCTGGCGCGCCGCCTGTACCTGTACATCAAGCCCAACGAACGCAACCCCTGGGCCCAGGCCCTGGTGCAGTTCGCCCAGGGCGACCGCGGCCAGGCCCTGGTCAGCGGCAGCGGCTTCGTCGGCCAGCGCGTGCAGGCCATGCGCGTGCAGCCCGCCCAGGGCATGCCCGAGGCCTACCAGGCCCTGGCCCGCGAGGCCCGGCGGCTGTCGCTGAACTTCCGCTTCCACGAGGGCAGCGCCACCCTGGACAACAAGGCCCGGCGCGACGTCGAGCGCCTGCTGGCCTACCTGCGCCAGCACGACAAGCTCGACGGCAAGGCGGTGCTGGTCGGTTTCGGCGATGCCCGCCAGGACCCGGCCCGCGCCCAGCTGCTGTCCAAGCTGCGGGCCATGGCGGTGCGCCGCGAGCTGGCCAGGGAAGGGGTCGTGTTCCAGGGCATCGAAGGGCTGGGCGCGGCCCTGCCGGTGGCGGCCAACGACGACCAGGAAGGCCGGGTGAAGAACCGCCGCGTGGAGGTCTGGGTGTACTGACCCAGGGCAGCCCGCGCTGCCGGCACCCTGGTCTAGACTGTCCTGAAGGCGTGGATGGTCGTAGGAACTTGTTACTTTCCCCCGCTTGCCTCGCGACCGCGCTCTGCTATTTTTCCCGCCGTGACGCCGGGCCCCTCTGACGGTCGCTGACCGCCATGTCGGAGTCACTTTCGACAACGACAGCAAGAGAGGGCCCGCATGGCACCCCTATTGGATTTCCTCAATACCCCCTTCCTCGGCACCGCCGCCTGGTTCTGGCTGCTGTTCCTGGCCATCGTCATCCTCCTGCTGGTCCTGGACCTGGGCGTGCTGCAGCGCGACCACCACGAGATCGGCGTGCGCGAGAGCCTGCTGCTCTCGGCCGGCTACTTCAGCTGCGGCCTGGCCTTCGGCGGCTTCGTCTGGTACGAGTTCGGCGCCACCAGCGCCATGGAGTACTACACCGGCTTCCTGGTGGAGCAGTCGCTGTCGATGGACAACGTGTTCGTCATGGCGATGATCTTCGGCTTCTTCGGCATCCCCCGCCGCTACCAGCACCAGGTGCTGTTCTGGGGCATCCTCGGCGCCATCGTCATGCGCGCCATCATGATCGGCCTGGGCGCCGCCCTGGTCAGCGAGTTCGAGTGGATCATGTACGTGTTCGGCGCCTTCCTGCTGTTCAGCGGCGTGAAGATGCTGTTCGCCCGGCACGAGGAAGAGCCGGACCTGGCCAACAACCCGGTGCTGCGCTTCCTGCGCCGGCACATCCGCGTCACCGAGCAGCTCCACGAGCACCACTTCTTCGTGCGCAAGCCCGACGCCTCGGGCCGGCTGGTGCGCTTCGCCACCCCGCTGTTCCTGGCGCTGATCCTGATCGAGCTGGCCGACGTGGTGTTCGCGGTGGACAGCGTGCCGGCGATCTTCGCCATCACCAAGGACCCGTTCATCGTCTACACCTCGAACATCTTCGCCATCCTCGGCCTGCGCGCCCTGTACTTCTCGCTGGCGGCGATGATCCACCGCTTCGTCTACCTGAAGTACGCCCTGGCCATGGTGCTGGTGTTCATCGGCGCGAAGATCTTCGCCCACGGCTTCATCGGCAAGGTTCCCGCGGTGCTGTCGCTTGGGGTAACCTTCGGCCTGCTCGCTGGTGGCATACTGCTGTCACTGCTCAAGACGCGCAAGGCAGGCGAGCAGGAGCTGGAAATCGTCAGCCGGGAGACCCTGCATGCAGGACGAGGTGAAGATCGAGGCCATTGAATTCCAGGGACGGCCCTGCTGGCTGGTGCGCCTGGGCCGCCGCGGCCTGCGCTTCTCCCAGGAACCCCTGGCCCGCGCCTTCGCCGCCCAGTTGCACGTGCGCCGCCAGTGGTGGCAGCAACGCGGCGAAGACGAACCGCACGAACGCACCTGAGCCCCCGCCCGCCGCCGGGCGGGGCGCCCGCCGGCGCTAGTGGCTGCGCCGGCCCTTGAGCACCTTGACGATCTCGCCGATCAGGTTCACCACCAGCGCCCGCTCGCTTTCCGCCAGTTCCTGGAGCATGTCGCCGATGGCCTCGGCCTGCCCGGCGACGTCGATCGAATCCTTGCGGAACAGATCGCTCAGCGGGCATTCGAGAATCTCCGCGATCTGCCCCAGGCGATGCAGCGTCGGCGATATCACGCCGTTCTCCATGCGGCTGATGGTTTCCTTTTCCACCCCTATCCCCTCTGCGATCTGCGCCTGCGTCAGCCCCTTGGACCTGCGGCGGTTGGCGATGGCTGCGCCGACTTCATGGACCACGTTCCGACCTTTCATGGAAATTGACCTCACACATCATTCGATATAACGCCCCACGCCATTTTCAGGGGAGCTTGCGTGCGGCCGAAGGACGCATGACGTCTATAAAAGTTTCTTAATAGATCATTGACTAATTGACTTTCCTTTTGTCCGGAGAACAGGATAACGGCTGATTGCCATCATTCCGCCGCACCGGCGCAGCCAGTTCGATGGTGGTTCGCCACGAAAGGAAGTCCGCATGTTGTACAAGCTGAAAATACGCACGGGAATGCACATCGTCCTGGCCACCCCGGCCGCCGCCCTGACGCTCCGCAGCCGCGTCGGCCGCCGGAACGCAACGACACGGTGCCGCGCCTAGCGCCCTGGCGCCGCCCCTCGATCGCCAGGCCGGAGTGCAAGCATGCCGATCCACAGTATTCCCGACCTCCCCCGGATGCTCTGCAAAGCCCTGGAGCATGCCGAAACCGCCCTTTGCATCCACGATGACAGCCGGCGCCTGCTGTACTGCAACCCCGCCTTCGGCCGGCTGCTCGGCCATGCCCCGGAAACCCTGGTGGGCCGGGCATTCGACGAACTGGCGGGGGCACCGCGGCCCGCGCAGCCGGCGGCCAACGGCCGCCTGGAAACCCTGGTGCGCTGCCGCGACGGCCGGCGCATCTGGTGCGGCATCGCCAGCACCGGGCTGGACAGCGCCCCCGGCGAACCCGGCCTGCGACTGCTGGCGCTCACCGAGATCACCCAGTCGAAGATCCACGAGGTGCTGCTGGACCGCCTCCTCGAAGGCATGGCCCGCGACGAGGCGCCGGAACGCCTGATGGAAGCGGCCTGCCTGGAAATCGAACGGCTGCTGCCGCGGGTCAGCGCCTCGGTCCTGCGGATAAATGCAGGCCGCCTGTACCCGCTGGCCGGGCCGAGCCTGCCCCCCGCCTACCTGCAGGCCCTGGACGGCCTGCCGCTGGGCGATGGCCCGGGTAGCGAGGAGGCCTGGGCCGGCGACATCGAGCAGCACCCTTTGTGGTCCGCCTACCGCCACCTGTTGCCGCCGGAGCTGCGCAGCTGCAGCGTCACGCCGATCCGCTCCAGCGGCGGCCAGCTGATCGGCTGCTTCGTCTGCTACGGCCAAGGGGCGCAGCTGCCCTGCGCGACGCAGCAGTGCCTGCTGGACATCTGCACGCACCTCTGCGCGCTGGTCCTGGAGCGCGACCAGGCGCGCGCCCGCATCCACCAGCTCGCCTACTACGACGACCTCACCGGCCTGCCCAACCGCCACCTGCTGCAGGTCCTGGCCGGCACCGAGCTGGCCGGCCGGCAGGGCCTGGCGGTGCTGTACATCGGCCTGGACCGCTTCCGGCAGATCAACGATTCCTTCGGCCGCCCCTCCGGCGACGAGCTGCTGCGCACCATCGCCCGGCGCCTGCGCCAGGCCTGCCGCAGCGAGGACCACGTCGGGCGCCAGGCCAACGACGAATTCGTCGTCCTGCTGCCGGCCTGCGACCGCGCGGCGGCCAGCCGCCACATCGCCCGCCTGAAGGCCGCGCTCGACGCGCCCTGGCGGGTAGCCGGCGCGCCCCACAACCCGTCGGCCAGCATCGGCGTCAGCCTGTTCCCGGAGGACGGCGAGGACTTCCAGACGCTGCTGCGCCATGCGGCGATGGCGATGAACCAGGCCAAGGGCAAAGGCAAGGGCCGCGGCGGCCACGTCTTCTTCAGCGAGGAACTCGAACGCCTGGCGCAGGAACGCGTGGCGCTGGAAAGCGCCCTGCGCGAAGCCCTCGCCACGCAGCGCCTGCACCTGAACTACCAGCCGCTGGTGGACATCCGCGAGGGCCGCCTGCGCGGCGTCGAGGTCCTGGCCCGCTGGCACCACCCGCAGCTGGGCAACATCTCCCCGGAACGCTTCATCCCCCTTTCCGAGGAATGCGGGCTGAGCATCGAACTGGGCCGCTGGGTGCTGCGCGAAGCCTGCCGGCAACTGGCGGCCTGGCGCCGCGCGGGCCTGCGGGTACCGGAGATATCGGTCAACCTGTCCGCCGGCGACTTCCAGGACCCGCAACTGCCCGCCGCGGTGCTGCGCACCCTGGAGGAACACGGCCTGCACGGCGCCGACCTGACCCTGGAGATCACCGAGAGCGCGCTGATGGAAGCGGACAGCGACACCCTGGGCGTGCTCGACCAGCTGCACGAACTGGGCATCCGCCTGGCCCTGGACGACTTCGGCACCGGCTACTCTAGCCTGGCCCGGCTGAACCGCCTGCCGGTGCAGGAACTGAAGCTGGACCGCAGCTTCGTCCGCGACCTGGAGAGCAACAGCACCAGCCGCACCCTCAGCGACGCCGTGCTGCACATCGGCCGCAGCCTGGGCATGACGGTGGTCGCCGAGGGCATCGAGAACCCCGAGCAACTGCGCATCCTCGAAGCCCAGGGCTACACGCTGGCCCAGGGCTACCTGTTGTCCCCGCCGCTACCGGCCGAGGGCCTAGCGGCCTGGTTGAAGGCGAGGGAGTCGCCGTAAGCACAGGCCGCGCCAGCGAATGGTCCGGCGCGGCCGGTGAATCCGATCGCGGACGGAGTCCGCTCCTACGACGGTGCTACCCGGAACCGTAGGAGGACTCTGTCCACGATCATGGCGGATAACGCCGTAGGCGTTATGCGCCCTACGGACGGGTTGAAGGCGAACGCTTTTCGTAGGATCGAGGGGGACGCCTAGTTCTTGCCCGCGAAGGGGTTTCCCGGCGACGCTGGTGTCGGGCCCAAGAGCACCCTCTCCCCAACCCTCTCCCGCAAGCGGGAGAGGGGGCTGTCCCGAGCGGGCTGAAAGTCCGGCGTCATCCTCACACCCCGCCGCCGTAGGGCGCATAACCGTTCGCGGTTATCCGCCGTTTTCAACGACGACGTGGGAACCCGGGAGCTTCGTGATTCCGCCTCACGCCGAACGGTCCCCTCTCCCGCTTGCGGGGGAGGGTTAGGGAGGGGGAGCGGAGCCAGGGTTCGCGAGCAAGCTCGCTCCTACGAAGAGCACGCCCGCTCTTGCTCTGGTTTTTGGGACTTCCAGAGAAACCACCGAGCGCACCGGAACGCCCCTTCAGAAGGCCGAGCGAAACCGGCGCTCAGGAGGTCATGCGACATGGATGTCGCGAGAGCCCCGATGGGCTACAGGGACGTACCCTCGGGGCGGGCCTCCGTGGCGGGGGAGTTCGTGAGGGTAGCCCGGCTCCATCGGGCCCGTATGTCGGGGCAAGCCTTTTTGGTTACTTTTGTGGCGACTGACAAAAGTGACTCGCCCGAGGGGGCGAAACAAGAAACATCAACGCACTCGGAGCGGCGCGCTACACCCAAAACCCGACATCTCTGGGCTCCCGCGTTCGCGGTTATCCGCCGTTTCCAATGACAAAAATCGCGGACGGAGTCCGCTCCTACGGGCGCCAGGGAAGCACGATCGTAGGAGCGGACTCCGTCCGCGATTGGACCCGCAGGCCACGCCGGACCATCCGCTGGCCCGGACAGCCGGCTCAACGACCGCTGCGCAGCATTTCCTTGGGCACGTACTTGCCGATCTCGTACTTGCCGATGGCCATGCGGTGCACTTCGTCCGGGCCGTCGGCCAGGCGCAGGGTGCGCTGCATGGCGTACCAGTAGGCCAGCGGGAAGTCGTTGGAGACGCCGGCGCCGCCGTGGATCTGGATGGCGCGGTCGATCACCTGCAGGGCGACGTTGGGCGCCACCACCTTGATCTGGGCGATCTCGCTCTGGGCGATCTTGTTGCCCACGGTGTCCATCATGTACGCGGCGTTGAGGGTCAGCAGGCGGGCCTGGTTGATCTCGATGCGCGAGTTGGCGATGTGGTCGATGTTGCCACCCAGGCGCGCCAGCGGCTTGCCGAAGGCGGTGCGGCTGGCGGCGCGCTTGCACATCAGTTCCAGGGCGCGCTCGGCCATGCCGATGGAGCGCATGCAGTGGTGGATGCGGCCCGGGCCGAGGCGGCCCTGGGCGATCTCGAAGCCGCGGCCCTCGCCCAGCAGCACGTTCTCGTAGGGAACGCGGACGTTCTCGAAGAGCACCTCGGCATGGCCGTGGGGCGCGTCGTCGTAGCCGAACACCGGCAGCGGGCGGAGGATCTTCACCCCGGGGGCGTCGGTGGGCACCAGGATCATCGAGTGCTGCTGGTGGCGCGGCGCGTCCGGGTTGGTCAGGCCCATGAAGATCATGACCTTGCAGCGCGGGTCGCAGGCGCCGGAGGTCCACCACTTGCGGCCGTTGATGACCCACTCGTCACCGTCGCGCACGGCATTGGCCTGCATGTTGGTGGCGTCGGAAGAAGCCACGCCCGGCTCGGTCATGGCGAAGGCCGAACGAATCTCGCCGCGCAGCAGCGGCTCCAGCCAGGTGCGCTTCTGCTCCTCGCTGCCGTAGCGGACGATGGTCTCCATGTTGCCGGTGTCCGGGGCCGAGCAGTTGAACGGCTCGGCGCCGATCAGCGAGCGGCCCATGATTTCCGCCAGCGGGGCGTATTCCATGTTGGTCAGGCCGGCGCCGTATTCGGACTCGGGCAGGAACAGGTTCCACAGGCCCTCGGCCTTGGCGCGGGCCTTGAGGTCCTCCATGACCTGGGTCGGCTGCCAGCGGTCGCCTTCGGCCACCTGTTGCTCGAAGACGCTCTCGGCGGGATATACATAGGCTTCCATGAACGCGGTGACGCGCTCACGCAGGTCCTGGACCTTGGCGGAATAGGCGAAATCCATGGGGGCTACCTTCTGGCAGGGGTTTGTCTTGTGTCGAGGAAGATGCTAGAACAGGCAGCACGATTTACCTAGCCTATTATCCGAATCAATGAACATTCATAACCCGCATGATGGTCCGCCATCCCGGGTATGATCCGGCCACAACAATGACAAGCGGAGCCACGGGATGAACCTGAACAAGGTCGACCTGAATCTGTTCATCGTCTTCGATGCCATCTACACCGAAGCCAACCTCACCCGCGCCGGGCAGATCGTCGGCATCACCCAGCCCGCGGTGTCCAACGCCCTGGCCCGCCTGCGCGAAACCTTCAACGACCCGCTGTTCGTGCGCACCGCCCAGGGCATGGTGCCCACGCCCATGGCGCAGAACATCATCGGCCCGGTGCGCAACGCCCTGCAGCTGCTGCGGGTGTCGGTGCAGGAGAGCCGCACCTTCAGCCCGCAGCAGGCGAGCAAGACCTACCGCATCAGCATGACCGACCTCACCGAGGCCATCATCCTGCCGCCGCTGTTCCAGCGCCTGCGCCGCCAGGCGCCCAACGTGCACATCGAGAGCTTCCTCTCCAAGCGCCGCGAGACCACCAAGGAGCTGGCCGCCGGGCGCCTGGACTTCGCCGTGGACGCGCCGCTGAACACCGACCCGCAGGTGCGCCACGTCAAGCTGATGGAAGACCGCTACGTCTGCGCCATGCGCCACGGCCACCCGCTGGCCAAGGCGAAGCTGAGCCTGGACGAGTACCTGTCGCTGACGCACATCCAGATTTCCAGCCGCCGCAGCGGCCTGGGCTACATCGACCTGTCCCTGGGCAAGATGGGCCTGCAGCGCAAGATCGCCCTGCGCTCGCAGCACTACCTGATGGCCTCCAACGTGGTGCAGCAGACCGACATGGCGGTGACCGTGCCCGAGCGCTTCGCCCGCCACCACAGCCTGCACTACGTGGAGCTGCCGGTGAGCGACGTGCCCAGGCTGGAGACCCACCTGTACTGGCACGAGAGCACCGACCAGGACCCGGCCAACCGCTGGATGCGCGAGCAGCTGATCGAGCTCTGCCAGCAGGTCACCGCCCGCGAGGCGCGCGAAGCGCAGCAAGGCTGATTCACCACAGGCGCTTCACGGCAATAGCCGGGGTTGCCGGCTGACTCCATTCTCCCCACAGACACCGAACGGCCCCCTCTCCCTTCAGGGAGAGGGCTGGGGAAAGGGGCCGAGTCAACCCGATATACCGCAGCTGCCGGTAAACACCGTTCGCGAGCCAGCTCGCTCCTACACCCTCCCCCCTATCCAAGGTCGGGCCGGCCCCTCCTTGGCCGCAAATAACCCTTCCATGGCCGGATCGGACCTCTCCTTTGTCCGACAATCCTTCCAACAATTACATCAACCAATGACACATTCACTGTGTCAGGCCCTCCGCCCCGCCGGCGCCGCTGCCTGCCCAAATCGCCACCGGGGCTCGTCGAACAACAACAAGG
The DNA here is from genome assembly GCF_036231725.1 of Pseudomonas sp. JH-2. Lineage (NCBI taxonomy): Bacteria > Pseudomonadati > Pseudomonadota > Gammaproteobacteria > Pseudomonadales > Pseudomonadaceae > Pseudomonas > Pseudomonas sp. JH-2. The sequence continues at coordinate 30,009 of NZ_JAZAQP010000005.1, read as the reverse complement.
AGTTGCCCATGAACGCCCAGACCGAACCGCTCCGCGCCCACTTCCCCGTCCGGCGCATGGATTTCAGCTTCACCGAGACGCCGAAGTACTGGTGGGACGATCAACCCTTCATGTCGCACTTCATGAACAACCTGTCCTCGCTGTTCCCCTACGGCGAGAAGTTCTTCGTCGACAGCGTGCGCGCCGTGCGCGACCGCATCCAGGACCCGCAACTGCAGAAGGACGTGTCCGCCTTCATCGGCCAGGAGGCCATGCACTCCAAGGAGCACGCGGCCTACAACGAGTACGCCGAGGAACACGGCATCGACCTGGAGCGCCTGGAGCTGCGCATCAAGCACCTGCTCGGCGCCATCGGCAAGGTCACCACCAAGAAGCAGGACCTGGCCATCACCTGCGCCCTGGAACACTTCACCGCGACCATGGCCGAGCGCCTGCTGCGCCGCGAGGACCTGAGCACCCAGATGCGCTCGCCGAAGATGTACAAGCTGTGGATGTGGCACGCCATCGAGGAGAACGAGCACAAGGCGGTGGCCTACGACGTCTACCAGCAGGTCTACGGCGGCTACTTCACCCGTACCGCGGTGATGCTGCTGACCACCGTGATCTTCCTCGGCGTGATCGGCGGCTTCCAGATCCACCTGCTGCGCCGCGACCGCCAGCTGTTCAACTGGCGCAGCTGGAAGCACGGCCTGGTCACCCTGTTCGGCCTGCGCAACGGCTACTTCACCCAGCTCGTGCTGCCCTGGCTGGACTACTTCCGCCCCGGCTTCCACCCCTTCGACCACGACACCAAGGCGCTGGAGACCTACTGGAAGGACAAGCTCGACTTCGCAGGCTGAGTCGCCCCTTTACCCGTAGGAGCGGACCTTGTCCGCGATTCGCGCGCAGGGCGCGCTCCTACAGGTGCAGCACGGCGTCTCGTAGGAGCGAGCTTGCTCGCGAACAAACCCCGCAGCGGAATCTGTTCGCGAGCAAGCTCGCTCCTACGAAGAGCAGCTCGGCGCGGGCGGCTCTACACCCCCAACGCCTGCAACACCGCCGCCCCGGTGAACAACAGAAGCACCTGCCGCTCCGCCAGCGCGCAGACCCCGCCCCGCTGCCCCGCCGGCAGTTCCAGGTAGTCCAGCGACAGCTGGAACAACTGCCGGCTGATCAGCCTCGACAGCTGCGCGACCTCGTCCCCGGGTACGTCCGGCAGCAGGCGGAACAGGGCGATGTCCTCGGCCATGTCGGCGCCGAAGTCGTCCATCACCTGGCCCAGGGCCTCGCGCAGGACCGCCGAGGGGCCGTGCAGTTCGCGCACGCCGATGATGAAGGCCTCGGGGTGGCGTTCGACGAAGTCGAAGAACAGCCTCACCGTCTCCTCGCACACCCGCTGTCCGCGGGCGAAGTCCAGGCCCAGCGGGGTGCCCGCCGCGCCGTCCGCCGCCGGGGCTCGCTCGGCGGCTTCGCGGCGCAGTGCGCGCAGCGGCTGGCGCAGCTCGGTGGCGATGTCGCGGATGATCGCAAGGCCGAGGTCGTCGACGTCGGCGAAGTGGCGGTAGAAGGTGTTGGGGTTCAGCCCGGCCTCGCGGGCCAGTTCGCGCAGGCCGATGCTGCTCAGGCTGCGCCGGCTGGAGGCCAGGCGCAGCGCCGCCTCCATCAGCAGGCGCTTGCCCGGCGCATCCTGGCGTTGTGTTACCGCATCCGTTTCCAGACTCATCCTTGCCCCACCTCGCCCACCCTAAAGATTGGTTGCCCGCGAAGTATACAGATGTCTACATTGGCAACACGTAGACAGTTGTATACGCCTGCACACAAGCATAACAGGAGCCAGGTAAATGGGAACTCAACCTAAGACTGCCGCGGTCAGACACTGCAAGGTAGCCATCATCGGCACCGGCTTTTCCGGCCTGGGCATGGCCATCCGCCTGAGCCAGGAGGGCGAGGACGACTTCCTGCTGTTCGAGAAGGACGCCGGCGTCGGCGGCACCTGGCGGGTCAACAACTACCCCGGCTGCGCCTGCGACGTGCAGTCCCACGTCTACTCCTTCTCCTTCGAGCCGAACCCGGAATGGACGCGCATGTTCGCCCGCCAGCCGGAAATCCGCGCCTACCTGGAGAACTGCTGGAAGAAGTACCGCCTGGAAGGCCGCACCCTGCTCGACACCGAGATCCAGCGCCTGGAATGGGACGAGGCGCGCGACCTCTGGCACCTGCACGACGCCGCCGGCAACCACTACACCGCCCAGGCGGTGGTCTCCGGCATGGGCGCCCTGTCGATCCCCTCGACCCCCGACCTCAAGGGCCTGGACAGCTTCAAGGGCCACGCCTTCCACTCGCAGCACTGGGACCACGACTACGACCTGACGGGCAAGCGCGTGGCGGTGATCGGCACCGGCGCCTCGGCCATCCAGTTCGTTCCGGAAATCCAGCCGCTGGTGGCCAAGCTGGACCTCTACCAGCGCACCGCGCCCTGGATCCTGCCCAAGCCCGACCGCGCCATCAGCGACAAGGAGCGCGCGCGCTTCAAGCACTTCCCGCTGGTGCAGAAGCTCTGGCGCGGCGCCCTGTACAGCATGCTCGAAGGCCGCGTGCTGGGCTTCACCTTCGCGCCCTGGGCGATGAAGATGATCGGCAAGCTGGCGGTGCGCTACATCCACCAGCAGGTCAAGGACCCGGAGCTGCGCCGCAAGCTCACCCCCGACTACACCATCGGCTGCAAGCGCATCCTGATGTCGCCGAACTACTACCCGGCGCTGGCCGCGCCCAACGCCTCGGTGATCACCGACGGCATCCGCGAGGTCCGCGAGCACAGCATCGTCACCGCCGACGGCCAGGAGCGCGAGGTGGACGCGATCATCTTCGGCACCGGCTTCACCGCCAACGACCCCATCCCCCGTGGCACCGTGTTCGGCCGTGGCGGCGTGGACCTGCTGGACACCTGGCCGCAAGGCCCGGAGGCCTACAAGGGCACCGTCACCCGCGGCTTCCCCAACCTGTTCTTCCTGATGGGCCCGAACACCGGCCTGGGCCACAACTCCATGGTCTACATGATCGAGTCGCAGATCGCCTACGTGCTCGGCGCGCTGAAGCTGATGAAGCGCCGCGAGCTGCTCAGCCTGGAGGTCAAGGAAGACGAGCAGAAGCGCTGGAACCTCAAGCTGCAGCGCGGGCTCAACCATAGCGTGTGGAACACCGGCGGCTGCAAGAGCTGGTACCTGCACCCGGTGAGCGGGCGCAACTGCACCCTGTGGCCGGGCTTCACCTGGCGCTTCCGCCTGCTCACCCGCAGTTTCGACACCGCCGCCTATCATCTGAAGGCCAGGCCGTTCGAGGAAACCGACGCCATCCAGCAACCCCGCGCCGAGGAGGTCCCGGCATGAAGTCCTTCGAGAACAAAGTCGCCGCCATCACCGGCGCCGGTTCCGGCATCGGCCGCGCCCTGGCCGGCGAGCTGGCCTCGCGCGGCTGCCACCTGGCGCTGGCCGACGTCAACGCCAGCGGCCTTGAGGAAACCCACCAGGGCCTGGCCTCCTACGGCGTGCGCATCTCCACCGAGGTGGTCAACGTCGCCGAGCGCGAGCAGGTGCACGCCTGGGCCGACAAGGTGGTGGCCGAGCACGGCAAGGTCAACCTGGTGTTCAACAACGCCGGGGTGGCCCACGCCGGCACGGTGGAGGGCAGCGAGTACGAAGAGTACGAGTGGATCACCAACATCAACTTCTGGGGCGTGGTGTACGGCACCAAGGCCTTCCTGCCGCACATCAAGGCGTCCGGCGAGGGCCACGTCGTCAACGTCTCCAGCGTCTTCGGGCTGTTCTCGCAGCCGGGCATGAGCGCCTACAACGCCACCAAGTTCGCCGTGCGCGGCTTCACCGAGTCGCTGCGCCAGGAACTGGACATGGAAGGCGGCGCGGTCTCGGCCAGTTGCGTGCACCCCGGCGGCATCCGCACCAACATCGCCAAGACCGCGCGGATGAACGACAGCCTGGCCAAGGTCACCGGGCAGAACGCCAACGCCGCGCGCCAGCAGTTCAACGACCAGCTGCTGCGCACCACCCCGGAAAAGGCCGCCCAGGTGATCATCCGCGGCGTGGAGCGCGACGCCCGGCGCATCCTCATCGGCACGGATGCACATGCAATTGATGTGATGCTGCGGTTGTTGCCGGTGTGGTACCAGAAGGTGGTTACCGTCAGCATGCGCCTGGCGGCGCGCTTCGCACCCAAGCCCAAGGCCCGGCCGGAGGGTTACGAGGCCAAGTAGGGCCCGGGGTCGATGAAAGAAGAAGCCCGCTCCCTGGAGCGGGTTTTCTGTTTGATGGGTATCGCTTCGCTCAACGCCATCCTACGGGGCCTTGCTCTTCGTAGGAGCGAGCTTGCTCGCGAACAATGGCGTTTCCCGGCGGCTACGGTGTTTGGGGTTGACTCCGCGCCCTCTCCCCAGCCCTCTCCCTGAAGGGAGAGGGGGCTTGTCCGTGCCGAGAGAAGGAATGGTTTCAGCTGGAAACCTGCGGTGTTGCCGGCTAACGCCAGAACATCCGTTTCTGCCCAACGGTCCCCTCTCCCTTCAGGGAGAGGGTTAGGGAGAGGGAACGAGGTCCGGCTATGCACCAGCGCAGCCAGGTAACTCCACTGGTTCGCGAGCAAGCTCGCTCCTACAGACAGCCCTCTCCCTCACAACCCCATCTGCTTGGCGATGATCTCGTTCATGATCTCCCGCGTGCCGCCGCCGATGGAGAGGATGCGGTTGTCGCGGTACAGCCGCTCCACCAGGCTCTCGCGCATGTAGCCCATGCCGCCGAGCAGCTGCACGGCGTCGTAGACCACGCGGTCGGCGACGTCGGTGGCGAAGTTCTTGGCCATGGAGATTTCCTTCACCACGCTCTGCCCGGCGGCCATCTTCGCCGCCTGGCGGTAGGTGAACTCGCGGGACACCTCGACCTGGGTGGCCATCTCCGCCAGGCGGTGCTTGAGCACCTGGAACTTGCCGATGGGCTTGCCGAAGGCTTCGCGCCCGGCGCTCCATTTCAGGGCTTCCTCCAGCGCCAGTTGGGCGGTCATGTTGGCCATGGTGGCCAGGGCCAGGCGTTCGCTCTGGAAGTTGGCCATGATGCAGGCGAAGCCCATGTTCTCCATGCCGATCAGGTGCTCGACCGGCACCTTGCAGTCGTCGAAGAACAGCTCGGCGGTGTCCGAGGCCCACCAGCCCATCTTCTTCAGCTTGCGGCCCACCGTGAAGCCGGGGGTGCCCTTCTCCACCAGCAGCAGGCTGATGCCGCCGTAGCCCTCGCCGCCGGTGCGCACCGCCACCGTGTAGTAGTCGGCGCGCACGCCGCTGGTGATGAAGGTCTTGCTGCCGGTCACGCGGTAGTGGTCGCCGTCGCGCACGGCGCGGGTCTTCAGGCTGGCCACGTCGGAGCCGCCGGAAGGCTCGGTGACCGCCAGGGCCATGATCTTCTCGCCGGCCAGCACCTGCGGCACGATGCGCTCGCGCAGCTCGGGGCGGCCCCACTTGAGCAGCGGCGGCAGGCCGATGTCCAGCGAGCCCAGGCCGGCCACCAGGCCGCCGGAGCCGCTGCGCATCAGTTCCTCGCTGGCCGCCAGCTTGGCGAACAGGTCGCCCTCGTGGCTGCCGCCGTAGGTTTCCGGGTAGCCGATGCCGAGGATGCCGGCCTCGCCGGCCTTGCGGTAGAGCTCGCGGGGGAACTCCTCGGCTTCTTCCCAATCGGCGATGTGCGGGAGGATTTCCCGCTCGACGAAGCGTCGCACCGAGTCGCGGACCAGGCGGTGGCTATCGTCGAAGTAATCGGTGAATGCGGACATGGCGAGCCTCCAGGCGGGTTGCCTGAAAACTTACCTAGCGCTTGCTTGGTTTACAAGGCGAGGCTTTTGCCATCGCCTGGGCCGTTTCGGCCCAGATGCGCCGCGACTAGACGATCGGCCGGCGCCCGGCAAGGGCGTGGGCCAGGGTGCCGCCGTCCACCAGCTCCAGCTCGCCGCCCAGGGGCACGCCATGGGCGATGCGGCTCAGGACCAGGCCGCTGCCGGCCAGCAACTGGGCGATGTAGTGGGCGGTGGCCTCGCCTTCCACCGTGGGGTTGGTGGCGAGGATGACTTCGCTGAAGCTGCCGGCCTTGATCCGCGCTTCCAGCTCGGGAATGCCGATGGCCTCCGGGCCCAGGCCGTCCAGTGGCGACAGGTGGCCCTTGAGCACGAAGAAGCGCCCGCGGTAGCCGGTCTGCTCCACGGCGAACACGTCCAGCGGGCCTTCCACCACGCACAGCAGCGAGTCGTCGCGGCGCGGGTCGGCGCACTGCGGGCACAGCTCTTCCTCGCTCAGCGTGCGGCACTGCTTGCAATGCCCCACCCCTTCCATGGCCTGGGTCAGCGCCTGGGCCAGGCGCAGGCCGCCCGCGCGGTCACGCTCCAGCAGCTGCAGCGCCATGCGCTGGGCGCTCTTCTGCCCCACACCGGGGAGGATGCGCAGGGCGTCGATGAGTTGGCGGATCAGCGGGCTGAACATGGCGGGCGTCGGTCTCGAGATTTCAGGAAGGGTAAACGGCGCAGGAGCGGGCCCGCTCGCGAACGCTTTGCCTGCCGTTGCTGGCGCGGCGAAGGTTCGCGAGCAAGCTCGCTCCTACGGGTGTGGCGGTGTCGCGAATCAGAACGGCATCTTGAAGCCGGGGGGCAGCTGCATGCCGGCGGTCATGCCCGCCATCTTCTCCTGGTTGTTCTGCTCGATCTTGCGCACGGCGTCGTTCACCGCGGCGGCGATCAGGTCCTCGAGGATTTCCTTGTCTTCCTGCATCAGGCTGTCGTCCAGGCTGACGCGCTTGACGTCGTGGCGGCCGGTCATCACCACGCTCACCAGGCCGGCGCCGGACTGGCCGGTGACTTCGGCGTTGGCCAGCTCTTCCTGCATCTTCTGCATCTTTTCCTGCATCTGCTGGGCCTGCTTCATCAGGCCGGCCATGCCACCTTTCATCATCTCGATCACCTCGGTCGTTCAGGGTTGGTTGGGCGCAGGCGGTCAGGCCTTCGCCGCCAGGGGTTCGATGGTACCGGCGCGGACCACCGCGCCGAACTGCTGCCGCATCTGCAGCACGTACGGGTCGGCCCCGATGGAGGCCTCGGCCTCGCGCTGGCGCTCGGCGCGCTTGCGCGCCGCGGCCTGGGCCGGGGTTTCCTGCTCGGGCTTCTGGATGGTCACTTCCAGCTTCAGGGGGCGCCCATGGTACTGGTTCAGCGCCTCGTTCAGGCGGCGCTGCTGGGTGGCGTTGTACAACGCGCTCTGCCCCGGGTCCAGGTGCAGGTGCCAGACGTCGTCCTCCACCGCCACCAGGGTGCAGTTGGCGCCGATGCTCGCGGTCAGGCCGCCCAGGCCCAGGCGCGGGAACAGGTCCAGCCACTCGGCGGCCAGGCCCGTGGCCGGCAGGGCCGCGGGCTCCGGTTCCGGCTCGGGCCGGGCCTCGGCCTGCCGCTCGTCGCCAGCGTCCAGGTAGCTGAGCGCATCCATGTCGACTTCATAGTAGTCGTCGGCCGGCGGCGGCTCTTCGTCGCGGTCGTCGTCCTCGCTGTCGGCCATGACGATGGGCGCAGGCTCAGGAAGCGCAACGGGCGCGGGCGCCGGCTGGGGCTCGACCTGCGGCTGCGCGGCAGCCGGCGCGGCGGGTTCTTCCCAGGGCAGGTCGACGGCGGGGGCCGGCGCCTCCACGGCGGCCTGTGGTTCGACCGCGGGCAGTTCGGCGGGCGCGGCCTCGACCGGGGCCTGCGGAGCGGGCTCGACGGGGGCGGCCTCGACGACGGGGACGACGGGCGCCGGCGCGGGTTCGGGCACAGGCTCGGCCTCCACCACCGGAGCCGGAGCCGGAGCCGGAGCCGGAGCCGGAGCCGGAGCCGGAGCCGCCACAGGCTGCGGCGCGGGCGCGGCCGGCGCAACGGCGGCGGGCACGGTGGACACCACCGGCACGCTCGCCACGCTGGCAACGGCTGCCGGCGCCGCGACGGCGGCGCCGGCCACTGGGTTGCGGTTGGAATCAGCCGTGGCCTTGCTGATCCCCAGGTCCTTTAGCGGTGACCTCGGTGGGGCGCCGCCGTCCGCCGGGCGGAAGGCCAGCATGCGCAGCAGCACCATCTCGAAGCCGCTGCGCGGGTCCGGCGCCAGGGGCAGGTCGCGACGGCCGATCAGGCCCATCTGGTAGTAGAACTGCACGTCCTCGCCGGGCAGCGCCTGGGCCAGGGCCAGCACCTTGTCGCGGTCGCCCTGGCCGTTGTCGACGGCGTCCGGCAGCACCTGGGCGATGGCCACGCGGTGCAGCACGTTGAGGATCTCGGCCAGCACCCCGCCCCAGTCCGGGCCCTGTTCGGCCAGGTGGCGCACGGCGTCCAGCAGGGCCCGCGCGTCGCCTTCGAGCAGCGCATGGAGCACACCGTAGACCTGGCCGTGGTCGAGGGTGCCGAGCATGGCGCGCACGTCGGCGGCCAGCACCTTGCCCTCGCCGAAGGCGATGGCCTGGTCGGTCAGGCTCATGGCGTCGCGCATGGAGCCGTCGGCGGCGCGGCCCAGCAACCACAGGGCGTCTTCCTCGAAGGGCACGTTCTCGGCGCCGAGCACGTGGGTCAGGTGCTCCACCACGCGCTCGGGCGGCATGTTCTTCAGGCTGAACTGCAGGCAGCGCGAGAGGATGGTCACCGGCAGCTTCTGCGGGTCGGTGGTGGCCAGCAGGAACTTGACGTGGGGCGGCGGCTCTTCCAGCGTCTTCAACAGGGCGTTGAAGCTGTGGCTGGAAAGCATGTGCACTTCGTCGATCAGGTAGACCTTGTAGCGCCCGCGGCTCGGCGCGTACTGCACGTTGTCCAGCAGTTCGCGAGTGTCCTCGACCTTGGTGCGACTGGCGGCGTCCACTTCGATGAGGTCGACGAAGCGGCCTTCGTCGATCTCCCGGCACACCGAGCACTGGCCGCAGGGGGTGGAGCTGATGCCGGTCTCGCAGTTCAGGCACTTGGCGAGGATGCGCGCGATGGTGGTCTTGCCCACGCCGCGGGTACCGGTGAACAGGTACGCGTGGTGCAGGCGCTGGTTGTCCAGCGCGTTGATCAGGGCCTTGAGGACGTGGGCCTGGCCGACCATTTCGCGGAACGAACGCGGACGCCATTTGCGGGCAAGAACCTGATAACTCATTGAAATCCATCGCGGCTGGTAGGCGGAAGTGGGCTAATCCTAGCGAAGAGGACCGGAAATTGCACCCGATGCAAGGGCCTGCAACCTGACAGGCTTGGCAAGAACCCCCCGAAACAGGCATTGTGTCCTGCTTCCGCACGTCCGGAGCCCGAATGCGCGCACTCGTCCCCGCCCTCCTACTCATCGCCGGCTTGGCCCAGGCCGATCCCCGGCAGCTGAGTTTCTCGGTGGTCGAGGGCTGGGCCATGCCGCTGGCGCGGGTCGAGGACGGCCAGCTGACCGGCGGTATCCTCTTCGAGCTGTTCACCAGTACCGCGCGCAAGGTCGGCATGGCCCCGTCCTTCCACGTGCTGCCGCGGGCCCGGGTGGAACAGGCCCTGCACAACCACAGCATCGACGTGCGCTGCTACATCTCCCCCGCCTGGCTCAGCGAGGAGTTCCGCGACTACCGCTGGAGCGTGCCGCTGATGATCCAGCGCGACCTGCTGGTGGCCCGGGAGCGGGCCCCGGTGGACGTCGCCAGCCTGGCCGGACAGAGCATCGGCACCGTCCTCGGCTACGCCTACCCCTACCTGCAGCTGTCGTTCGCCAGCGGGCGCCTGCACCGCGACGATGCGCGCAACCAGGAGCTGGTGCTGAAGAAGCTGGAGGCCGGGCGCTACGACTATGCGGTGTCCAGCGAGGTCGCGCTGAACTGGTTCAACCTCGCGCGGCCGGCCGAGCACCGCCTCTACCCCGCCGCCCAGCTCGACCAGGCGGAACTGGGCTGCATGGTCCTCGACGACCCGCACCTGCCGACCCAGGCGGTGCTCAACGCCCTGGCCGAGCTCAAGGCCTCCGGGGAAATCGCGCGCATCCTCGATCACTATCGCTGACGGCCGCGCCAGGGCCAGCCATGGCGTTGGCGATGAGAAAGGTGAAACGGCGGATAACCGCGAACGGTTATCCGCCCTACGGGTGGGCCTGGCGTAGGGCGAATAACGCTCCGCGTTATCCGCCGTTTGGCCTTGGCCGATTCCCGCGCGGGACCCTGCAAGATCGGTGAGGCGGCGTACAACCGCGAACGGTTGTACGCCCTACGCCTCCGGCGCCACTGCGATGCGCGCTTCGCCGCGGCGGATCCACTCGGCGTAGCGCGCCGGGATGTGCCCGTGCACCGCGCCGGCGGTCACCGTGGCGGCGTAGTCGCAGATCGCCTGCTCGCCCTCCCCGCCGCGGCGGTACAGGGTCCAGCGTACCCGGGTGCCCTCGGCCAGGGTGCAGGGCACTTCGAAACGTGGCGAGCCTTCGGCGTAGCCGACGTGGAAGTCGTCCGGCATGGGCCCGCCGGGGAAGCCGGCGGCGCCCAGGAAGCCGAACATCGAATCGTGCTGCAGCAGGCTGCGCCGCGCGTAGGGCCAGACGTAGCGGCGCAGGAAATGCTGGTCGGCGAAATGCCGCGAGGCCAGCGGCTCGGCGAAGAACGGCCGGAGCAGCTCCACCAGCGGCGGCAGCGCCCCGCCCACCGCACCCCACAGGCCGGCCAGGAGCAGCTCGGTGTGGGTGCCGTTGTCGCGCAGGGCGTGGAAGCGCCTGTCGCTGGCCAGCCATTCGGCCACCGCCTCGGCCTCGCGCTCGCTGATCACCGAGTCGGCGTCGCGGAACAGGATGCGCTGGGCCCGGGCATCGTCCAGCGCCAGGAAGCGCCACATGGGCCCCGGCCACTGGCGCACGGCCTCGTCGACCAGCACCACTTCGCCACCGTTGTCGCGCAGGCGGCGGACGATGGCCTCGGGCACGCTGTCGTCGATGTAGAAGCGGCAGGTCCAGTGCGGGTAGATGCGCGGCTGCTCCAGCACGTTGAGCACCGCCGTCTCGCAGTACTTGGCGCTGGCGCCGAACAGCGAGAAGGCGATCAGGTTGCGCCCGCGGGTGGCGGCGCTGGGTGGCGGCGGCAGCGGCGGCAGGGCGTGGGCCAGCGGCGGCTCGACGCCGAACTGGCGGTCGCGCAGGGTCAGCGCGTGCAGGCCGTGCTGGCGCACCTGGTCCCACTGGCGCAGCGCGCAGTGGGCGTGGGACAGGGCGTCGAACAGCGCCAGGCCGGTGCCGCCGGCGGCCAGGGCGCGGCCGGCGTGCTCGACGGCCTGCTGCCAGCGCTCCAGCTTGATGCAGTTGACCGCCGCGTCGGTCCAGGCCACCGCCAGCTGCGGCCAGCGCCGGGCGGTCTGCAGGCACAGTTGCAGGGCCTCCTCATGCCGGCCCTGGGCGTAGAGCGCGCTGGCGCGCCTGCCGGCGGCCTCCACCTCGCGGCGCTCGCGGTAGCTGGGGGTGCGTTGCTTGGCCATGGCGCCTCCTCAGCGTTCGCGCAGCGCTTCGCGGGCGCGGTTGAGCGGCTTGGTCAGGTAGTCCCAGACGGTCTTGCTGCCGGTGTGCACGTCCACCGTGGCGACCATGCCGGGGAAGATCGGGAAGCTCTTGCCGTCCTTGTTCTGCAGCGAGTCGGTCTGGGTGCGTACGAACACGCGGTAGTAGTACTGGTCGCGGCGCACCTCGTCCTGGATGGTGTCCGGCGAGATGTGCGTCACCTTGCCGTCCAGGCCACCGTAGATGGCGTAGTCGTAGGCGCTGATCTTCACCGTGGCCGGCTGCCCGGGGTGGATGAAGGCCACGTCGCGCGGCGAGATGCGCGCCTCCACCAGCAGCTGGTCCTCCACCGGCACTATGACCATGAAGCGGCCGTTGGGTGGGATGACGCCGCCGACGGTGTTCACCTCGATGTCCTTGACGATGCCGCGCACCGGCGAGACCACGGTCAGGCGCGACAGCGAGTCGGCGCGGCCGCGGGTCACCGACTGCTGCGCCTCCACCTCGCCATTGGCCTTGGCCAGTTCCTCGCGGGCCTTGACGTAGTACTGGTTGCGCGTCTCGGTGGCCTTGAGCTCCAGCTCGTTGGCCTGGCGCTTCAGGCGCAGCACCTCGACGTTGCTCGCCGCGCCGATCTCGGCCAGGCGCGTGGTCAGCTTCAGTTCCTTGCGGACCAGCGCCAGGGCCTCGTTGATGCCCTGCAGGCTCTTCTGCAGGCTGTCGCGCCGCGACTTGTACAGGGCGGTCTCGGACCTCACCAGGTCCGGCTCCTCCAGCACTTCCGGGGGGAACACCAGTTCGCCGCCGTCCACCTCGGCGCGCAGGCGCGCGGCCATGGCCAGGGCGGCGCGCAGGCGCGAGGCGCTCTCGCCCACCGAGGACTCGGTCTTGGTGCGGTCGAGCTGGGCCAGCACCTGGCCGGCGTCGACGCGGTCGCCCTCCTTGACCCGCAGTTCGGCGAGGATGCCGCCCTCCAGGGACTGCACCACCTGCTCGCGGGAGCTGGGGATCACCTTGCCGGTGCCGGTGGAGACTTCGTCGAGCTCGAACAGGTAGGCCCAGGCGAACAGCAGCAGCATGCCGCCGAGCACGCACCAGACCAGCCAGGCGGCGCGGGGCGCGCGCTCCTTCGCCTGGAAATAGGGGGCCAGGGGCGCGGCCCCGGGCGCTTGAATCGAATTGGCTTGCATGGTCACTCCCGACACGGGCCAGGGCCCGCGTCCTCTGCGAATTGCGTGGGCGGCCTCAGGCCACCGCCGGGGCCTTCTCGCCGGGCTTGGCCGGCGGCGGGCCGGCGAGCTTGGCCAGCACCGCCTGCTTGGTGTCGTCGAGCACGACGCGGCCGTTGTCGACCACGATGATGCGGTCGACCCACTTGAGCACCGCCGGGCGGTGGGTCGCCACCACCAGGGTGCGCGACTTCAGCCAGGGCTCCAGGTGGCGGATCAGGGCCTGCTCGCCCACCTCGTCGAGCCAGGCGGTGGGCTCGTCGAGCAGCAGCACGCGCGGCTGGCGCAGCAGCGTGCGGGCCAGCAGCAGGCTCTGGCGCTGGCCGCCGGAGAGGCCGCGGCCGCCCTCCTGGACCATGTGCTCCAGGCCGTCGGGCAGGGCCTGCACCAGGCCCAGGGCGCCGCTCAGGCGCAGGGCCTCGAGCAGCTCCTCGTCGCTGGCGTTGGGCCGGCCCATGCTCAGGTTCTCGCGCAGGGTGCCGAAGAACAGGTTGGCCTGCTGGCTGAGGAAGGCCACGTCGCGGCGCACGTCGTAGGGGTCGATCAGTTCCAGGCGCAGCGAGTCGAGCAGCAGGCTGCCCTCCTGCGGCCGGTACATGCCGGCCAGCAGTTGCAGCAGGCTGGACTTGCCGGCGCCGTTGCGGCCGAGGATGGCGACCTTCTCGCCGGCGGCGATGCGCAGCTGGGCCACCTCGATGGCCGGGCGCTTGTCGTCCTGGCCGTAGCGGAAGCGCACGCCTTCGAGCTGGTAGTCGCCGTGCAGCACCGGGCGGTGCAGGCGCTTGCCGCCCTCGGCGCTTTCCACCGGGCGCTTCATCAGTTCTTCCAGGCCCTCGCGGGCGACCTTGGCCTGCTGCCAGCGCGACATGATCCCGGAGATCTGCGCCAGGGGCGCGATCATCCGCGAGGACAGGATGGACATGCCGATCAGCGCGCCGGTGGTCATGTCGCCGCTCATCACCTGGAAGCAGCCGACCAGCACCACCAGCACGTACACCAGGGTCTGCACTTCCTGGGTCCAGGCCATGAGCGCGCCGGTGATGAAGCGCTGGCGCATGCTGACGGTGGCCGAGACCTCGTTGAGGTGGTTCCACTGGTTCTGGAAGCGCTGCTCGGCGCGCAGTTGCTTGACGTCCTCGATGCCCTGCACCGCCTCCACCAGCATGGCGTTGCGGATCGCCGACTCGCGCATGCCCTCCTTGGACAACCGCCCCAGCGGCTTCTGCGCCAGCAGGCCGGGGATCAGCAGCAGCGGCAGCACCGCCAGCGGCACCAGGGCCATGCTCCCGCCCACCGACCAGAGCACCACCAGGAACAGGAAGAAGAACGGCAGGTCGGCCAGCGCGCCCAGGGTGGTCGAGGTGATCAGCTCGCGCACCTGCTCCATCTCGCGGATCTGCGAGATGAACGAGCCGGTGGACTTGGAGATGGCCTCGTTGCGCAGGCGCAGGGCGTGGCCGAAGACGCGGTCGGAGATGCGCAGGTCGGCGCGCTTACCGATCAGGTCGGAGATGTGGGTGCGCGCCAGGCGCATGCCGAAGCCGATGAGCACCGCCAGCATCACCCCGCCGAACAGCACCCACAGGGTCGGCTCGGACTGCGCCGGCACCACGCGGTCGTAGACCTGCATGGAGAACAGCATGGAAGCCAGGGCCAGCACGTTGGCCACCAGCGAGGCGAGCATCACGTCGCCGTAGCGCCGCCAGTCGCGCAGCACCAGGCTCCAGAACCAGTTGGGCTGGTAGGGCTTGATGTAGTCGTCGACGCGCACGTCCGCCACCGCCACCTCGGGGCGCAGGCGGTACACCCGCTGCACCCGCTCGGCCACTTCGGCGGCCGGCAGCGCCTGCAGCACGCCCTGCTCGCCGCTCAGGCGCACGCCGACGCCACCGTTGCCGTCGACGCTCTCGATCAGCCCCACCTGGCCGCCGGAGAACTGCGCCAGCACCGGCAGCCGCCAGGGGTCGAGCACGCCCTTGTCCAGGGCCTCGGCGCGCAGCGTCAGGCCCATGTCGCGGGCCATGTGCTGCAACTGGCCGTCCAGGTCCAGGCCGCGGTGCCATTCCAGGCCGACGCGGACGCGCTCCTCGGATACGTCCAGGCGGTAGTGCCGGGCCACCATCAGCATGGCTTCCAGCCAGGGGGCGCTGTCGGCCACCGGGCGTTGCGCTTGCGCGGTCATAGGGAATCACTCTCGAGTTGGAAGACGTCGTGCATCCGTCCGGTGGCGTTGATGAAGGCCACCTGGGCGCTCCACAGGTCGTGGCGGGCGTTCACCGAATCGCTCTGCGCCTGGAAGATCTCCTGCTCGGCGTTGAGCAGGTCGAGCAGCGTGCGGGTGCCCAGCGACAGGTACTGCTCGCGGTACAGGCGCTGGGTGTCGACGATGCTCTTCTGGCGGTCGGCGAGCACCCGCAGGCGCTCGTCGAGGCCGCCCATCTGCTCCTGCAGGGCGGTCCACTGGTCGCGGGCCTCCAGCTGCCGGGTGTGTATGCGCTCTTCCGCCGCCCGCAGCGCCTGGCCGGCGCCGCGCACCCGCGCCGAGGGCGCGCCGCCGGCGAAGAGGTCGTGCTTGACGCCGAGGGTCAGGGTGTAGACGCGCTCGCCGGCCATGTCGCCGGCATTGCCGAAGTACTTGTTGACGCCGCCGTCGACGGTGAAGGTCGGCCGGGTGTTGGACCGCGCCAGGGACAGCTGGGCCTCGGCCTCCTCGCGCTCGGCCAGGGCCATGCGCACGCTCACCGGCATCTGCGGGTTCGGCTCGATCAGCCGGGCGGCCCGCTGCAGGCGTTCGGCGGGCACGCTCACGGCGGCCTCGCTCACCTCGCGGCCGATCATGGTGCGCAGCTTGCTCTTCTGCTGCTGCAGCTGGGTCTGGATGGCCAGCAGCGAGGCCTCGGCCGCCTCCACCCGCGACTGCGCCTGGATCAGGTCGGCCTGGGTGCTGGCGCCCTCGTCGGCGCGCTGCCGGGCCAGTTGCCGCAGGCGCTGCAGGCTGTCCACCAGGGTCCGGGCGCTGTCGCGCAGGGCGCGGTAGCGGGCGACCTCGATCAGCGCCTGGGCCGATTGCCGGGCGACCTCGTCCACTTCGCTCATCAGCTGGAAGCGCTGTACGCGCACGCCGGCCTCGGCGCCCTTGACCGCGTTGGCCACCTTGCCGAAGTCGTAGATCATCTGCGAGGCGGACAGCGACAGGTTCTGCCCGCTGCCATAGGCGCCCTGCCTGCCGGTGTTGAGGCCGGTCTGGATGGTCGGCAGGTAGCCGGCCCTGGCCACGTTGATCGCTTCGCGTTGCTGGTCCAGCTGGGCGGCGGCATCGCGGATCGACGGGTAGGTTTCCACCGCCAGGCCGACCGCGCGCCACAGGTCCAGGGCACCGCCCTGCCCCGCCCCGGTATCCGCCGGCTGCCAGTCCCGGGCCAGGTGATCGACCGACAGGTCCAGCCTGGGCTGCGCACCGGCCCGCGCCACGGCCTGGCGCACCGCCGTGGCCGCGGGCGCCGCCGGCATAGGCGCGGCGGCGTCCAGCCACTGGCATTCGGGCCGGCAGACCATGCGCTTGCCGTTTTTGCCAGCAGTCTCGCCGGCAACTGCCAGAGAAGAAAATGCCAGGCAAGCCAACATTCCCCAATACAGTTTATTGAGATACATCCGAACCACCCTGAAAAACCGAGGCGGCAATACTACGGATCACCGCAAAGGCTATCTTTGAGAGAACATCCGAAAATGCCGTTTATTACTGATGCCTATCAGTCTATTACCCGACAACTCGTCCCATCAGAGGATAAATACGAACCAGCATGTAGGATTTTTCTTATACAAAAAACCAAAAATCCATGAACTCCGACCTGAACCGGCAGGATCTTCCCTAAATTCGACACAATAAAAAACCACTACCGAAGCAGTGGTTTTCGATACAACCGGCACGACTCGCACCAGCACGGCTTATTATTTTCAGTCCGCATAGATATAGCGAATTATTTTCCGCTCCATGAAGTTCGGCAAACCCGGGCAATGGAAACTGCACAAGCGAATATGCGACAGAGCCTGCCGTTTACCGGCAGGCTCCGAGACAGCTAAAGGCCACCCGATGGGCGATGGCCTCTTCTGGGGATCAACGCGGGCTCACAGAACCGCCGTTGCCGCCGCTGCCGCCGATCAGGCCGCCCAGCAGACCGCCGCCGTTGCCGACCTGCGGTGCCGGGTAATCCATGCGCCACCAACCTTCTGCGTTGCCGTTGAAGGTTTGCAGCGACATGTCCCAGCCATTCACCAGACCGTAGGTAACCGCATGAATGACGCCAAGAACGCCACCGATGACACCACCGAAGGCACCACTGGCGACACCAACGCCCAGGATGCCACCCACGGAGCCACCGGTTACCACGCCCTTGGCGACACCGGTGCTGAGGGACAGCGGGACCAGCATGATGGCCGCACCGATGCGACCGACCACGTCCTCGATGATACCCGCGCCCGCTACCATCTCGATTTCTTGCATTTTCAGTTCTTGCATTTGGATAGACTCCTTGCAGCTAACAGAATTGCCGCTTTCAAATCACGGCTCATTTTCTCGACATACCGCCACCGATATGAACAGCAATAGCAAGGCCGTCTGAAGCTTTCCAAGAATGATCCGCAACAACCAATATCCACGGCAAAAGCCCAGCCAAGGATCGTGGCTTGTTGATCAACCGGAAGTACTTCAGCCCAAGGCCATTTCAATTACCACGCGGAGACTCCGCGACAATTTCGGCGCCGGCTATTTCGCAACAAGCACAAGGCCGATGCGACAGGTAAATTCTTGTTGATCAAACTACTGATGACAACCCAAAAACACTCGAAAGTGCCATCATCAGGAATTCGCAGGATATGGCCGGCAGAATACAACCCGATAGTTTGGAATTTTCATACAAGGACTTCTCATGCGGCTCGTTTCAATAAAACTGCTGAATCCTGCACAACGCCGGAAACCGGGAAGTTTCCAACAGCAGCGAACGACAGGCAGTACCTGGAGAATGTCGGAAGCCACCACCGCCTGGTGGTGGCTGCGTTGCTTTAATCGGTCAATCAGCGCGGACCATTGCCGGTGCCACCACCGAGATAACCGTCGTAGCCCTGGCCGGTGGCCGAACCCGGCAGGCCAATGATGTCGTTCCATACATCGCCCAGCGCCTGGACCTGGGAGCCGGTCCCCTGGGCGATGCCGTTGATAAGGCCGAAGACCGCGCCCCAGATGGTGCCGAAGGCACCGACGATGATCCCGGCGGCCGGCGCCAGGATATGACCGATGCCCCCGAAGTTGTTGATGGCGATGGTGCCGCCGCGCCAGGCGGTGCCCATGGCGCCGGCGAAGATACCGAGCAGGCCGCCGCCGATGCTGTCGAGGATACCGGTGGTGGCGCCGCCGGCGATCATTTCGAGTTCCTGGCTGTTGAGTTCTTGCATGATGGACTCCTTGCAGGTTGATGGATCTGAAGTTGGTAATGCATACACCGCCCGCCAACAGCAGGCGGCGATATCAAGTGCATGAAATGCAATGACACCTGGAGTTTATTTTCATGAGTACCCACAGCGATTAATAAACCCCTGAGAACAGGCATATTAGGAAGCCAGGTGTCAGGTAAACGGCCGAACTCGGCCACTTCGTACAAGCGCCCCTCAACAGCAGCTCACCCGGTCAATAGCAGCCTGCGCCGCGGGCAGAAAAAAAGCCGCCTGGAGGATTCCAGCGCGGCTTCAGTGTCGATGTCAGCGGGGGCCGGGCCTTGCCCGCAGGCATTCAGCGCAGCGCCCAGAACCCCAGGCGACCGAGCCCGGCCGCCAATTGCAGGCGGGCGCTCTGCCAGTCGGCCAGCGCCCGGATGTGCTGTTCGCGGGCGTCGGCGTAGGCGCTGAGGGCGTTGAGCAGCTCGATCATGCTGCCGACGCCCGCCCGGTAACGCCCCTGGGTCACTTCCAGCGCCTGGCGCGATTGCGCGACCAGGGCGTCGGTACTGTTCAGGCTCTGGCTGTCCACCATCAGCCGCTGGTAACTGCCCCAGACCAGCAGCGAGACCTGTTGCTCGGTACCGGCCAGGGCCGCGCGGCTGGCCTGGACCTCGGCCTTGGCACCGCGCACCCGGTAGTTGCGCTCGAAACCTTCGAACAGCGGGATGTTCAGCTGCAGGCCGATACTCGTATCGCGCTGCCGGGTGTCACCATTGAGCGTGCGTGGCAGATCATTGCGCGAGTGGCTGAGGCTACCGGTCAGGGCCAGGGTCGGCAGGCCCTCGGCGCGAACCTCGTGCACCCTCTGGCTGGCGGCCTCGACCCGGGCCTGGGCGGCGATCAGCTGCGGGTGCCGGTCGCGCGCCTGGGCCAGCAGGCGATCGATGGCACTGACGAAGGTGGTGTCGGGCATCAGCGCCAGCTCGCTGGTCAGCTGGAAACGGCTTTCCGCCGGCAACCCCATGCGCAGCGCCAGCACCCCGAGGGCGTTGTCCAGGTTGCCGCGGGCGCGCACCAGGCGCAGCTCCGATTGCGATTGTGCGGTCTGCGCCTGCAGGCGGTCCGACAACGCCGCTGCCCCGGCCGCATATTTGGCATCGGCGGCCTGGTAGTTCTCCGCGGCCATGTCCCGCACCTGCTCCGCGGCGGTCAGCGTGTCCTGGGCGGCCAGGGCGTCGTAGTAAGTCTGCGCGGCGTCGACGAAGGCACTCTGCAGCATCGCCTGGTGGCTGGCGTTGGCCGCCACCAGCAGTTGCCGGGCACTGCGCAGGGCGGCGCGGCGCCGGCCGAAATCGAACAGCACCCAGCTCAGCTCGAGGTTGGCATTGAGCGACTTCTGGCGCGCCGAGCTTTCGACGCCGTCGAAATCCAGGTAGTCGGTACGGCTACGGCCGTCACTGCTGCCGAGGCTGGCGCCCAGGCGCGGCAGGTAGGCCGACCAGGCCACGCCCAACTGCGCGGCCTGGGCCTTGGCCTCGGCCCAGGCCTGGGCGGTCTGCGGATCGTGGCAGAGAATCCGCTCTATGGCCTCGTCCAGCGCCAGTTCCCCGGTCGGCGCGTTGAACAGGCAAGCCACCCCGCCACGGTGCGACTCGGCGATGTTTTCCGCGGCCACCGAGCGCTCGGTACGGAATACATCCGGCCCGGCCAACACGGGACTGGCGCCCAGTACCAGGCTGCACAGGAGCAGACGCTTCATAGCGGTGCGCCCTCCAGGTCGTGGTGGTTGCGTTGTTCCGCACTCACCCGGCCGGCACCGAGCAGCACCACGCGGTCGGCCGAGGCGATGGTCTCCGGGCGGTGGGCGACCATCACCCGGGTGATGCTCAGCGAACGGATGGCTTCGTTGACGCGGCGCTCGCAGTCCACGTCCAGGTGGCTGGTGGCTTCGTCGAGGAAGAGGATCTTCGGCTGCTTGTACAGCGCCCGGGCCAGCAGCACGCGCTGCTTCTGGCCGCCGGACAGCACCGTGCCCATGTCGCCGACCAGGGTGTTGTAGCCCATGGGCGCGGCCATGATCTCGTCGTGGACCGCCGCCAGGCGCGCGCACTCCATCACCCGCTCCATGTCCAGCGCTGGGTCGAAGAAGGCGATGTTCTCCGCCAGCGAGCCGGCGAACAGGCTGTCGTCCTGCAGCACGGTGCCGACCACGCTGCGCAGGCCGTCCAGGCCGATCTGCGACAGTTCCATGCCGGCCACGCGGATCTGCCCGCCGGAGGGCGGCAGGATGCCGAGCATGACGTTGATCAGGGTGCTCTTGCCGCAACCGGACGGTCCGACGATGGCCACCGATTCACCGGCGCGGATGTTCAGGTCGATGCCGTCGAGCACATAGGGCTCGTTTTCCGAATAGCGGTAGCGCAGGTCGCGTAGTTCGATGCTGAACTCGCGCTGCTGCAGCACCTCGGGGGGCGCACCGCCACCGACCTGCTCCGGCGGCTCGAGGACGATGTCGGCCAGGCGCTCGCCCTGCAGTTGCAGCATGCGCAGCTCGAAGAACTTGTCGATCAGGCTGCCCACGCGGCCGTCGAACTGGCCCTTGTAGGACTGGAAGGCCATGAGCATGCCCACGGTGAAATGCCCATCCATCACCATGCTCGCCCCCAGGTACATCACCAGCAGGTTCTCGATGCCGAACAGCAGGCCATTGACCTGGCTGTAGAACAGCCCCAGCTTCTGCGTGCGCAGGCTGGCGTTGATCTGCTCCACCAGCAGGCTCAGCCAGGTGGCGCGGCGCTCGTCCTGGCGCTGGAACAGCTTCAGCGGACGGACCCCGCGGATGGTCTCGAGGAAGTGCGTCTGCTGCCGCGCGGCATGGATGATCTCGTCCTCGGTGGCATTGCGCAGCGGTTGATACCAGGCCCAGCGCACCAGCGCGTAGAGCGTCATGCAGACGATGGCGATGCAGGCCAGCATCGGGCTGTAGACGAACATCATGGCCAGGGTGGCGACGGTCATCAGGCCATCGAGCACCGCCACCAGGAAGGCCGAGGTCAGGGTGCCCTGGATGCTGTCGACGGCGCCGAAGCGCGAGACGATGTCGCCCAGGTGACGCTTCTCGAAATACTGCGTGGGCAGGTTGAGCAGGTGGGTGAAGACGTTGGCCCGCCACTGCACGTTGAGCAGCGTGCCCATGTGCATGCCCACCCACTGGCGCACCGCGCTGATGGCCTGCTGCATCAGCATCATCAGGCCGAAGCCGATCAGCAGCGTGGTGAGCAGGTCACGGTCGTTGCTGGGGATGACGTTGTCGATGGTCCACTGCATGAAGAACGGGCTGACCAGGGCGAATACCTCCAGGGCCAGCGACAGCAGCAGCACCTGGCCCAGGGAACGGTACAGGCCACTGACCTTGCCGAGCATGCCGAGCAGGCGCAGGCTCGGCTTGGCCTCCTTCTTCTGGAAGTCGGTGTCCGGCCACAGCTCCAGGGCCACCCCGGTGAAGGAGCGCGACAGCGCCGCAAGATCCAGCTTGCGGATGCCGTGGGCCGGGTCGTGGATCACCGCGCCGCGCCGGCTCACCGACTTGAGCACGACGAAGTGCTTGAAGTCCCAGTGCAGGATGCAGGGCGTGCGCAGCTTGGGCAGATCATTCAGGCCCAGCTTCAGCGGGCGCGTGGCCATGCCCAGCTGCTGCGCCGCCTGGATCAGTTGCTTGAGGGTGATGCCCTTGAGCGAGACGTTGAAGCGCTGGCGCATCTCGCGCAGGTCGTTGTGGCAGCCGTGGTAGCCGGCGACCATGGCCAGGCAGGCGATGCCGCACTCGGCGGCCTCGGTCTGCTGGATGATGGGCAGGCGCCGGCCGAAGCGCAGCGCCAGGGAGTCGAAGATAGCCATGCGGCACGTTCCTCAGAGTTTGCCGGTCAGGCTGTAGAGGGGTTCGAGGACCCATTCGTAGAGTTTTCGGGTTTCCTGCAGCAGGTCGGCTTCCAGCAGCATGCCGCTCTGCAGCGGGCGCGGCTGGCCATAGGCGTTCACCTGCTGCTCGTCCAGCTGCACGCGGATGCGGTAGTACTGCTCGCCGCTCTGGCCCACGCCCGGCACGCTGCCGGCCATGGCCGCCAGCTCGTTGTACGGCAGCGAGGTGCGCGAGATGGACAGCACCTTGCCGCGGTACTGGCCGAACTTCTGGTACGGGTAGGCCTGGTAGCGGATCAACGCCGGGCCGCCGACCTTGATGAAGCCCACCGCGCGGCTCGGCGCGTAGAGTTCGGCGACCAGCTCGGCGTTCTCCGGGACGATGCTCAGCAGCGGCCGCGAGGGGTCGACCAGTTGGCCGACCTCGGCCAGCACCGCGGTGGCGATGCCCGCCTCCGGCGCCACGATGCGCAGGGTGCGCTTGGCCTCGCTCTCGCCCAGCTGCTGGTGCACGCCGTTGAGCTGGCGCTGCAGTTCGGCGCTCTGGTTGGCATGGCGCGCGTCGAGCCCGTCGAGGCCGGCCTGCTGCTCACGCAACTGCTGTTGCAGCGCCATGCGCTCGCGCTCCAGGCGCTGCAGGGTCTGGCGCTGGCCGAGCTGGTCGGCCTGGCGCTGCTGGAACTGGTCCATGGAGATGTAGCCTTTCTCCATCAGCCCGCGGTAGCGTCCTTCGGCGTCGCCGGCGATGGCCACCAGTTGACGCTGGCTGTGCAACTGGGCGGCCTGGGTGGCCAGTTCGTCGCGCAGGCTGACGACCTTGGCCTGCAGGCTGCGGCGTTCATCGGCCTGCAGCCGCTGCAGCTTCTCCAGTTGCTGCTCCAGGGACTCGCGGCTGGCCTCCAGCCGGTGGCTGATGCCGGCCTGCACCGCCTGGTCCTGGCCGCTGTAGCGCTCGCTGGAAAGGCGCAGCAGGGTCTGGCCGCGCTCGACCTTCTGCCCTTCGCGCACGGACTTCTCGATGATCACGCCCATCTGCGGCGCGTGCACCTTGGCCTGGCCGTTGACCGGCAGCAGTTGCCCGACCACGGTGCTGCGCTTGGTGTAGCTGCCCCAGATGAAGAAGCCCATCACCAGCAGGGCGAACAGGGTGGCCAGGGCGGTGAGCACGCTGAAGGACAGCGGCCGGATCAGGATGATCGAGCCCAGCCATTGGGCGCTCTGCCCTTGCAGGGCCTCGGTGCGGAACAGCGGTGTTTCGGTACTCAAGGTAGGGACCACTTGTGTTGTCTTGGGGCGGACGGTCTTTCTACAGGGCGGAGCGCGGGTGGAAATACCGGGGATGTCCGATTCAGGAGCAGTAAAAAGACCTACATCGGCCAGATTTTTCTGAATGTCGACGAAAGACGCCGTGCCTGTTCCGAAGCTCGCGAACAAGCGTGCCCCTGCGAAAAAAAGCGGCGCCATCAAGGGGGAGAAAACCGGCGCCGCCAGAACGGATGAGTGCCCCGGCGCATGGGCGCCGGGGCGGTTCGGGGCCTCAGACCATGATCTGGTGGTTCTGGATCAGGGTCAGCAGGTCGGTACGGATACCCATCAGGTGGACCAGGTCGGTGGAGCCGACCTGGCTACCGATGCCGTCGCGGTCGACGCTGAGGATGGTGTTGTTGCCCTCGACGCGGGTCGACAGGTAGTCCAGCAGGCCCTGGGACGAGGCATCCAGCTGCAGCACGCCCTCATCCTTGACCAGGCTGACCGGGCCGCCGTAGCCGAGCATGCCGCGCAGGTCGACGATGTCGGCGTTGCTGTTGTTCAGCACGTTGCCCAGGCCGAAGCCGAACACCACGTCATGGCCGTTGCCGCCATCGGCGGAGATGTCCCAGCCGCTGGACGGACGGTAGACCAGGGTGTCGTTGCCACCGCCGAAGAGGTAGAAGACGTCGTCGCCGCCACGGCCTTCGAAGCGGTTGCTGGCCGCGTTGTCCATGAAGGCGTCGGCATGGGCGCTGCCCTTCAGGCCTTCGATGTTGAGCAGGGTGTCGTTGCCCATGCCCACCGACTGACCGCTCTGCAGGTTGACCTGCACGCCCTGCTGGGCGTGCTGGTAGTCGACCACGTCCATGCCCTGGGTGGCGCTCCAGACCTTGCTGCCGTCGGTGAGGTAGTTCCAGCCGCCACCGCCATTGATGACATCGTTGCCTTCGGTGGCGGTGAAGCTGTCGTTGTAGCCGCTGCCCACGGTGCCGGCGCCCTGGCTGTCGAAGCTCACGGTCGGCTTGCCGGCGGTAAGCACGTAGGCGTGATCGGTGGCGCCGGCGACCAGGTTGCCCCAGGTCGGGTCGGTCAGGCCGAGGTCTTCCTCGAACCTGCCCGGCACGGCCAGGCCGGTGATCTTCGCGGCCAGCAGCTTGGCGCTGTAGACCTCGCTGGAGTCGAGCCCGTAGAAGTAGACCAGGCCGGAGCTGTCGTTGGTGACGCCGGACTGCGGGTTGATGACCTGCGTGGCGACCAGGCGGCCGGCCGAGTCGAACAGTTGCACGGTGTTGCCGTAGTAGCTGTTCAGGCCGTTCTTGTCGAGGATGCGCAGGATCAGGCTGGTGCCCTCGGCCACGTGGTTCTCGTTGCGGATCAGTACCGTGGGCGCCGAGTCGGTGATCATGCCCAGGTGCTTCTCGCCGGAGGTGCGGTACAGCAGCAGGTCGACGGCGCCGTCGAAGTCATAATCCACCGCCACGGCACCGGTGACGTTGCCGTAGGCCTCGTTGGCCAGCAGCTTGCCGGTGTTCATCCAGTCGCCATTGCCCTGGTTGAGGAACAGCACCGGAGACATGGGGGCGTTGGAGGCGGACTTCACGGCGTTCTGCCGCGGCGCCTCGATGACGTCCATCCTGCCATCGTGGTTCCAGTCCACGGCGAAGGAAACGCCGCCGTCGAAATGCACCAGTTGGCCGTCCTGGTTCTGGCCGAGGAAGTCGTTGAAGAACAGCGGATTTTCGTTGTCGATCCCCAGCCACTTGCCGTTGGCATCATTGCCCTTGTTCAGGTAGATGCGGCTGTCGTCGGCGTTGCCCTTTTTGCCGGTGGAGGATTGGCTGCCGCGGGCCAGGAACAGGTCCAGGTCGCCGTCGCCGTCGAAGTCGGCCCAGGTCATGGCGGTGGACAGGTTGCTGTGCTCCGTGCGGCTGGCGCTGTCGCTGCGGAACATATTGCCGAACGTCTGCTCCCTGCCGAAGGAACCATCATCCTGGGTCAGCAGCACGGCGAGGGCGGTATTGCCGTACTGGTCGTTGTGCCCTGCCAGGTCCACGGTGCCGTTGTTGTCCAGGTCGACGCCGCTGATCTCGGAGCCCCACCAGGTGTTGTTCTTCTTCTCCCCTTTCAGTACGCCGTTCTCGTTGCGGAGGAGGTTGAAACCCCACTTGCCGATGCTGTTGTCGACCACGATGAAGTCGGTATAGCCGTCGCCGTTGCCGTCCCAGGCGATGACGCCGCCGATGTTCAGCGAGCTCGGGTTGTTCGCCCAGCCGGCGGTGTAGGTACCGTCGGCCTTCGCGGTCCATACCGGCAGGTTCGCGGAGTTGCCGCTGACGTGGCCGATCACGTCCATCAGGCCATCGCGGTTGTAGTCGGCGAAAGTGGCCCTGGAGATCATGTTGCCGTGGCCGTCGGCGGTGACCTTGCTCGGCTCGCTCAGGTAGCTGGCGCGGTAGTTTTCACGGTCGTAGCCGCTGTAGACGTGGCCGGCGTTCTTGTAGGTGTCGGAGCTCAGCGCATAGCCGGTGCTCTGGAAGAACGACCAGGTGCCATCGGCGCTCATGGTCATGGCCGCGGCATTGGAGCCGCGCTCGGACTGGACCGCGCCACCCCAGTTGGTTTGCTGGACGCTGGCGCCCACCTCGTTGACCGGACGGTGGGCGTCGGTCAGCACTTGCGGGCCGAAGCCGGAGTTGTTGCCGGCCACGTCCCAGGTGACGAAGCCCAGCTGCTGCTGGCCATCGGCGAGGATGGCATCGAAGCTCCAGCGGCCGTCGTTGCCGGCCACCGCATGGCCGACGATCTTGTCCAGGCCTTCCTGGTAGCGGCCGTCGCGGTTGACGTCCTGGACCAGGGCCACGGTGGCGCCGGCTTCGGCCAGGCCATACTGGGAGCTGGAATAGTAGGCGCGCTCGCCACTGGAGGTCAGCGAGGCGATCTGCGGAGCGAAGGCGAAGGGCACCGGCGAGTCGAGGTCGACGATGAGCGTGCGCTCGCCGAGGCCAAGGGTGCTGCCGCTGTTGTCGGCCACGCGCAGTTCGACGTCCAGGCGCTGGCTGGCCAGCAGCGGGTCGCTGGTGTAGCTCCACAGCTGGCCGCCGTTGGACATGATGGTCTGCCAGGTCTTGCCGCCGTCCAGGGACAGTTGCAGGTGCTGGCCGATCTGCAGGGCCGCGCTCAGCTTGCCGGACAGGGTGACGCTGTTGTCGCGGGTGATGAAGTCGTTGTTCTGCGCGGTCTGCGCATTGCTGTACTGGCCGGCGATCTCCACCGCGGTGTCGGTGCCCAGATCGATGGTGGTGTGCATTTCCGGCAGCGGCACGCCGGCGTCGAATAGCACGTCCTGGGCCGCGTAGGCGCTGGCCACCGGCTTGCCCTGGGCGTCGACCACGCGCACTTCGTAGCGAACCTGGGTGCCGAGGTTGTGCACGCTGGGATCGATGTAGATCCAGTCGGTGCCGAAGGCCTGCACGACCTTCCAGGTCTGGCCGCCGTCGACGCTGACCTGCAGCTTGGCGCCGGCCGGCAGCTCCTCGCTGAGGGTGCCCATCAGGGTGATCTTCGAGGCGCTGGTGATGAAGTCGCCTTCAACGCCGGTGTCCGGGGTGATGCCGGTGATGTACACCTTGATGCCTTCCAGCGGCGGCGGGGCCACCTCGCGGCTGATGGTGATCTGCTGGGCGGTCATCGCGCCCTCGTTGCCGGCGGCGTCGATGCTGCGCATCAGGTAGGTGTAGTTGCCGTTCTGCAGCTCGCGCACGTCCTGGTATTGCCAGTAGCCGCCGCTGACGGTGTCGACGTCCTGCCAGGTGACGCCGGTGTCCAGGCTGATCTGCAGCTTCTCGTTGGCGGCCAGCGGTACGTTCAGGGTGCCGTAGAGCAACGGCGAGGTGTCGGCGGTCACCAGCGGCTGTTCCGGACTGGCTTCGGCGACATTGCTGA
The DNA here is from genome assembly GCF_036231725.1 of Pseudomonas sp. JH-2. Classification (NCBI taxonomy): domain Bacteria; kingdom Pseudomonadati; phylum Pseudomonadota; class Gammaproteobacteria; order Pseudomonadales; family Pseudomonadaceae; genus Pseudomonas; species Pseudomonas sp. JH-2. The sequence goes on along the minus strand of NZ_JAZAQP010000005.1, from coordinate 2,733 downwards.
TCGTGGCCTGGGCCGATGGCGGGGTGCGGTCGAGGATGTAGGTGAAGGGCGAGCTGTAGCCGCTCTCCAGGCCATTGTCCTTGTCGGTGGCGGTGGCGCGCAGCACCTGCATACCCTCGTCCAGCAACGGCTCGCTCGGGGTGAAGCGCCAGGAACCGTTGCCCTGGACAGTGGTGCTGCCGAGCAGGCGGTCGCCATGGTAGACCTTGATCGTGTCGCCCGGCGCGGCACCGTTGCCGACGATGGATGGGGTAGTGTCGTCGGTGTAGCCGTTGAGCTGGACCATGCCCTGGTACTCGGGCCTTCCGGTGTCATCGAGGATATACTGGATGTTCGGAGCGGGCGGCGCCACGGGAATGACGGGTTCGTCCTGAGACACGGCGTAGGCCGCGACATCCCGGAACGGGTTCTTGCTGACGGTCATGTACTACTCCTGAAGTTTTCTGTTGGCATGCGCCTGCCCGTATGCCCTGGGGCCAACCGGTTCGCAGGCGTGCGGCGATGTTAGAAAGCCATCCCAACGATGTATCTAAGGCGTGCCCTAAAGTCCGCCGACGTCCGTCGGCGCGCTGCATGGCGCACAAAAAAAGGCGGCATGGGCCAGGGCCCATGCCGCCTGGGTAGGAACCCCGGACCGACGCCAGGCGTCGGCCGGGGCCGGGTGGGTCAGACCAGGTGCTGCTGTTGCAGCGCCAGCAGGTCCTGCTTCACCAGCGGGTTGTCGAAGACCACCGGCTCGGCCGCGGGCGCCGCCGGCGCCGCGGCTGCACTCAGCAGCTCGGGCGCGGCGGGCTCGGCCACCGGCTCCCGGGCCTGCAGCAGGTCCGCCAGCGACAACGGCTTCGCCTCGGCGCGGGCTTCCTGCCCCGACGCCAGGGCGCCGAGCAGCCCCGCCACCAGTCCATCGCCGGCCTCGTAAGGCTCGGCCAGCACCTGCGGCTGCAGTACGCTGTCCTCCAGGAAGATGGTGTAAGGCCCGGACGACGGCAGGTCCTCGGCGCCAACCACCAGGTCCACCGAACCATCGTCTTTGGCCAGGTGGGCCAGTTCACCGGTGGAGAAGGTCCAGTAGCCATCCGCGTCCACCACATGGGAACCCACCGCCACGCCGTTGGCGTAGAGCGTCACCAGGTTGCCCGGGGCACAGGAAACCTTGACCGTCAGATTGGTATCCTCGGTGAAGTCCTCCTTCTGCAGGAACACGCCCGCGACGTCGTCATACACATTGATGATCGACGGGTAGGGCGACGCTTGAATGGCCACCGTGAAGTCCCAGGCGTCGCTGAGCGGTCCCATGTTGCCAGCCTCATCCACGGCACAGGCCTGGAAGCTGTGGCTTCCGGTCGACAGCTGCAGGTAGGGCTCGAAGGCCCACTCCAGAGTGAGCTGGTTGACCGTGGCCGAGCCGAGGAAGGTGCCATTGTCGTAGACGTACACGTACTTCACGCCGAAGGTGTCCACCTGGCCGTAGAAGTTCGGCCAGGGGTCGTCGGTCTTGCCGCCGTTCGGCACATCGCCCCAGTCCGTCTCCGGATTCTGTCCGATCATGTCGTACAGCCCGAGGTTGGTGACCCGGCCCGGTGCGGTGATATCCACGGTGAAGTTCCAGCCAACGCTGCGCGCACCTTCGTTGCCGGCCTCGTCCACGGCCGCGGCACTGAAGCGGTGCACGCCTTCGTACAGCGCCTCGTCCGGGGTGAAGCTCCAGTTGCCCTCGGCGTCCACGGCGACGCTGGCGATCAGCAGGCTGCCGTCGTAGATGTTCACCCACTGGGCGCCACTGGCCTGGCCGCTGAAGGTCGGCGTGGCGTCGTTGGTCAGGCCGCTCTGGGCGATGGTGCCGGTGATCAGCGGCTCGTCGTCGACCAGGTCCAGGCCGCTGACGACGCCGGGCACCTCGGTGTCGACGGTGAAGCCCCATTCGAGGCTTGCGCTCGGCGTACCGCTGGCGGTTTCGGCCACCAGGCGCAGGCTGTGCTCGCCGTCGGCCAGCTCCGGCAGTTCGAACTGCCAGTTGCCGTCGCCATCGACCAGCGCGCTGCCCAGCAGGACCTCGCCGTCATGGATGAGCACCCGCACCGCGCCATTGCCGGCCGTGCCGGACAGCATCGGTTGCGCGTCGTTGGTCAACCCGCCCTGGGCGATCTCGCCCACGATGCCTTCGACATCGTCGTACACCGAGTCGAGGGTAAGGGTCGGTACCTGGGCCTGCACCGTGAAGTCCAGCGACTCGTTGGGTTCACTGGCATTGCCGGCCGGGTCGGTGATCACCACGCTGATGCTGTGGTCGCCCTCTTCCAGCGGCTGTTCCGGGGTGAACTCCCAGTTGCCGTTCTCGTCGATGACGACGGTGCCGATCACCTCACCCTTGTCGAGGATGCTGACGGTGTCGCCCGGCTCGCCCGAGCCGCTGAGGGTCGGCTGGGTTTCGTCGGTCACGCTGCCCGGCTCGATCGGGCCGGTGATGGCGCCGGTGTTGTCCTCGGCGGTCACTACGTCCGGCTGTTCCGGCGCGATGGTGTCGAGAGTGATGGAGACCGGAGCGGTCTCTTCACTGTGACGGCCGGCCTCATCCTGCGCCTTGGCGGTGATGACCTTCTCGCCATCGCCGGCCAGCGGCAGTTCGGTGCTCCAGTTGCCGCTTTCATCGGCGACCACGCTGGCAGCCAGCTCGCCGTTGACGTACAGCAGCACGAGGTTGCCGGCATCGGCGGTGCCCTTGAGCGACAGGCT
>NZ_JAZAQP010000004.1:0-209655 GCF_036231725.1 Pseudomonas sp. JH-2 | reverse complement strand
AAGACCACCGATTATTACGCGCCGCAGCATGAGCGCTGCCTGGCCTGGAACGATGCCGAGGTGGGCGTGGACTGGATACTCGAGCGTCTCGATGGCATCGCTCCGCAGCTCTCGGCCAAGGACCAGGTCGGCAAGTCATTCAGCGACGCCGAATGCTACGACTGACCACTGGTTCCCCAAGCCCCGCCGCAACGGCGGGGCTGTTTGCCGCAAATCAGCGAAACCTGCGTTTACAACCCCCCTCGCAACCTTTGCGCCTAAGCTGTGTCGGATGACGCCCGTTCTATCCGGAAGGAATCCGCCGATGAAGCTCACCGCCCTCCCCCTCCTGCTCATGGCCGGCGTGCTCGCCGCCTGCGCTTCCAACTCGCCTTCGCAGCATGCTTCGCTCAATGGCGAGGTGTTCTACCTGCAGCGCATCGCGCTGCCGCCGGGTGCGCAGGTTTCGGTGAGCCTGCAGGATGTTTCCCTGGCCGATGCGCCGGCCGTGGAGCTGGCCTCGCAGACGCTGCCCGGCGGCCAGCAGGTGCCGGTTGCCTTCACGCTCGATTACGACCCGCAGCAGATCAAGCCTAGCCACAGCTATGCGGTCAGCGCGCGCATCGAGAATGCCGGCAGGCTGCTGTTCATCAGCACCGAGCGCCACGGCGTCAAGCTCGACGGCAGCGATCCGCAGCCGCTGCGCATCCGCGTCGACGCGGTGCGCTGATCCGTCGTCCCGCGGCCGGGTTCCGTTGCCGGCCTGGGCTCGCTAAGCTTGTCCCTTCGTCCTTCGCCGAGGCCCTCGGCGAAGGTTCCGCCCCGCCCCACAAGGAATCCCGATGCTGCGTTTCACCGCCCTGCTGGCCGGCGCCCTGCTGTCCGCCAATGCCTTCGCCCTGTCCCTCGCCAACCTCAGCCAGGCCGACGCCAGCGGCGGCCTCAAGGATGCCCTGAGCCAGGGCGCACAGATCGCCGTCAAGCAACTGGGCAAGCCCGGCGGCTTCACTAACGATCCGGCCGTGCGCATCGAGCTGCCGGGCAAGCTGGGCAAGGCCGCCAAGGTGATGAAGCAGTTCGGCATGGGCGCCCAGGTCGACCAGTTGGAAGCCAGCATGAACCAGGCCGCCGAGGCCGCCGTGCCGCAGGCCCAGGCGCTGCTGGTGGATGCGGTGAAGAAGATGACCGTGCAGGACGCCAAGGGCATCCTCGCCGGCGCCGACGATTCCGCCACCCAGTACCTGGAGCGCAGCAGCCGCGAACAGCTGCGCCAGCGCTTCCTGCCGATCGTCAAGCAGGCCACCGACAAGGTCGGCCTGGCTAAGCAGTACAACGCCTTCGCCAGCCAGGCCGCGGCCTTCGGCGTGGTCGATGCCAAGGATGCGAACGTCGAGGGCTACGTTACCGAGCAGGCGCTGGATGGGCTGTTCAAGGTGATCGCCCAGCAGGAGAAGGGGATTCGCGAGAATCCGGCGGGGGCGGCTACCAGTCTGGCGAAGAAGGTTTTCGGGGCGCTCTGAGGCCTGCAGAACTCGCGAAGGGTGTTTCCCGGTTGCATCGTCGTATCGGGTGGCTTCGCACCCTCTCCCCAACCCTCTCCCGCAAGCGGGAGAGGGGGCTGTCCTGAGCGGCCTGATAGACAGGCATCTATCCTGCTACAGCTGTGCGTCCCTGGAACCGTAGGAGCGGATTTATCCGCGATAGCCATGCACGGGCTCAGCCCATCGCGGACGGAGTCCGCTCCTACAGGTTGCCGGGAGGCGCGAGCGGACCTTGTCCGCGATAGCCAGACGTATCGGCGCGGATCGCGGATGAGATCCGCTCCTACGCTGCCCCACCCGCGCCATTCAAATGTAGGAGCGCGCCCTGCGCGCGAATCGCGGACAGTTGCTCCTACAAGCCCTGCTCCAGGCTCTGGTGGAACCACCGCAGCGCCACCTCGTAGGTCCCGTGCCACAGGCGTTCGCTGGCGCCGGCGCGGATGCCGTTCTGCACCCGCGTCGCCATGGCGAAGTCTTCTTCCAGGGCGGCGTAGAGGATTTCGTTGTTCTTCTCGAAATAGCGCCGCGCCTTCTCCGTCTGCGGCTCCTCCGGCAGCAGTGTGTGGCTGAGCACCCGCGTGGCCAGCGGGCCGTCGGGGAATACGCTGGAGAAGTCGATGTGGTCCGGCTCCACCAGCACCAGGGTGTTCGGCCACAGCAGGTACAGCAGGTTGCCGTGGCGGCGCAGGTCCCATTGCTCTTCCGGCTGCCCCTGCAGCTCGCGCAGGTTGCGTTTCACGTAGTAGTTGCGGATGTGCCGGCCGAAGCGCTCGAAGCTGCCCAGGTTGGGCCAGAACAGGTGGTCGATGGTGGCCTGGTGGGCCTTGGCCACGTGGTAGTTCTCCAGGAAGGTGTCCACCGTCAGCTTCCAGTTCACCGGGCGGCGGATGTCGCGCGGGTCGAAGAGCACGTGGTCGTCGATGGCGAAGCTGTCGAAGTCGGCGCACAGCGCTTCGCCGAAGAAGCTGTCCAGGTCCAGCGCCGGCCCGGGTGAAAGGCGCGCCCAGACCGCGCCGAAGCGCTCGGCCACCGGCAGTTCGGTGAGGTTCAGGCAGGCCCTGTCGACGCCTTCGAAGCCGTAGCCGTGGGGAATGCCGCGCAGTTGCCCGTCCGGGTTGTAGGCCCAGGCGTGGTAGGGGCAGACGAACACCCGGTTGCGCCCCGCCGCCTCGCCTACCAGTTGCGTGCCACGGTGCTTGCACACGTTCAGGAAGGCCCGCAGCCGCCCCTGCTCGTCGCGGGTCAGCAGCAGCGGCACCATCAGCTCGCGGGTGAGGAAGGCGCCCTTGGCGATCTCGCTGGAACGCGCCGCCAGCACCGGCTCGCGCAGCAGCACCTCGTCGCGTTCGCGACGGTAGCATTCCTCGTCCAGGTAGGCGGACACCGGTAGCGACGACGGCGCCGCCGCGCCATCGGAAACGCCCCGCTCGGCCAGGGCCAGGACCTTGCTCAACAGCTCCACCTGGGTTGCATGCTGCATGGAGCGACTCCTTCTGCTCAGTTCGACAGGGGCGCCAGCGCGCCGCGGATGAAATGCCACAGCTGCCGCGCCAGTTGCGCGGCCGGCGGCCGGGGCTGGCGCGCCAGGGCTTCCAGCAGGGCCTGGTGCAGGCCGCCGAGGATCATCGCCGAGACCAGTTGCGCATCCAGTTGTGCGTTGAGCTGCCCGGCGGCCTGGCCGCGGCGGATGTTGTCGGCGCCCTGGCGGATGTTCTCGGCGATGCGCTGGGCCTCCAGCGCGGCCACCTCGGGTTCGCGCGCCAGGCTGACCAGCACCAGCGGCGCCAGCGGTTCGGCATAGACGAACTCCACCGCGCGGCGCACCCGCTGCGCCTCGCGCTCGCTCCAGTCCTGGGCCTGGGGCAGCGGGTCGGCGGCCATCACCTGGGCCTGGTAGCGGTCGTAGAAGTCCTCCGCCACCGCCGCCAGCAGCCCGGCGCGGGAGGCGAAGTAGCGGTAGATCAGCCCCACCGAGACGCCGGCGCGCTCGGCCACCCGCCCCACTTCCAGGCCGCCGCCGAACTCCAGCAGTTCGGCGCGCGCGGCCTCCAGAAGGCTGGCGCGGGTTTTCAGGGCCTTGGCGGACAGGTCGGGCATGGCGGGGCTCATGGGGCTGGACAGAAAAAGTGAATTCAGTTTACTTATTTCTGCGAGCAAGCCAAGCCCCCATCCCAGGAAGCCACCACGAGAGCCCCGGCCATGAGCGAACCCTGCGTGCTGTACCGCGTCGACGGACGCGTCGCCACCCTCACCCTCAACCGCCCCGAGCGGCTCAACGCCATCGACGACCGCATGCCTGCAGAGCTGGAAGCGGCCGTGGCCCGCGCCAACGCCGACGACGCCGTGCACGTCATCGTCCTCACCGGCGCCGGGCGCGGCTTCTGCAGCGGCTACGACCTCAAGTTCTTCGCCGAGAACCCGCGCGGCGTCTACGGCAGCCAGGAAATGCCCTGGGATCCGATGCTCGACTACGCGCTGATGAAGCGGAACACCGAGCAGTTCATGAGCCTGTTCCGCAGCTACAAGCCGGTGATCGCCAAGGTCAACGGCCCGGCGGTGGCCGGCGGCAGCGACATCGCCCTGTGCTGCGACCTGATCGTCATGGCAGAGGAAGCGCAGATCGGCTACCCGCCGGCGCGCGTCTGGGGCTGCCCCACCACCGCCATGTGGGTCTACCGCCTGGGCCCGGAGAAGGCCAAGCGCATGCTGCTCACCGGCGACCTGGTCGATGGCCGCGAGGCCCAGCGCCTGGGGCTGGTCTACCAGAGCGTGCCGCTGGCCGAACTGGACGCCACGGTGGACGCCCTGGCCGCGCGCATGCAGGGCATCCCGAAGAACCAGTTGATGATGCAGAAGCTGATGATCAACCAGGCCTTCCACAACATGGGCCTGGAGACCACGCAGATGTTCGCCACCCTGTTCGACGGCATCACCCGCCACAGCCCCGAAGGCGTGCGCTTCAAGGCGCGTTGCGAGGAAGTGGGCTTCGCCCAGGCGGTGCGCGAGCGGGATTCGGGGGCGCCGATTCCCTGAGCCGCGACATCCCGCTCGTAGGGCGAATAACCGTTCGCGGTCATCCGCCGTCGGCCGTGCTACCGGGGCGCCCGGCGTGGCCGATGCCGATCGCGGACGGAGTCCTACAGGGAAATGCCACGCCTTCCGGCAACCTGTAGGAGCGAGCTTGCTCGCGAACGGACTCCGCAGCGGGGTTTATTCGCGAGCAAGCTCGCTCCTACGAAGAGCATTTCGGCGCGGGCCGCAAGACAGTCGCTCCTACGACCGTGCTTCCCAGGACCGTATCATCCGTCGTTGAAAACGGCGGATAACGTTTCCCGGTGACGTAGGCATTGGGGTCAAGAGCGCCCTCTCCCCAGCCCTCTCCCGCAAGCGGGAGAGGGGGCTGTCCTCTGCTGGAGGAAAGGCCGGCGTCAACCTCACACCTTCGCAATAGACAGTGCGTAGGGCGAATAACCGTTCGCGGTTATTCGCCGCTACACCGCGATCGACGGCCAACTCCACGGCCGAGCCCGAAGCGCCTCGCGATGGCGCTCCGAGGTCGATACCGAAGCGGCCTGGAGCCAAGGTCAATCGGCGTATGACCGCGAACGGTCATACGCCCTACGCAGGTTCCTTCTTGACCCTGAACCAGGCGGCGTAGAGCGCCGGCAGGAACAGCAAGGTCAGCGCCGTGGCGACGATCAGGCCGCCCATGATGGCCACCGCCATGGGCCCGAAGAACACGCTGCGCGACAGCGGGATCATCGCCAGCACCGCCGCCAGGGCGGTCAGCACGATGGGGCGGAAGCGCCGCACCGTGGCCTCGATGATGGCGTGCCAGCGGTCCAGGCCATGGGCGATGTCCTGCTCGATCTGGTCCACCAGGATCACCGAGTTGCGCATGATCATCCCGGCCAGGGCGATGGTGCCGAGCATGGCGACGAAGCCGAAGGGCTTCTGGAACACCAGCAGGAACAGGGTCACGCCGATCAGCCCCAGGGGCGCGGTGAGGAACACCATGGCCATGCGCGAGAAACTGCGCAGCTGGACCATCAGCAGGGTCATCACCACCACCAGGAACAGCGGGATGCCGGCGTTCACCGAATTCTGCCCCTTGGCCGAGTCCTCCACCGTGCCGCCCACCTCCAGCAGGTAGCCGTCGGGCAGCTGGGCGCGGACCGGATCGAGGGTCGGCGAGATCTGCTTCACCAGCGTCGCCGGCAGCGAGTCGTCATAGATGTCCGCGCGCACCGTCACCGTGGGCAGGCGGTTGCGCCGCCAGATGATGCCTTCCTCGAAACCGTACTCCAGGGTCGCCACCTGCGACAGCGCCACGCTGCGGCCGTTGTTGGTGGGGATGGCCAGGCTCGGCAGCTGCGACAGGTCCTGGCGCTCGCGGGCGTCGCCGCGCAGGAGGATCTCGATCAGCTCGTTGTCCTCGCGGTAGTAGCTGACGGTGGAGCCGGTCAGCGAACTCTGCAGGAACTGCGAGATGTCCCGGGTGCTCACGCCCAGGGCGCGGGCGCGGTCCTGGTCGACGTTGAGGAAGATCGCCTTGCTCGGCTCCTCCCAGTCCAGGTGCACGTTCACCACGTGGGGGTTCTCGCGCATCTTGTCCGCAACCTTGCGCGCCAGGGCGCGCACCTCGGCGAGGTGCTCGCCGGAAACGCGGAACTGCACCGGGTAGCCCACCGGCGGGCCGTTCTCCAGGCGGCTGATGCGGCTGCGCACCGTGGGGAAGTCCTCGGCCATGCGCTGGATCAGCCACTGGCGCACTTCCTCGCGGCTCTGCAGGTCCTTGGCCAGGACCACGAACTGGGCGAAGCTCGCCGCCGGCAACTGCTGGTCCAGCGGCAGGTAGAAGCGCGGCGAGCCGGTACCGACGTAGGCCACGTAGTTCTCGATGCCCGGGTGCCCGGCCAGCAGTTTCTCCAGGCGCTGGGCCTGCTCGGCGGTGGCGGACAGGGAGTCGCCCTCGGCCAGCTTCAGGTCCACCAGCAGCTCCAGCCGCGCCGACGGCGGGAAGAACTGCTGCGGCACCAGGCGGAAGGCGGCGATGGAGCCGACGAAGGCCAGCAGCGTCAGCACTATCACCGTCTTGCGGTAGCGCACGCACCACTCCACCAGGCGCCGGAAGCGCTGGTAGAAGGCCGTCGAGTAGGGGTCGTGGCCCTGGTCGCTGCCGCCGTGCTTCTCGGCGTAGCGCTTGGCCAGGTCCGGCAGCAGCTTGGCGCCCAGGTAGGGCACGAAGACCACCGCGGCGATCCAGGACACCAGCAGCGCAATGGTCACCACCTGGAACAGCGAGCGGGTGTACTCGCCGGTGCCCGACTGCGCGGTGGCGATGGGCAGGAAGCCGGCGGCGGTCACCAGGGTACCGGTGAGCATCGGGAAGGCCGTGCTGGTCCAGGCGAAGCTGGCCGCCTTGAGGCGGTCGTAGCCCTGCTCCATCTTCACCGCCATCATCTCCACGGCGATGATGGCGTCGTCCACCAGCAGGCCCAGCGCCAGCACCAGGGCGCCCAGGGAAATCTTGTGCAGGCCGATGTCGAAGTAGCGCATGCAGACGAAGGTCATAGCCAGCACCAGCGGGATCGACAGCGCCACCACCAGGCCGGTGCGCAGGCCCAGGGAGAAGAAGCTCACCAGCAACACGATGATCAGCGCCTCGGCCAGCACCCGGACGAACTCGCCCACGCCCTCGCGCACCGCCGCCGGCTGGTCCGACACCTTGCGCAGCTCCATGCCCGCCGGCAGGTTCTGCTGCAGGCGCTGGAACTCGTTCTCCAGGGCCTTGCCCAGGACCAGGATGTCGCCGCCGCTCTTCATCGACACGGCGATGCCGATGGCGTCCTCGCCCATGAAGCGCATGCGCGGCGCCGGCGGGTCATTGAAGCCGCGGTGCACCTCGGCCACGTCGCCGATGCGGAAGGTGCGGTCGCCCACGCGGATGGGGAACTGGCGGATGTCCTCCACCGAGTCGAAACGGCCGGTCACGCGCAGTTGCACGCGGTCGCTGGCGGTCTCGAAGAAGCCGGTGGCGCTCACCGCGTTCTGCTCCTCCAGGGCCTTCTGCACCGCGGCCAGGGGCAGGCCGAGGGTGGCCAGCTTGGTATTCGACAGGTCGATCCAGATCTTCTCGTCCTGCAGGCCGACCAGCTCGACCTTGCCGACGTCCTTGATGCGCTGCAGTTGCAGCTGGATGCGGTCGGCATAGTCCTTCAGCACCGCGTAGTCGAAGCCCTTGCCGGACAGCGCGTAGATGTTGCCGAAGGTGGTGCCGAACTCATCGTTGAAGAACGGCCCCTGGATGCCCTGCGGCAGGGTGTAGCGGATGTCGCCGACCTTCTTGCGGATCTGGTACCACAGCTCGGGGATGTCCCTGGACTTGAAGTCCTCGCGGGCGACGAAGGTCACCTGGGACTCGCCCGGGCGCGAGAAGGAGACGATGCGGTCGTAGTCGCCGGTCTCCATCAGCTTCTTCTCGATGCGCTCGGTGACCTGGCGCGAGACCTCCTCGGCGGTGGCGCCGGGCCAGTTGGTCTTGACCACCATGGCCTTGAAGGTGAAGGGCGGGTCCTCGCTCTGGCCGAGCTGGGTGTAGGACAACACCCCGGCGATGCCCAGCAGCAACATCAGGAAGAGTACGATCGGTCGGTTCTGCAGGGCCCAGGCGGAGAGGTTGAAGCGCATCCTGCGTCACTCCTTCGCCAGCAGCTTGACCGAACGGTTCTCGCGGTCGACCGGGCGTACCTGCTGGCCTTCGCGCAATACCTGGACGCCCGCGGCGACCACCCAGTCGTCGGGCTGCAGCCCTTCCAGCACCGGCACCCGGTCCTCGGTGTAGGGCCCGATGCGCACCGGCCGGCGGTGCAGGCTGGAATCCTTCGGGTCGACCACCCAGACGAACGGCTGGCCGCCCTCGGCGCTCACCGCCGCCAGCGGCACGGCCAGGGGCACGGCGCCCTCGTTGTGGATGTAGACGCGGGCGCTCTGGCCCAGTTCGGCCGGCACCTTGGCGTCGTCGAAGGCCACCCGCGCGGCGAAGGTGCGCGACTGCGGGTCGGCGGCCGGCGACAGCTCGCGGATGTGCCCGCTGAAGCGCTTGTCCGGCTGCGACCAGAGCTCGACGCTGACGCCCTCGCCGATGCGGAAGCGCTCGATGGCGTGCTCGGGGAAGCTGATCAGCACCTCGCGGTCGCCGTCGGCGGCAAGGGTGAAGACCGTCTGCCCGGCGGCCACCACCTGGCCCACCTCGACGCGCCGCGCCGAGATCACCCCGTCCTGCGACGCGCGCAGCACGGCGTAGTCGGCCTGGTTGCGCGCCACGTCGTACTCGGCGCGCACCTGCTTCATGCGCGCCTCGCCGGCGCGGTAGGTGTTCTCGATGTTGTCGAACTGCGACTGGCTGACCAGCTTGCGTTCCAGCAGCGTCTTGTAGCGCAGGTATTCCGAACGCACGGTCTGCAGGTTGGCCTCGGCGGCGGCGACCTGGGCGCGGTTGGCTTCCAGCTGCAGGCGCACGTCCTCGGGGTCGAGCTCGGCCAGCGGCTGGTCGCGGCGCACCCGCTCGCCGGTCTCCACCAGGCGCTTGGCCACCTTGCCGCCGATGCGGAAGGCCAGCTCCGGCTCGTGGCGGGCATGCACTTCGCCCGGGTAGGCCTCGGTGACCGAGCGCGCCAGTTGCGGCTGCACGACCATGGCCGGGCGCAGCGCCGGCTTGGCCGGCTCGCCGTTGCCACAGGCAGCGAGGGACAGGGAGAGGACCAGGGGAGCAGCGACGGACAAGACATGGCGGAACATGATGGATGACCTTTCGCGAAACGCAGTTGAATTTTTATACTTGTCGGTATAGTAAGAATACAAAACCAACCAGTCCAGTATTTGAATTGTAAAAAAAATGTCCCAGCCTCCCCTTTCCAACGGCCCCGGCCGCCCCAAGGACCTGGCCAAGCGCCAGGCGATCCTCGACGCCGCCAAGGAACTGTTCCTGTGCAACGGCTACGACGGCAGCAGCATGGAAGCCATCGCCGCCGAGGCCGGGGTTTCCAAGCTCACCGTGTACAGCCACTTCACCGACAAGGAGACGCTGTTCTGCGAGGCGGTGCAGGCCAAGTGCGCCGAACAGGTGCCGGAGCTGTTCCACGAACCGCCGGCCGACGCGCCCACCCGCGAGCTGCTGCTGAACATCGCGCGGGGCTTCAACCGCCTGATCAACAGCCCCGAGGCCATCGCCCTGAGCCGCCTGATGATCGCCCAGGGCGGGCAGAACCCGGCGCTGTCGCAGATGTTCTTCGACGCCGGCCCGCAGCGCGTGCTGGACCAGATGGAAAGGCTGATCGCCCAGGCCCAGCGCAAGGGCGAACTGCGCGAGAGCGACGCACGCAACGCCGCCGAGCACTTCCTGATGCTGGTGCAGGGCTGCCTGCACTTCCGCCTGCTGATCGGCTGCGTCGAGCTGCCGCCGGTGGAGGAAAGCGAAAGGCATGTGCAGGAGGTGGTGGAGTTGTTTTTGCGGGCTTATCGGCCTTGAGGCCTATGCCGTAGGCGCTTCTCCTGTAGGAGCGAGCTTGCTCGCGAATAGTACTCACCCGGGACTTCGGTGTTGTGGCTTGACTCCGCTCCCTCTCCCTAACCCTCTCCCTGAAGGGAGAGGGGACCGTTCGGTGTGCTTGGATGTTCTGGAGTTAGTCGGCAACTCCAGCGGTTTCCGGCTGAAACCATTCCTTGTCTCGGCACGGACATCTCCCTTCAGGGAAAGGGGGCCGTTCGGAGTGTTTGGATGTTCTGGAGTTAGCCGGCAACTCCAGCGGCCTCCGGCTGAAACCATTCCTTGTCTCGGCACTGACAAGCCCCCTCTCCCTTCAGGGAGAGGGCTGGGGAGAGGGGACAGACTTCGACATCGCTCCGGAGCAGGGCCTGACGCCATTGTTCGCGAGCAAGAGCTAGGCGCCCCCCTCGCTCCTACGAAAAGCCCACAGGTCAGGCTTTCAGCGACTTCAACGGATAGATGTCATACCGGCTCGACTTGCCTTCCAGGCTGTAGCTGGGCTTGGCGCCCTCGATGATCGGCGCCTTGCGCGGGCGCTTGACCACCACGCGGTGGCTGGCCAGGGCCAGCGCCGCCTGGAGCAGCGCCGGGGCGTCCTGGTCGTCGCCCACCAGGGGGCGGAACAGGCGCATTTCCTTCTTCACCAGGGCGCTCTTGTCGCGGTGCGGGAACATCGGGTCCAGGTAGACCACCTGGGGCGCCTCGCCCTGCCAGGCGCCCATCAGTTCGATGGCGTTGCCCTGCTGCAGCTGCATGCGCGCCGCTATCGGCACCACTTCCAGGTCGCGCGCGGCGCGGGCCAGGCCGTCCTCCAGCAGGGCGGCGATCAGCGGTTGGCGCTCGATCAGCTGCATCTCGCAGCCCAGGGTGGCGAGGACGAAGGCGTCGCGGCCCAGGCCGGCGGTGGCGTCGAGCACGCGCGGGCGTACGCCCGGCTGCACGCCCACCGCCTTGGCGATCATCTGCCCGCTGCCGCCGCCGAACTGGCGGCGGTGGGCGGCGGCGCCCTCGACGAAGTCCACGCGCACAGGCCCCGGCGAGTCCGGGCCCAGTTGCAGCAGTTGCAGGCCCTGCTCACCGACCTGCAGGGCGAAGTCCGCCACGCCCTCCTCCGCCAGTTCCAGGCCCAGGCGCTGCGCCCATTGCCCGGCGGCCTCGCGGCAATGCGGCGCCAGGGCCTGGACGATGATGCGGGGGGTGGCTGCGCTGGCGCTCATGCGGATCGATCCGGTACAAAAGCGCCGATTCTACCGCAGCCCCGGGCTCAGCGCCGGAACAGCGCGTTGAGGCGGGCGAAGGGCATGCCCTCCTGGGTCGCCTCCAGGTGCCCGCTGGCCAGCTCGGTGGCGGCGTGGAAGAAGGCGCCGTAGGCCACCCGCGCCAGGGACGAGCCCAGGCTGACGCGCTTCACGCCCAGCTCCGCCAGTTCGCTCAGCGACAGTTGCAGGGCCGGCGAGCCGACCAGCACGTTCACCGGCCGCGGCGCCACCGCGCGCACCACCGCGTCGATCTGTTCGCGGGTGGTCAGCCCGGGGGCATAGAGCACGTCGGCGCCGGCCTCGGCAAAGGCCACCAGGCGGCGGATGGTGTCGTCCAGGTCGTCGCGGCCGTGCAGCAGGTTCTCCGCGCGGGCCGCCAAGGTGAAGGGGAACTCCAGGGAATGCGCGGCCTGGACCGCCGCGCGCACGCGCTCCACGGCCAGCTCGAAGGGGTAGATGGGCGCGTCCGGGCGGCCGCTGGCGTCTTCGATGGAGCCACCCACCAGGCCGATGCTGGCGGCCAGGCGAATGGTCGCCACGCAGTCCTCGGGCGCATCGCCGTAGCCGTTCTCCAGGTCCGCGGCCACCGGCAGCGGCGTCGCCTCGACGATGGCGCGGGCGTTGGCCAGGGCTTCCTCGCGGCTCACCTCGCCCTCGGCGTCGCAGCGGCCAAGGGCGAAGGCCAGGCCGGCACTGGTGGTGGCCAGGGCCTCGAAGCCCAGGCCGGCGAGCATTTTCGCCGAGCCGGCATCCCAGGGGTTGGGCAGGACGAACAGGCCGTCGCGCCGGTGCAGGGCCTGGAAGGCCAGGCCGCGTTCGCGTTGGGTGGTCATGGGCGCACTCCGTGCCTGAGGGGAGCTTGCAGGTTAGCGCAACCGGGGCCTCAGAGCAGGCCCAGTTGCTCCACTTCCGGCTGCGGCAGCTGCAGCGCCGGCAACCCCGGCAGGCGCTCGCCCAGCAGGGCGTGGAAGCGCTGCGCCTGTTCGGCGGCGCGGTGGTTGTCCGGGGTGTGGAGGAACACGTGGGGCGTCAGGCCGTCCTCGATCCAGCCGGCCACCTTGTCCACCCAGGGCGTCAGGTAGGCCTGGTTGGCGTCCAGGTCCGGCCCGCCGATGAAGCGCACCTGCGGGCTGTCGCTGAAGGCCGCCGGGCGCACCGGAATCCTCGGTTTCTTCGATTGCGCGTGGCGCACCGCCGGGTCGTCGGAGCGGCAGGCGAACAGCGCCCGCGAATCCAGGCAGATGCGCTCCACGCCGCGCTCGTGGAGCAGGCGGTTGAGCACCCGTTCTTCCTCGCCCTTGTCGAAGAACGCCGGGTGGCGTACTTCCACGGCGATGCGCCGGGCGCCGAACTCATCCAGCCAGGCGGCCAGCTCGCCCAGGCGCTGCGGGCCGAAGCCGGCGGAAAGCTGCAGCCACAGCGGGCTCACCCGTTGCCCCAGCGGTGCCAGCAGGTCGAGGAAATCGCCGGTGGCGCCGAACTGCTCGCGCAGGTCGCCTTCGTGGCTGATGTCGCGGGGCAGCTTGGCGCAGAAGTGGAAGTCCGCCGGCATGGTCTGTGCCCAGCGCTCCAGCGTTTCGGCGCTGGGCCGGGCATAGAAGGTAGTGTTGCCCTCCACCGCGTTGAACACCTGGCTGTAGAAACCCAGGGTGTCGGCCGGGCGCAGGTCGGCGGGGTAGAAGCTGCCGCGCCAGGCGGGCTCGTTCCACGACGGGCAGCCCAGGTAGTACGGCAGGGCCATCAGGCGTAGAGGTCGATGCCCAGCACTTCCGGGGCGTCGTAGCCGCCCAGCGGCAGGTTGGCGGTGCTGCTGTAGCTGGCCAGGGCCTGGGCGGCGCGGTTGCTGACCGGGCGCTGGTAGGCCAGGACGTCGCTGAGGACGATGGGCAGGCTGCCGGTGCCGGCGTTGCCCGGCTCCACGTAGCGCGTCTGCGCCTGCTGCTCGAAGCCCTGGCTGGCGGCGATGGACGCCGGCTGCTCGCGACGCGCCTCGGCCTCGCGCATGACCTCGCGATAAGGCGTGACCGCGGTGCCGGAGCGGCTGCCGGAGTCGGGCGTGATGGAGTAGCTGGACAGGCCGTCGATGCGCATCTTTCAGGGCTCAGCGGGTAAGGATTTCACTCTAGCGAGCGCTCCCGGGCTTGGCAATCGCCGGTCAGCCGGCCTTGGGCGTGGCCACGTTGTCGCGCAGGTACACCGGCTGCGCCTGGTCCGCCGGCACGGCATCGCCGCGCTGCCAGGCGAACAGCGCCAGGTCCAGCAGGTCCTCGGCGTTGGGCAGCAGGCTGGCGTCCTCGGCCTGCACCTTCACCGCCAGGCGCTCGCGGTAGCCCCAACCGGTGCCGGCGCCGAACCAGTCGCCCCGGGCATCGCGCGGCAGCGCCACGTGCTCCGGCGGCAGCACCGCCTCGGCGCCGGCCAGGCGCATCTCGCCCTGCTCCAGGCGGTAGCTGCCCCAGTAGACCTCGTCCATGCGCGCGTCGATGGCGGCCGCCACCTGGCTGGCGCCATGCTCGCGGTGGGCGCGCTGGGCCAGCACGGCGAGGTCGGAGATCGGCAGCACCGGCTTGTCCAGGGCGAAGGCCAGGCCCTGCACCACGCCGATGGCGATGCGCACGCCGGTGAAGGCGCCGGGGCCGCGGCCGAAGGCGATGGCATCCACCGCCCCCAGGGCGATGCCGGCTTCGTCGAGCAGTTCCTGCACCATCGGCAGCAGGCGCTTGGCGTGCAGCCGCGGGATCACCTCGTGGCGGCTGAAACGCCGGCCGTCGTGCAGCAGGGCGACGGAGCAGGCTTCGGTGGAGGTGTCCAGGGCCAGCAGGGTGGGCATCGGGGTCTTCCGGCAAGCTGAAAAAGGGCGGGCATTATAAACGCCAAAGGCCCGCAAGCGGGCCTCTGGTGCAGGTCGGGCGGCGGCTCAGCTGAGCGCGGCCAGGACCTTGGCGGTGATCTGGTCGACCGAGCCGACGCCTTCGACGCGGCTGTACTTCGGGGTGCCTTCGACGGCGGCCAGCTTCTGGTAGAAGTCGACCAGCGGCTTGGTCTGGGTGTGGTAGACCGACAGGCGGTGGCGCACGGTCTCTTCGCGGTCGTCGTCGCGCTGGATCAGGTCTTCGCCGGTGACGTCGTCCTTGCCGGCGACCTTCGGCGGGTTGTGCTCGACGTGGTAGACGCGGCCGGAGGCCGGGTGCACGCGGCGGCCAGCCATGCGGCTGACGATCTCTTCGTCGTCGACGGCGATCTCGACCACGTGGTCGATGGTCACGCCGGCTTCCTTCATGGCCTCGGCCTGGGGAATGGTGCGCGGGAAACCGTCGAACAGGAAGCCGTTGGCGCAGTCGGGCTGGGCGATGCGCTCCTTGACCAGGTTGATGATCAGGTCATCCGAAACCAGGCCACCGGCATCCATCACGCTCTTGGCCTGCAGGCCCAGCTCGGTGCCGGCCTTGACCGCCGCGCGCAGCATGTCCCCGGTGGAGATCTGCGGAATGCTGAACTTCTCGGTGATGAAGCGGGCCTGAGTACCTTTGCCGGCACCGGGCGCCCCGAGCAGAATCACACGCATCGATATGCTCCTTAGTCTTGTTGAAAGCGAAATCCCGGATCTGCCTTATGGGGCCAATCTGAACATGCTTGAAATGGCGCAGGAATACGCCGAAAGGCTGATCAAGATACACAGCGCACCCTGAGCGCACAAGCCACCGGAAAGTCGTGGTCGGGGCCCCTCAGCCGGTGTTGCGCAGCCCCGCGGCGATGCCCGCCACCGTCACCAGCAGGGCCTGTTCCAGAGCGCCGCAGGCGTCGCCCTCGCAGCGTCTGGAACGGGCCAGCAGCTCCGCCTGGAGCAGGTGCAGCGGGTCCAGGTAGATGTTGCGCACGGCTATGGATTCGCGCGTCTCGGTGGCCTGCGCCAGCAGGCGCTGCTGGCCCGTCAGGCCGAGCACCACGCGCAGCGCCTGCGACAATAGGTCGCGTAAATGCGCACCTAATGGTCGCAGTTCCGATTGCACCAGACGTTCGTCGTAGAGTTGGGCGATCTCGCCGTCGGCCTTGGCCAGGACCATCTCCAGCATGTCGATGCGCGCGCGGAAGAACGGCCACTGGCTGCGCATGCGCTCCAGCAGGCTGCCTTCGCCGCGGTCGATGGCGTTGAACAGCGCGGTCTCCCAGCCCAGCCAGGCCGGCAGCATCAGCCGTGTCTGCGTCCAGGCGAAGATCCACGGGATCGCCCGCAGGCTCTCGATGCCGCCCTGGCGGCGCTTGGCCGGGCGGCTGCCCAGGGGCAGGCGGCCGAGCTCCTGCTCCGGGGTGGCCTCGCGGAAGTAGTCGACGAACTGCGGCGTCTCGCGCACCACCTGGCGGTAGGCGGCCAGGGAGTCGGCGGCCAGGCGCTGCATCTCCTCGCGCCAGGCCGGTTCCGGCGCCGGCGGCGGCAGCAGGGTGGCCTCCAGCACCGCGGCCAGGTAGAGGTCGAGGTTCTGCCGGGCGATGCCGGGCAGGCCGAACTTGAAGCGGATCATCTCGCCCTGCTCGGTGGTGCGGAAGCGCCCGGCCACCGAGCCCGGCGGCTGCGAGAGGATGGCCGCGTGAGCCGGGCCGCCGCCGCGCCCGACGGTGCCGCCGCGGCCATGGAACAGCAGCAGCTCGACGCCATGGGTGCGGCAGATGTCCACCAGCGCTTCCTGGGCGCGGTACTGCGCCCAGGCGGCGGCCAGGGTGCCGGCGTCCTTGGCCGAGTCGGAGTAGCCGATCATCACTTCCTGCGGCCCGGCCAGGGCTTCGCGGTAGGCGTCCAGGCCGAGCAGGCGGTCGATGCAGGGGCCGGCGTTGTCCAGGTCGTCGAGGGTCTCGAACAGCGGCACCACCCGCATCGGCCGGCGCAACCCGCACTCCTTGAGCAGCAGTTGCACCGCCAGCACGTCGGACGGCTGGCCGGCCATGGAGATGACGTAGGAGCCCAGCGAAGCCTGCGGCGCGGCGGCCGCCACGCGGCAGGTGGCCAGGACCTCGGCGGTGTCGGCGCTGGCCTGGTAGTCCGCCGGCAGCAGCGGGCGATGGTTGCCCAGCTCTTCCAGGAGGAATTCCTGGCGCACCGCCTCGTCCCAGTCCTGGTAGCGGCCCAGGCCCAGGTACTCGGTGATCTCGCTCAGCGCGGCGGCGTGGCGGCCGGCGTCCTGGCGGATGTCCAGGCGCGTCAGGAACAGGCCGAAGGTGGCGGCGCGGCGCAATGTGTCGAGCAGCGCGCCGTCGGCGATCACGCCCATGCCGCAGGCGTGCAGCGAGCGGTGGCACAGCTCCAGCGGTTCCAGCAGCTCGCGGTTGTCCTGCAGCACCGCCTCGGGTGCGACCTCGTCCTCGGCCAGCGCGCGTTCGGCCCAGGCCCGGGTGGCCCGCAGGCGCTCGCGCAGTTGCTTGAGCAGGGCGCGGTAGGGCTCGGCCACCGCGCCGGTTTCCGCCAGCAGTTCCTCGCTGGCCTGCTGCATGGAGAGGTCCGCGGCCAGGCTGTCGACGTCGCGCAGGTACAGGTCGGCGGCCATCCAGCGCGCCAGCAGCAGCACTTCGCGGGTGATGGCGGCGGTGACGTTGGGGTTGCCGTCGCGGTCGCCGCCCATCCAGGAGGCGAAGCGGATGGGCGCGGCTTCCAGCGGCAGGCGCTGGCCGGTGCCGCCTTGCAGGGTCTCGTCGACGTGGCGGAGGAAGTCGGGCACGGCCTGCCACAGCGAATGCTCGATCACCGCGAAGCCCCACTTGGCCTCGTCCACCGGCGTGGGCCGGGTGCGGCGGATCTCCTCGGTGTGCCAGGCCTCGGCCACCAGCCGGCGCAGGCGCCCGTCCACCTGCTCGCGCTCCTCGGGGAGCAGGTCGGCGTGGTCCTTGGCCGCCAGTTGCGCGGCGATGGCGTCGTACTTCTGGATCAGCGTGCGCCGCGCCACTTCGGTGGGGTGTGCGGTGAGCACCAGCTCGATGTCCAACTGCGCCACCTGGCGCGCCAGTTCCGCCGGCTCCACGCCGGTCTTGCGCAGGCGCCCCAGCAGCTCGCCCAGCACGCGCTGCTCGAAGGGCTGCGGCTCCTTCGGCCCGCGGCGGCGGATGCGGTGGTACTGCTCGGCGATGTTGGCCAGGTTGAGGAACTGGTTGAAGGCCCGCGCCACCGGCAGCAGCTCATCCTCGCCGAGACCGTCGAGGGCCGCCGCCAGCTGCCGCGCGCCTTCCGCCGAACCGCGCCGCGCCGCCTTGGCGCCCTGGCGGATCAGCTCGACCTTGTCGAGGAAGGCCTGGCCGTACTGGTTGCGGATGGTCTGCCCGAGCAGTTCGCCGAGCAGGTGCACGTCCTCGCGCAGGCGCGCGTCGATATCCGCCATGACGGGTTCTCCGTGTCTGTTCTACTTACAGTGCCGCCTGGCGACACCGGCTGACAAGCGTGCGACGAACGCCCGCGATCCTGCTCGGACAGCGTCTAGGCTGAATGTGATCCCGAAGGAATCGGGAAATTCTTCCCGGCGGCCCCAGAAGGGCCGTCTTCCACGCCGGCCACGAGCCGGCCCATGAGGTGAACATGAAGATCCGCGATCTGGTACGCCATTGGGAACAGAACGCCAGGGGGCGCATGACCAGCCACAGCTACAGCATCCCGCTGGACGTGGAAACCGCGGCGCGCCTGGCCGCGCTGCACGACATGTACCCCAAGCGCAGCGTCGAGGAACTGCTGGGCGAGCTGGTCGGCTCGGCCCTGGAAGAGCTGGAGGCGAGCTTCCCCTACGTGAAGGGGCAGAAGGTGGTGGCGCACGACGAGCAGGGCGACCCGCTCTACGAGGACGTCGGCCCTACCCCGCGCTTCCTGCAGCTGTCGCGCAAGTACCTGCACGAGCTGACGGGGCACCAGGAAGAACCGAGCCACAGCTGAGCCCATCCCGTAGGGCGCATAACGCCTCCGGCGTTTGGCCTTGGTCCCCGGCGGCTCCGGGACCAACCTTGGCGTTGACTTTGGCCTCGGTGTATCGGCGGATAACCGCGAACGGTTATGCGCCCTACGGCTGGAACGGGCTTCAATGCCTGCCATGCACCCCGGGCACGTGCAGGTGCCCGGCCTCGGCGCAGGCTTCCGGCACCGCCGAGGGCTCGGCGGGCAGCTGCAGCTCGCGGAGGATGCCGCAGTCCTCGCTGTTGCCGCTGCCGCTGCAGCGGGCGCGCAGGTCCTGTAACTGCTGGCGCAGCGACTGCAGCTCGGCGATGCGCACCTCGACGTGGTGCAGGTGCTCGTCGATCAGCCGGTTGGCGGTGCCGCAGTCGGACTCGGGGCGGTCGCGCAGGCCGAGGAGGATGCGGATTTCCTCCTGGGTCATGTCCAGCGAGCGGCAGTGGCGGATGAACGACAGCCGCTCGACGTGGGCGTTGTCGTACTGCCGGTAGTTGCCGCCCGTGCGCGCCGGTTCCGGCAGCAGGCCCTCGCGCTCGTAGTAGCGGATGGTCTCCACCGGGCAGCCGGTCAGTTTCGCCAGTTCACCGATCTTCATCAGCCTTTCCTCCCGGAACCGCTTGACTCTGTAGTTGCTACAGGGTGTGCAATCGCAAGCATACCGTCAAATGGGAACCGACCTGATGACCGACGCCAACAGCCGCCAGCCTGGATGCGGGCCCTGCTGCCACGACCACGCCCCCGCCGCCGCGCACCGCCACGAGCACGACCATGGGCATGACCACCACCACGAGCGCCCGCGCCACTCCGAGGCTGCGCTGGGCGCCGCCGCGGCCGCCGCCACCGGCGAGCTGCGCTGGAGCAGCCTGCGCATCGAGGCCATGGACTGCCCCACCGAGGAGCGCCTGCTGCGCGACGCCCTGGGCAAGCTGCCGGCGGTGGAGCAACTGGAATTCAACCTGATGCAGCGCCTGCTCAAGGTGCAGCATCGCTTCGACAGCCTGGAACCGTTGCAGAAGCTGGTGGCCTCCCTGGGCATGGAGGCCGAGGCCGTGGAAGACGGCCAGCCGCTGGCCAGCGCGCCGGTGAAGCACAAGCCCTGGTGGCCGCTGGCCCTGGCCGGGGTGCTGGCGCTGGCCGCGGAGGTCTGCGAATGGTTCGCCCTCGGCCCGCAGTGGCTGGTGGCCGGCCTGGCCGTGGCGGCCATCCTCGGTGCCGGCCTGCCGACCTACCGCAAGGGCTGGATCGCCCTGAAGAACCGCGACCTGAACATCAACGCGCTGATGAGCATCGCCGTGACCGGCGCCATGCTCATCGGCCAGTGGCCGGAAGCGGCCATGGTGGCGGTGCTGTTCGCCATCGCCGAGCTGATCGAGGCACGCTCCCTGGAGCGCGCGCGCAGCGCCATCCGCGGCCTGCTGCAGCTGGCCCCGGAACAGGCCACGGTGCTGCGCGACGGGCAGTGGCAGGACGTGCCGGCCAAGTCGGTGGCCGTGGGCGAGCGCGTGCGCGTGCGCCCCGGCGAGCGCATCGCCCTCGACGGCGAGGTGCTCGACGGCCGCTCCAGCGTCAACCAGGCGCCCATCACCGGCGAGAGCCTGCCGGTGGAGAAACAGGCCGGCGAGCCGCTGTTCGCCGGCAGCATCAACGGCGAGGGCGCGCTGGAGTACGCGGTGAGCCGCGGCGCCGACGACAGCACCCTGGCGCGGATCATCCACGCCGTAGAGGAAGCCCAGGGCTCGCGGGCGCCGACGCAGCGCTTCGTCGACCGCTTCGCGCGCATCTACACCCCGGTGGTGATCCTCATCGCCATCGTCACCGCGCTCATCCCGCCGCTGGCCTTCGGCGGCGCCTGGCTCGACTGGGTGTACCGCGCCCTGGTGCTGCTGGTGATCGCCTGCCCCTGCGCGCTGGTGATCTCCACCCCGGTGACCATCGTCAGCGGCCTGTCGGCGGCGGCGCGCGCCGGCATCCTGATCAAGGGCGGGGTGTTCCTCGAACTGGGCCGGCAACTGCAATGGCTGGCCCTGGACAAGACCGGCACCCTCACCGAAGGCCGCCCGACGCAGACCGACTTCCACGGCCTGCGCGGCGACGCGGCGCGCGCCCGTGCGCTGGCCGCCAGCCTGGCCGCCCGCTCCGACCACCCGGTGTCCCAGGCCGTGGCCCGCGCCGCCGAGGCCGACGGCCTGGCGCTGTATGCCGTCGACGCGCTGGAGGCCATCCCCGGCCGCGGCGTGAAGGGCGAAGTGGACGGCCGCCTGCACCACTTGGGCAACCACCGCCTGGTGGAGGAACTGGGGCTGTGCTCGGCGGCCCTGGAAGCCCGCCTGGACGCCCTGGAGCAACAGGGCAAGACCGTCATCGTCCTGCTCGACGACGAAGGCCCGCTGGCGCTGTTCGCCGTAGCCGACGCGGTCAGGCAGACCAGCCGCGAGGCGCTGGCCGAACTGCACGGCCTGGGCGTGAAGACGCTGATGCTGACCGGCGACAACCCGCACACCGCGGCCGCCATCGCCGCCCAGGTGGGCATCGACCAGGCCCGCGGCAACCTGCTGCCGGAGGACAAGCTGCGCGAGGTCGAGCAGCACCAGGCCGGCGGCGCGCGGGTGGGCATGGTCGGCGACGGCATCAACGACGCCCCGGCCCTGGCCCGCGCCGACATCGGCTTCGCCATGGGCGCGGCGGGCACCGACACGGCCATCGAGACCGCCGGCGTGGCGCTGATGGACGACGACTTGCGCAAGCTGCCGCAGTTCATCCGCCTGTCGCGCCGCACCCACGCCGTGCTGGTGCAGAACATCAGCCTGGCGCTGGGCATCAAGGCTGTGTTCCTGGCCCTCACCCTGGCCGGCCTGGGCACCCTGTGGATGGCCGTGTTCGCCGACATGGGCGCCAGCCTGCTGGTGGTCTTCAACGGCCTGCGCCTGCTCCGCCTGCGCTTCTGAAAGCCGCGCCGCAGACATGGCCGCCCTTCCGGGCGGCCATTTTTTTTGAACCCTCGGACAAGTCCTCAAGTCCCCAGTAGTACCTGGCAACCACGGGATAACGCCGCAGCGCAGGGCTGCGAACGGCCAGGCCGGGCATCGCCCGCTGAGAATCCGTGTTCCCCAGACGAGAGGACTCGACCAATGGAACTGAAAGCACACCAACCCCGCCTCGCATTCCTGCGCACGGGCCTGCTGATCGGCGCCAGCGCCCTGGTCCTGGCCGGCTGCGCCGGCAACCCGCCGAGCGAGCAGATGGCGGTCACCGAGTCGGCGGTCAACGCCGCGGTCAGCGCCGGCGGCCCGCAGTACGCGCCGGTGGAGACGAAATCCGCCCAGGACAAGCTCGCCCAGGCGCGCATCGCCCTCAACGACAAGGAGTACGAGCAGGCCAGGCGCCTGGCCCAGCAGGCCGAGTGGGACGCCCGCGTGGCCGAGCGCAAGTCGCAGGCAGTCAAGGCGCAGAACGCCGTCAAGGACGCCCAGCAGGGCGTGATGGAAATCCGCGAGGAAGGGCTGCAGAAGCTCCAGCAGCCACAGCAGTAGGCGCCCTTCCCCATTCCCCCCTCCGGATCATTAAGGACGACAGCCATGCGTAAACTCATCGCCCTCCCCGCCCTCTCCAGCCTGGCGCTGCTGCTGGCCGCCTGCGCCCACGAGCCCAACGCCAACCTGGAGAAGGCCCGCAGCGACTATTCCGCCCTGCAGGCGCAACCCCAGGCCACCCAGCTCGCGGCCCTGGAAACCAAGGACGCCGGCGACTGGCTGAGCAAGGCCGACAAGGCCTACCGCGACGGCGAGAAGCAGCAGGACGTGGACCAGCTGGCCTACCTGACGCAGCAGCGCATCAACCTGGCCAACCAGACCATCGCCCTGAAGACCGCCGAAGGGCAGCTGCAGAACACCGCGGCGCAACGCACCCAGGCCCGCCTGGACGTGCGCACCCAGCAGCTCAAGGACCTGCAGGCCAGGCAGACCCAGCGCGGCACCCTGGTGACCTTCGGCGACGTGCTCTTCGACCTCGACCGCGCCGACCTCAAGCCCGAGGCCAGCCACAACATCCAGCAACTGGCCAGCTACCTGCAGCAGAACCCCGAGCGCAAGGTACTGGTCGAGGGCTACACCGACAGCAGCGGCTCGGCCGGCTACAACCAGAGCCTGTCCGAGCGCCGCGCCGACTCGGTGCGCATGGCCCTGCTGGCCCAGGGCGTGGACCCGGCCCGAGTGACCACCCGCGGCTACGGCAAGGACTACCCGGTGGCGAGCAACGCCAGCTCCTCCGGCCGCGCACAGAACCGCCGGGTGGAAGTGACCATCTCCAACGACGCCAAGCCGGTGGCGCCGCGCTCGTCGGTGGATAGCGATTACTGACGCGGCTCTCCATGTAGGAGCGCGCCCTGCGCGATTCGCGGGCAGGGCCCGCTCCTACAGGTTACCGTGCAGCACATATCCCACCGTAGGAGCGGACCTTGTCCGCGATAGCCGGAACCACCGGCGCGCTTCGCGGATAAGATCCGCTCCTACACCGCCCCACCCACACCATTCCCATGTAGGAGCGCGCCCTGCGCGCGATTCGCGGGCAGGGCCCGCTCCTACATTGCCTGCCGGCGAGCATGGCTTTTCGTAGGAGCGAGCTTGCTCGCGAATAAACGCGGTGCCATGCGGTTCGCGAGCAAGCTCGCTCCTACGAAGAGCACCTCGGCGCAGTCGGCGCCTACACGCCACCCCGCAGCAGGCGCCGGTAGAGTTCAGCCATGTCCTCGGCGAAGGGCACCAGCAGCAGGCGTTGCAGGCTGCTGCCGGCGGGGCGCAGGCAGCGCAGTTCGCCGATGGCGATGCTGGCCGCCGCTTCCAGGGGATAGCCGTAGATGCCGCAGCTGATCGCCGGAAAGGCGATGCTTTCCAGCCTATGCGCTTCCGCCAGCGCCAGGCTGTTGCGGTAGCAAGCGGCGAGCAGCTCCGGCTCGCCGTGCCCGCCGTCGCGCCAGACCGGGCCGACGGTGTGGATGACGTGGGCGGCCGGCAGGCGGAAACCGGGGGTGATCTTCGCCTCGCCGGTCTCGCAGCCGCCCAGGGTGCGGCAATAAGCCACCAGCTCCGGGCCGGCGGCGCGGTGGATGGCGCCGTCCACGCCCCCGCCGCCGAGCAGCGAGGCGTTGGCGGCGTTGACGATGGCGTCGATGCGCAGGGTGGTGATGTCGCCCTGCCAGACGTGGATTTCGGGGTTGCTCATGGTCGCGCCCTCCGGGTTGCTCCCAGCCTAGCCCCGAACGCTGCCGTCAGTGCACCTGCTGCGGGGTTTCCTGGCCGGCGCAGCGCACGGCGTGCTTCTTGTTGTCCACCAGCACGCCGGAGAGGCCCTTCTGGGCGGTGTCGAACAGTACCAGCACGCCGTCGATGCATTGCGCGACCTGGGTGGCCGGCTCCAGGGACAACTTCACGTCCTCCCCGGGGATGCTCTTGAGCATGGTGAACTCGGCCAGCAGCAGGGCGTCCTGCTCCTTGGCGAAGTGCAGGTAACCGTAGTACCAGAGGGTGCCGACACTGACGATGATGCTGCCGATGGCGGTGAGGATGTACGGGATCATGTTGCGGTCGGTGCTGGTGGTCATGGCTTGCCCTGGGACTGGCTGGCCGGCTCGGCCGGCGGATCGGTGTTGGGGACTTCGGCCAGGCGGCGCAGGCCGCTGAAATGCTGCGGGTCATCGAGGAAGCGCAGCATCACTTCGCGCCAGGTCGGTTCGCCGAAGGTTTCCACGTGCCCGCCACGGGTCAGCTGGAAGACTTTCGGCGGCCGCGCCGCCTTGTACAGGCTCAGGCCGTTGTCCAGGGGCACGATGGTATCGTCGATGCTGTGAAAGAACAGCACGGGTGCGCCAGAAAGTCGCGGCATGGCGCGGATGGCGCTGTCGCCATCGGGCACCAGCCAGGACAGCGGCACCTGCAGCGGCCAGGTCAGCCAGGCGTTGCCCAGGGTGTAGCGGGCCACCTCGCGGTAGCTGGCCGGCACGCCGTCGAGCACCACCGCCTTGAGCTGCTTCACCCGTTCGGGATGCTGCGCCAGGTAGTGCACGCCCATGGCGCCGCCCAGGCTCTGGCCGAGCAGGACCAGCGGTTTGCCCTGGGCTTCCGGGGCCTTGTCCAGCCAGGCGAAGGCCGCGTCTATGTCGCGGTAGACATCCGGCAGGCGCGGCTCGCCCTGGGAATGGCCATAGCCGCGGTAGTCGATCATCAGCACCTGGTAGCCCTGTTCCGGCAGCCAGAAGGTGCCGCCCAGGTGCCAGGCCATGTTGCCGCCGTTGCCATGCAGGTGCAGCACCGTGCCCTTCACTGGCACGCCCGGCTTGGCCGGCAGCCACCAGCCGGCGAGCTTCACGCCGTCGGCGGTGGTGATGCTGACGTCGCGGTAGTCCAGCTTGGCCCGCTGCGGGGTGATGGCCACGTCGGGGCTGGGGTAGAACAGCAGCGAGCTGCAGCCGCCGAGGAACAGCAGCAGGGACAGCGCGGCGGCCTTGAAGCGGTGGGTCATGGTCGGGTCATCCTTGGGGCCGGGAACGCACGGCTTTTCGTAGGAGCGAGCTTGCTCGCGAATGGGCCCCGCTGCGGAGTCGGTTCGCGAGCAAGCTCGCTCCTACGAAGGGCATTTCGGCGCGGTCCCTAGAGGATATTCGCGTAGTCCGCCTCGATGCGGTCCAGGCTCAGGTGGTTGAGGAAGTTGGAGAAGCACATCCAGGCCGACAGCGCGTTGAGGTCGCGGAACTGCGGCGGCAGGTACTTCGGCGGCACCACCAGGCCCTCGTCGACCAGTTGGCGCAGGGTGCGCATGTCTTCCAGGGTGGCCTTGCCGCAGAACAGCAGCGGGATCTGCTCCAGCTTGCCCTTGCGCACGGCCAGCTGGATGTAGTTGTAGATGAGGATGAAGCCCTTCAGGTACGACAGGTCCTTGGTGAACGGCAGCCCGGCCGGGGTCGAGCCGCGGAACACCCGGCTGGCGTTCTGGTAGCTGCTTTCCTGGCTGTAGCCCTGCTCGCGGTAGAAGTGGAACACCTCGAGGAAGTCCGCGCCCTCCTCGGCCATGTGGATGGCGCGGGTGCGATTGGTCAGTTTGCGCAGGCGCGTGGGGTAGGAGGCGAAGGCGATCACCTCCATGAGGATGGCCAGGCCTTCCTGGGTCACGGTGGAGGACGGCGGGCCCTTGGCCAGGAAGGTGCAGATCGGCTGGTTCTGCCCGTTCAGGGTGGTGCCCACGTGCACCAGGCCCTCGTGGACCTCCAGGGCGCGCACGTCGCGCTCGTTGAACATGGCGTCCGCCCGCACCTTGATGTAGTCGGCGCCGGCCGCGGCGTCGGCGACTATGCCGTCGGACTCGAACACGCGGATGGTGTCCTCGGCCTCGCCGAAGGTCTTGTTCAGGCGCTCCTGCAGCATGGCCACCGCTTCCTTGGCGGTGAGGGTCTTGGGCTCGTCCTTGAGGTCGCCGCGGTCGGCGATGTTGTTCAGGTAGTCCGAGAGCATCAGGCCGAGGTCGGCCAGGGTCGGGTCACCGGCGTGGAAGGCGTCGGAGGCCGAGCCGTAGAGCTCCTGGGAGATCAGCCCGAAGTCCTGGGTGCCGCGCGCCTCGAGCATGCGGATGACCATGCGGTACTCGCGGCACATGCGCCGCATGATCTGCCCCACCGGGTTGAACTGGCCGAGCTGGCGGGTGATGTCGCGCTCCAGGTTCTGGAATTCCTGCTTCTTGGCATCGCCGTCGAAGGCCAGCGGGCGGCCGTCGTAGTAGCCGCGGTCGACCTTGGGCGCATGCTTGCCGCGGCCCTTGAGGAAGTCCGCGCGCACGCTGTCGTCCCACTTGATGGCGTCGAGCACGCGGATCGGCGTCTGCGCCTCCACCAGGCGGTCGGACAGGCCGCGGATGATCTGCTGGTACTCGCTGGGCGTGGCCTTCTTGCGCCGCGGGTTCATGGGCGTTCTCCCGGAGTCACTCGCTGGAAGCGTAGCGCTTCGCTGAAGACTTCGGCGTTGGCGGGGTCGTCCAGGTAGGCCAGGACGTCGCCCAGGGGGCTGGCCACCAGGGCACCGGCGCCCTGCTCGCTGTCCACCTTCTGGCCCTGCAGGGTGCCCTTGGCCATGGCCTGGAGGATTTGCTCGACGTCCAGCGAGTAGACCACCAGCTCGTCCTTGTCGGTGATCTCGAAGCCGGCCAGCACGTAGTTGCCGCCCTGGCTCTTGGGCAGCCCGGCGGACAGGTACCAGCGCTGGCCGTGGTGAGCCACGGTGAAGGGCAGGTCTTCGGCGCTGTCGGTGTTGCCGCTGTCGTCGTAGTAGCTGAAGGCGCGGTACAGGCCCTCGCCGGTGCGGCTGATCTCGAGGAACTGTTCCTCGCCGTACTCGTCGATCCGCGACCACTGGCCGAGCAACTGCGTGGGCGCGGCCTCCTTCGCCGGGATCGGCTCCTTGAAGGTCACCAGGCAGCCGCCGAGCAGGAGGATGCTCAACAGCAGCAAGGCGCGCCAGGCTTTCATCGAAGTCTCCTCAGGGGCCGCGGGCGGCACGCCATATGGGGTCGTCGGCGGGCTCAGAGGCCCAGCACCAGGTACAGGTAGCGGGTCAGGATGGCGCGCATCTCCACGGTGTCCAGGTGCTCCACGCCATCCAGCAGGCCCTGATACTCCATCTGCAGGATGATGGCCGTCAACACCTTGGCATCCTGTTCCGGCTGCTGCGAGCCGAGCACCTCGAAGAAGTGCACCACGCCCAGGGAGAGGATGCGCCTGTGGCTCTGCGCCAGCTGTTCCAGGCGCGGGTTGAGCAGCGCCTCCTGGCGGAACGCCTGCTCGGCCAGCAGGTGCTCGCGGCGCTCGGTGAGCTGCACGCGCACGTACTGGATGGCCAGCTCGGCGATGCGGTCGGCCAGCTCGCGGCGCGCCTCGGGGCTGCCGGTGAGGCCGGCGGCCAGGGCCTGCAGGTCGCCCTCGACGCTGGCCCAGAAGGCCGACAGGGCCTCGGCGCTGCGTTCGACGAAGAGCGCGAAGGTGTCGGTGATGAGGTCGTCGATGTCCTTGAAGTAGTAGGTGGTGGCCGACAGCGGCACGTCCGCCTCGGCCGCCACCGCCCGGTGGCGCACGGCCCGCACGCCCTCGCGGACGATGATGCGCATGGCCGCGTCGAGGATCGCCTGGCGGCGCTGCTCGCTGCCCTGGCGGGCGGCCTTGCGGCCCTGGTACCGGACACTCTCGGCCACCGCGCTGGCGGCCTGGGCGGCGCTGTCTCTGGGAACTGCTCGGGGCACGGTGTTTCCTCCGCTCGCGGGCGATGGCGCATTGTTCGGGCTTTTGCGCGGGGAATCAATTGGTGGCCCGCTGGCGGATGGAGAGGCGGGTTTTGTAGGAGCGCTCGCGAACGAGTCACCCGGTAACTCTGTTATTGCGCCGACCTCCGTTCCCTCTCCCTAACCCTCTCCCTGAAGGGAGAGGGGACCGTTCGGTGTGCTTGGATGTTTTGGAGTCAGCCGGCAACACGGAGGGTTTCCGGCTGAAACCATTCCCTCTCTCGGCACGGACAAGCCCCCTCTCCCTTCAGGGAGAGGGCTGGGGAGAGGGCGCTCTCAAACCCAGCGCCCAAATCCCCGGCAAGCACCGTTCGCGAGCAAGTTCGCTCCTACGAAGAGCCTTGCCCTCGGGCACGAAAAAGCCGCCCTAAGCAGGCTGTGTGAAAACCTCAGGATCGGTCCCGCTGGTTAAAAAACAACCTGGATTTCGCGTTTCTACGTGGATTCTGGATTGGCTGAATAGCCAAGCCTCTTCAGATTTCACGTAGGAACGCGCTCTTCGAAGAGCCGCTCGGTTTTTCACACAGCCTGTAAGGCGGCTTCTTCTATTGCTCCAGCGCTTACGCCTGCGGGCGCATGTGCGGGAACAGGATCACGTCGCGGATCGACGGCGAGTTGGTCAGCAGCATCACCAGGCGGTCGATGCCGATGCCTTCGCCGGCGGTGGGCGGCATGCCGTATTCCAGGGCGTTGATGAAGTCGGCGTCGTAGTGCATCGCCTCGTCGTCGCCGGCGTCCTTCTCCTTGACTTGCAGCATGAAGCGCTCGGCCTGGTCCTCGGCGTCGTTCAGCTCGGAGTAGGCGTTGGCGATCTCGCGGCCGCCGATGAACAGCTCGAAGCGGTCGGTGACGCTCGGGTCCTGGTCGTTGCGGCGGGCCAGCGGGGAGACCTCGAAGGGGTACTGGGTGATGAAGTGCGGCTGTTCCAGCTTGTGCTCCACCAGCTCCTCGAAAATCATCACCTGCAGCTTGCCCAGGCCTTCGTGGCCGAGGACCTTGGCGCCGGCCTGCTTGGCGATCGCGCGGGCCTTGTCGACGTCCTGCAGGTCAGCCGCGGTGATGTCCGGGTTGTACTTGAGGATGGCGTCGAACACCGACAGGCGGGCGAACGGCTCGCCGAAGTGGAAGACCTTGTCGCCGTAGGGCACGTCGGTGGTGCCGAGCACCGCCTGGGCCAGCTCGCGGAACAGCTCCTCGGTCAGGTCCATGTTGTCTTCGTAGTCGGCGTAGGCCTGGTAGAACTCGAGCATGGTGAACTCGGGGTTGTGCCGGGTCGAGACGCCTTCGTTGCGGAAGTTGCGGTTGATCTCGAAGACCTTCTCGAAGCCGCCGACCACCAGGCGCTTGAGGTACAGCTCCGGGGCGATGCGCAGGAACATGGCCATGTCCAGCGCGTTGTGGTGGGTGGCGAAGGGCTTGGCCGCGGCGCCGCCGGGGATGGTCTGCAGCATCGGGGTTTCCACTTCGAGGAAACCGCGGTCGCTGAGGAAGCGGCGGATGTGGGCGATCACCTGGGAACGCACGCGGAAGGTGTGGCGGGTTTCCTCGTTGACGATCAGGTCGACGTAGCGCTGGCGGTAGCGCTGCTCGGTGTCGGTCAGGCCGTGGTGCTTGTCCGGCAGCGGGCGCAGCGACTTGGTCAGCAGGCGCACGTCGTGCATGTCGACGTACAGGTCGCCCTTGCCGGAGCGGGCCAGCACGCCTTCGGCGCCGATGATGTCGCCCAGGTCCCAGGTCTTGATCTCGGCCAGGGTCTCTTCGGGCAGGGTCTTGCGGTTGACGTACACCTGCAGGCGGTCGCTGCTGTCCTGCAGGACGATGAAGGAACCGCGGTTGAGCATGATGCGACCGGCGACCTTGACCGGGATGGCTGCGGCTTCCAGCTCTTCCTTGGTCTTGTCGGCGTACTGTTTCTGCAGGTCCGCGAAGTAGCTGTCGCGGCGGAAGTCGTTGGGGAAGGCGATGGCCTTGGCCTCGCGCACGGCGGCAAGCTTTTCCTTGCGCTGGGCGATCAGCTTGTTTTCTTCCTGCTGCAGTTCGTGCTGGTCGAGTTGTTGGTCGCTCATGGTCGTTCTATCTGCCTGGCGTATCTTCAATTTGGGTTTGTGGCGGGAACGGGCGGTCCCGTTCCCGCGAGGCGGGACGGGTCAGAGGCCCTGTTTCAGGCTGGCTTCCAGGTACTCGTCCAGGTCGCCGTCGAGCACCTTGTCGCAGTCGCTACGCTCGACGCCGGTGCGCAGGTCCTTGATCCGCGACTGGTCGAGCACGTAGGAGCGGATCTGGTGGCCCCAGCCGATGTCCGACTTGCTGTCTTCCAGGGCCTGGGACGCCGCGTTGCGCTTCTGCATCTCCTGCTCGTACAACCGGGCCCGCAGCATCTTCATGGCGGTGTCCCTGTTGGCGTGCTGGGAGCGTTCGTTCTGGCACGCCACCACGGTATTGGTCGGCACGTGGGTGATGCGCACCGCCGAATCGGTGGTGTTCACGTGCTGGCCGCCGGCGCCGGAGGAGCGATAGGTGTCGATGCGCAGGTCCGCCGGGTTGATCTCGATCTCGATGTTGTCGTCGATCTCGGGCGACACGAACACCGCGGTGAACGAGGTGTGGCGGCGGTTGCCGGAGTCGAACGGGCTCTTGCGCACCAGGCGGTGCACGCCGATCTCGGTGCGCAGCCAGCCGAAGGCGTACTCGCCCTTGATGTGCACGGTGGCGCCCTTGATGCCGGCGACCTCGCCCTCGGACAGTTCGACGATCTCGGCATCGAAGCCGTGCTTGTCGGCCCAGCGCAGGTACATGCGCAGCAGCATGTTGGCCCAGTCCTGGGCCTCGGTGCCGCCGGAGCCGGCCTGGATGTCCAGGTAGGCGTTGTTCGGGTCCATCTCGCCGCTGAACATGCGGCGGAATTCCAGCTTCTCGAGGATCTCGCGCAGGCGCTCGACTTCGGTCGCGACGTCGTTGACGGCGCCTTCGTCGTTTTCCTCGACCGCCATGTCCAGCAGGTCGCTGGAGTCGGCCAGGCCACCGGTCAGCTCGTCGAGGGTCTCGACGATCTGCGCCAGGGTGGCGCGCTCGCGGCCCAGGTTCTGGGCGTATTCGGGGTTGTTCCAGACGGCCGGGTCTTCCAGCTCGCGGTTCACTTCGACCAGACGATCATGCTTCAGATCGTAGTCAAAGATACCCCCGAATGGACTGGGTGCGGTCGGAGAGGTCCTTGATGCTGTTGAGGATCGGGTTGATTTCCATGACGGTCAGCACTCACGGGTAATGGCGTGGAAAAACCCGGAAGTATACCCGAGAAAGCCGCCCGTGGGCGGCTATGCGTCAGCCGGTCGGGCCGCCGTCCACCCCGACCTGGTTGCGCCCGCCGTGCTTGGCATTGTAGAGCGCGCGGTCGGCGTGCTCGATCAGCCGCAGGCAGCTTTCGCCCTGCCCCGGGGTGAGGGTCGCCACGCCGACGCTGACCGTCAGCACCGCGCCGGAATCCGGCTCCTCGTGGGCGATGCCCAGGGCCTGCACGGTCAGCCGCAGCTTTTCCGCCAGCAGCCGCGCGCCGCCCGGCGAGGTGCCCGGGAGGATGATGGCGAACTCCTCGCCGCCGTAGCGCGCCGGCAGGTCGGAGGAACGCGCGCAGCTCTCGCGGATGGTGCCGGCGACGCGGCGCAGCGCCTCGTCGCCGGCGACGTGGCCGAAGGTGTCGTTGTAGGCCTTGAAGTGGTCGACGTCGATCAGCAGCAGCGACAGCTGGCTCTGCTCGCGCAGGGCGCGGCGCCATTCCATTTCCAGGTACTCGTCGAAGTGCCGGCGGTTGGACAGCCCGGTGAGGCCGTCGGAGTTCATCAGGCGCTGCAGCACCAGGTTGGTCTCCAGCAGCTTCTGCTGGCTCTCGCGCAGGGCGCGGTAGGCCTCGTCGCGCTGCTGCAGGGCCAGGTAGGAGCGCGAGTGGTAGCGCACCCGCGCCACCAGCTCGATGGCGTCGGGCAGCTTGACCAGGTAGTCGTTGGCCCCGGCGGCGAAGGCGGCGCTCTTGACCTGCGGCTCCTCCTTGGTCGACAGGACGATGATCGGGATGTCCCGCGTCTGCGGGTGGCGGCGGTACTGGCGCACCAGGTCGAGGCCGTCGGTGTCGGGCATCACCAGGTCCTGGAGGATCACCGTCGGGCGGATCTGCAGGGCCTGCTCGATGGCCTGGGTGGCGTCGGAGCAGAAGTGGAAGTCGATGCTGCCGTCGTCGGCCAGGGCGCGGCGCACGGCCTCGCCGATCATGGCCTGGTCGTCGACCAGCAGGACCATGACCGCGGTGTCGTCCGGGGTGATCAAGGGCTTCTCGCTATGGTTGGGATTCATCGTCGTTCTGGCGCCGCTGGCGCTCCCTCCGGAATGTCAGCCGTACAGTTCGCCCAGGCGCCGGGCGATATCGCCCAG
Organism: Pseudomonas sp. JH-2; assembly: GCF_036231725.1. NCBI lineage: Bacteria > Pseudomonadati > Pseudomonadota > Gammaproteobacteria > Pseudomonadales > Pseudomonadaceae > Pseudomonas > Pseudomonas sp. JH-2. Next base: position 177,675 of record NZ_JAZAQP010000004.1, on the reverse strand, counting down.
GGCGCGGATCTCGGTGGCGGCGCCGATCGCCGCGGCGGCCTTGGGCATGCCATAGACTGCGCTGCTGGCCTGGTCCTGGGCCAGCGTCAGGAAGCCGCGCTCGCGCATGTGCTTGAGGCCCTGGGCGCCGTCGCGGCCCATGCCGGTGAGCAGCACGCCGGTGGCCTGGCCCACCCAGTTGTCGGCCACGCTGTCGAAGAACACGTCGATCGAGGGCCGGTAGATGTGCCCGCAGGGTTCGGCGGTGTAGGCCAGCTCGCCGTTGCGTTGCAGGCGGATGTGGTCGTTGGTGCCGGCCAGCAGCACGCAGCCGGGCTGCGGCACCTCGCCGTTGCGCGCCAGGCGCACCGGGATGCTGGCCTGGCTGGCCAGCCATTCGGCCATGCCGGCGGCGAACACTTCGTCCACGTGCTGCACCACCACCATGGCCGCGGAAAAGCTCGCCGGCAGTTTGCCCAGCAGTTCGGCCAGGGCCGCCGGGCCGCCGGCCGAGGCGCCCACGGCCACCAGGCGGCGGGCCTTGGCGGGGTTGTCGCGCACGGCGACCTCGCTGCGCGGCCGGGCATTGCCCGGGGCCGACAGCCAGGCCAGGTTCTGCAGCTTGCGCAGCAGCGGGCGGGCCGCCTCCAGGGAGTCGCCGACGCCCAGCGCCGGGGTGTTCACCGCGTCCACCGCGCCGCAGCCCATGGCCTCGAACACCCGCGAGAGGTTCTGCTCCAGGTCCACGGTGACCACGATGATGGCGCAGGGCGAGGCGGCCATGATCCGCCGCGTGGCCTCGACGCCGTCCATCACCGGCATCAGCAGGTCCATCAGCACCACGTCGGGGGTCTGCGCAGCGCACATCTCCACCGCCTCGGCGCCATTGCCGGCCACCCAGAGCACGCGGTGCGAGGGTTCGAAGGCCAATGCGCGGCGCAATGCTTCCACGGCCAGCGGCATGTCGTTGACGATGCCAATTCTCATCTTAGGGTCGGCTCCCGTTTCGGCGCGAGCCGCGTTGCCGCGACAAATCACGCCAGGCTAGGCGCGGGACGCAGGCAATGGTCGCTCCCTTGGCAAGTCCCGCAACGACGCATGGCGTGATTTGCCGCGCAACCCGAAGGGACGGGCCGCATTTTGCGCAGCGCCGCGTTACTCGTCGTTCATTTGGAATAACCAAACCTCTCTCCTCGCGCCTTGCTCTGCGCAAAATGCGGCTCCGTCGCGGCCGCGCCGAAACGGGAGCCGACCCTACGCACCTCCGATCAGATCGACCACCGCATCCAGCAGGGCCTCGTCATGGAAACTGGCCTTGGCCAGGTAGTAGTCGGCGCCGGCATCGAGCCCGCGGCGGCGGTCCTCCTCGCGGTCCTTGTAGGACACGACCATGACCGGCAGGGCCTGCAGGCGGGCGTCGCGGCGGATCAACCCGACCAGTTCTATACCGTCCATGCGGGGCATGTCGATATCCGTGATGACCAGGTCGAAACGCTCCGAGCGCAGGGCGTTCCAACCGTCCATGCCGTCCACCGCCACCGCCACGTCGTAGCCGCGGCCGGCCAGCAGCTTGCGCTCCAGTTCGCGCACCGTCAGCGAGTCATCCACCACCAGCACGCGCTTGCGCAGCATCGCGCCCTGGCGGTTGCCGGCGTCGATGCGTTCCAGGCGGCCGCTGGCCAGCAGCTTGTCCACCGAACGCAGCATGTCCTCGACGTCGAGGATCAGCACCGGGGTGCCATCGTCCAGCACGGCGCCGGCGGACACGTCCCGGACCTTGCCCAGGCGCGCGTCCAGCGGCATCACCACCAGGGTTCGCTCGCCGATGAAGCGCTCCACCGCCACGCCGTACAGGGTGTCGCGCTCGCGGATCAGCACCAGCGGGATGTCGCCTTCCGGCGCACGGCCTTCCGGGCGCTGCAGCAGCTGGTGCGCCGCCACCAGGCCGACGTGCCGGCCCTCGTGCCAGAACTGCTGGCGGCCCTCGATCTGCACGATCTCCTTCACCGCCAGGCTGCGCATGCGCTCGATGTGCGCCAGGGGGAAGGCGTAGGCCTCGCCGCCGATCTCCACCACCAGGCTGCGCACCACCGAGAGGGTCAGCGGCACCTCGATGTGGAAATGGCTGCCCTGGCCCTGCACCTGCTCCATGCGGATGCCGCCGCGCAGCTGGCGCACCATGTGCTGCACGGCGTCCAGGCCGACGCCGCGGCCGGAGACCTCGGTGACCTGCTCGCGCAGGCTGAAGCCGGGCAGGAAGAGGAAGGCCAGCAGCTCTTCCTCGGACATCCGCGCGGCGGTGTCCGCGGTGGACAGGCCGCGGCGCACGATGCCTTCGCGCAGGCGCTGCAGGTCGACGCCGGCGCCGTCGTCGCGCAGGTCCAGCACCAGCATGCCGGCATGGTGCCGCGCCAGCAGGCGGATCAGCCCCTGCTCCGGCTTGCCGGCCCGGCGCCGCGCGTCCGGCATCTCGATGCCGTGGTCGACGGCGTTGCGCAACAGGTGCGTCAGCGGCGCCTCGAGTTTTTCCAGGACCTCGCGGTCCACCTGGGTGGACACCCCGTCCACCTCCAGGCGCACCGGCTTGCCCAGCTCGCGGCCGAGGTCGCGGACCATCCGCGCCTGGCCGCCGAGCACGTCGGCGAAGGGCCGCATGCGGCAAGCCAGGGCGCTGTCGTAGAGGGTCTGGGCGCGCTGCGAGGTGGTCCAGGCGAATTCGTCCAGCTCGGCCATCTGTTCGCCCAGCAGTTGCTGGCATTCGCCCACCAGGCGCCGCGCATCGGCGAGGAAGGCCTGGGCCTGCGGGTCGAGGGTGGCGCCGGCGGCGTCGCGGGCGCCGTCGAGCAGGCGGCTGGCGGTGGCCTGCAGGCGCTTCAGGCGCTGCATCGAGGCCAGCTGCGGTTGCAGGCGCTGGGAATCGACCAGGGCCTTGCTGGACAGGTCGAGCAACTGGTTCAGGCGCTCGGCGGTGACGCGCAGCACCCGCCCCGTGCCCTCCTCGCCCGGGCTGCGCGGGTTCGCGACTGCGGCCGGTTCGGGCGGCGGCTCGGCGGCCTCGGGCGGCTGCGGCACCGGCGGCGCGGCTTCGGCGGGAGCGGGCGGCGCCTTGGCTTGCGCCGGCTCCCCGCCCAGCAGGCCCTGCAGGCGCAGCACCAGGTCCGGCACCGCCGCGCGCGCCGCGGTGGCCCGCTCGGGCTGGACGTCGGCGATGTGCAGCAGGATGTCGGTGCCGGCCAGCAAGGCATCTATATGCTCCGCCCCCAGCAGCAGGCGGCCGTCCTGGGCGGCCACCAGGCATTCCTCCATGACGTGGGCCACTTGCACGCCTTCGTCCAGGCCGACGATGCGCGCGGCGCCCTTGAGCGAATGCGCGGCGCGCATGCAGGCTTCCAGCTGGGTGGCCTGGCGCGGCTCGCGCTCCAGCGCCAGCAGGCCCTGGCCGAGGGCCTGGGCCTGGGCTTCGGCCTCCAGGCGGAAGAGCTCCAGCAGCGAGGCGTCCTTCATCTGCTCGGGGGTCATGCCAGGCTCCGGGCGGCGGCGGCCAGCAGGGCCTGGTGGTCGAGCAGGCGCACGCTGCGCTCGCGCCACTTCAGCACGTCATGGGTGAAACGGCTGCCGGCCGCCGCGGCGGCGCGCGCCTGGCCCGGCGCCAGCGGGTGGATGCCGTCCACCTCGTCCACCGGCGTCAGCACCGGCCCGCTGTCGGTGGCCAGCACCAGCATGCGCGGCCGGCGGCGCCCCTCGTCCTCGCGCGGGGCGGAGGGCGCCAGGCCGAGCAGTTCGGCCAGCGACAGGCAGGCGACGAGGGTGCCATGGACGTTGGCCACGCCCAGCAAGACCGGCGAGCGCTGGTGCGGCAGCGAATGCACCGGGCAGTTCGGCGCCACCTCCGTCAGCGCCAGGGTGCGCAGGGCCAGCCACTCCTCGCCGATGCGGAACAGCAGGTAGGCATCGCCCGGCGGCGCCTCCTCGCCGACGCTGGCGACATGCTCGCTCTCCGAGCCCAGGGCGTAGCGGTCCAGCAGGCGCACGGCGGCGCTGGCATGGACCGGGCAGTTGCGGCAGTGGATGTGCTCGGCCAGCCGCGGGCAGGACTTGTCGCCGCGGATGCCGATGCGGTTCCAGCAGTCGTCCACGGCCTGGCCGGCCGCCTCGGGGTGCAGGTGGTAGCGCTGCTCAGGCATCGCGCTTCACTCCTCGCGCGGCGCGCTCCTGCAGGCGCCGCGCACCTTCCAGGTCGCCACGTGCGGCCAGCAGGGCGGCCAGTTGCAGCAGGCTCTCCTGGTGGTCGGGCTGCAGGTACAACGCCTTGCGGTAGTAGCCCTGGGCCTGTTCGCCCTGCCCTTCGGCGTCGGCCAGCAGGCCCAGCCAGTAATAGGCCTGGGCCGCCGGGCCGTGCTGGGCGAGGTAGGCCTCGCAGGCGGCGCGGGCCTGGGCCGCCTGGCCCTGGTTGGCCAGTTGGGCGATTTCCGCCAGGCCCTGTTCGGCGCCGCTCGGCACCGCGGCCGGCACCGGCCTGGCCGGCGCGGGTGGCGGCGTTCGCCGTGGCGATGGGCGTGGCGACACGGCCACCGGCGGCGGGCGCGGGGCGCTGCGCGGCCTGGGCGCCGGCGCTTCGGGCTCCGCAGCCATGCGCAGGAAGGCGAAGGATTGCGGCACGCCCAGCGCGCGCAGCCCCGTGCGCGACATCAGGCTGGCCTCGGCCGGGCCGATGAACAGCGCGCCGTCCTCGCGCACCAGGCGCAGCAGCACCTGCACGGCGCGTTCCTGGGTGTCGCGGTCGAAATAGATCAGCAGGTTGCGGCAGAACAGGAAGTCGTAGGGCGATTCCTCGGCCAGCAGGCCGGGCGCCAGCAGGTTGCCGCGGCGCAGGCGCACGCGGCGGCGCACCCGTTCGTCGAGCCGGTAGTCGGGCCCCTCGGCGTGGAAGTAGCGGTCGCGGAAACCCAGTTCGCTGCCGCGGAACGAATTGCGCCCGTACATGCCATGGGCCGCGCGCTCCAGCGAGGCCGGGCTGACGTCCAGGGCGTCGATCTGGAAGGCCGCCTCCGGCAGCCCGGCGTCGAGCAGGGCCATGGCGATGGAGTACGGCTCCTCGCCGGTGGAACAGGGCAGGCTGAGCAGGCGCAGCGGCCGCGCGCCGGCCAGTTCCAGTTGCCGGCGCAGGGCCAGGCGGCCGAGGGCGGCGAAGGATTCGGGGTAGCGGAAGAACCAGGTCTCCGGGACTATCACCGCCTCGATCAGCGCCTGCTGTTCCTCGGTGGAGCCCTGCAGGCGCTGCCAGTAGGCCTCCAGGTCGCCGCCGCTGGTGCGGTTGGCGCACTGGCGCACGGCGCGGGCGATGACCGCATCGCCCACCGACTCCGCATCCAGGCCGATGCGTGCCTTGAGCAACTGGCTGAAACGGGCGTCGCTCATGGCCGTTCACCTTCGGCCAGGAGCCGCTCGCGCACGTGCTCGGGCAGCAGTTCGTCCACCTGCACGCGTTGCAGCAGGCCCTCGGCGTCTTCCAGCACCGGCCCCAGGTAGCGGGCCTCGCCGCGCTCCAGGCCGTAGTCGCGGAAGGCCGCCGGGTCGCGGCGCAAGGTCTGGCTGGCCTGTTCCAGGATCAGCCCCAGGCGCCGCTGCGGGCCGCTGCCGGCGAAGCGGTAGTCGACCAGCACCAGGCGCGTGCTGGTGTGCCGCGGCGCCGGGCGGCCGCAGGCGATCTGGCTGAGGTCGAGCACCGGCAACAGCTCGCCGCGGTGGACGAACAGCCCGGCCACCCAGGCCGGCGCCTCGGGCACCTGCTTGAAGCGCTGCAGCGGCAGGATCTCGACGATCTCGCGCACGTCCAGCGCATAGCGGTCGGCGCCCAGGCGGAACTGCAGGTAGAGCCGCCCGCCGGCCTCAGACCTTGAAGCGGGAGACGCCATTGCGCAGTCCATTGGCCACAAGGTTCAGCTCGTCGATGGCGAAACCGGCCTGGCGCAGCGACTCCACGGTCTGCCCGGTTGCCTCGCCCAGTTGCACCAGGGCCTGGTTGATCTGCTCGGCGCCGGTGGCCTGCGCCTGCATGCCTTCGTTGACCATCTGCACCCGCGGCGCCAGGGCCTGTACCTGCTGGATGATCTGCGACAGTTGCTCGCCGACCTGGCCGACCTCGGCGATGCCGCGGCGCACTTCCTCGGAGAACTTGTCCATGCCCATCACCCCGGCGGACACCGCCGACTGGATCTCGCGGACCATCTGCTCGATGTCGTAGGTGGCCACCGCGGTCTGGTCGGCCAGGCGGCGCACCTCGGTGGCCACCACGGCGAAGCCGCGGCCGTACTCGCCGGCCTTCTCCGCCTCGATGGCGGCGTTGAGCGACAGCAGGTTGGTCTGGTCGGCGACCTTGACGATGGTGGTGACCACCTGGTTGATGTTGCCGGCGCGCTCGTTGAGGATCGCAAGCTTGGCGTTGACCAGCTCGGCGGCGCCCATCACCTGGTGCATGGTCTCTTCCATGCGGGCCAGGCCCAGCTGGCCGGAGCCGGCCAGGGTGGAGGTCTGCTCGGCGGCGCTGGACACCTCGGTCATGGTGCGCACCAGGTCCCGCGAGGTGGCGGCGATCTCCCGCGAGGTGGCGCCGATCTCGGTGGTGGTGGCCGCGGTCTCGGTGGCGGTGGCCTGCTGCTGCTTGGAGGTGGCGGCGATCTCGGTGACCGAGGTGGTGACCTGGATGGCCGAGCGCTGCGCCTGCGCCACCAGGGCCTTGAGTTCCTCGGCCATGCCGTTGAAGCCGCTCTCGATCACCCCGAACTCGTCGTTGCGCGCCAGCGCCAGGCGCGCGGTGAGGTCGCCGCCGCTCATGGTCTGGAGGGTCTTCACCACCTGCTCCACCGGGCCGGTGATGGCGCGCATCAGCAGCAGGCCGAGGACGCCGGCGGCGAAGATCGCCAGCAGCAGCGAGACCAGCATGGTGACCTCGGCCACCTCGACCTGGTGGACGATGCCGATGGCAGCGGAATCGGCGATCTGCTTGTTCAGCGAGATCAGCTCGTTGAGCGTCTGCCGGCCCTTCTCCCAGGCCGGCAGCAGTTCATTCAGCAGGGCGCGGCGGGCGGCCTCGTGATCCTTGTCGTAGAGGTCCAGCAGTTGCTCCAGCTGCCCGTGGAAGTCCACCGCCTGCTGCTTGTAGCGGTTCAGCAGCTCACGGTCGGACGACTCGTGCACGGTGGATTCATAGGCGGCGATGCGCTGCTGCAGGGTCTCGTGCAGCTCGCGGAAGCCCTGGCGGCCGGCGGCATCCAGCGGCTTGCCGTCGCCCAGGCCGACCAGCGCCTGGGTGCGCAGCATGGTGTCGGTCCAGGACGAACGCACCGTGGTCAGGGCATAGGTGCCCGGCATGGCGTCGGAGCTGACGCGGCGCGAATCGCGCTCGACGGTGAGCAGGGTGATGTAGGAAACCACCACCATCAGCAACATGATCGCGATCACGACCGCGAAGCTGGCCAGGATACGTCGGCGGAGCGTCCAATTCTTCACAGCAATCCCCTGGTGGTGGCCGGCTATCTGACAGGCAAACCTTCAGATGAAGGCTGATCGGAGTCAGCCTTCTCTTCAGTTCTAGCGGAAAAACGCCGCATATATTATCCGTAACGGCTAATTTTCGGCGTCATTATTCCGAAGCGACTAATACCCGGCCAGCCCCTCCCCCATCAGGCCGCGCGCAGGGGAATGAAGGCGCAGTCGTCGGCCAGCAGCGCGGCGATCATCGCCCCGGTTTCCGCCAGTTGGCGGGCCAGGTCGTCGGTGGAGACGTGCAGCTGCCAGTCCGCCGCGGAACTGGCCGGCGCCTGCGCGCGCACCGCGTCCAGGGCCGCGAGGAAGGCCTTGCGCTGCGGCAGGTAGGCGGTGAAGCCGTCGCCCTTGAGCGCCGAGACGCTGATGCCCAGGCGTTCGCAGATGGCCGCCTTGGCGGCGATCTCCTCGCGGTCGGCCTGGCGCGAACGCTCGATCAGCGCCGCCAGCTCGGTGTCCACCAGGCGGCCGCCGACGATCAGCTCGGGGCCCTCTTCCCAGACCTGCGGCGGACAGTCCTTGGCCTCCGCGCGCAGGGGGATGTGCGGGTTGATCTCCATGGGGTAGATGCGGCACACCAGCGGCCGCCGCTCGTAGATGCCGCAGCGCATGTCGCTGCCCAGGTGGCGGCAGGCGCCCTGGTTGAAGGCGGCAAAGGTGATCGCCAGGTGCGCCCGGGTGCTGCCGCAGCGCACCGGCAGCGAACGCCGCAGCACGTGCTCGCGCTGCTCATCCGGCAGGCTGGCGCCATCGTCCAGCACCGCCTCCAGCAGGACGATCAGGCTGCCGCCGTCGGCCACCCAGTCGCGGGATTCGTCGAGGGTCAGGGGTACGTGGTGGTCATGGCAGCATTTGCCGCAACCGTTGCAGGAAAAGCGCATGGGATTCGCTCCGTGGCCAGGGGGTGACGGAAAACCGGCGTTTTCCGTGCCATGGCCGATGCGGAGCAGATTGTGTGCCAGGTGTTGCCCGGGGGCGGGGCTCAGCCCGCACGGGCGAACACCAGCGCCTTGAGCGCCGCGTCCGCATCGACGTCGGCGAACTCCGGCGGGTTGTCCAGCCGCTCGACGAAGACCAGTTCCGGCGCCTCGGCCGCCATGCCCTCGATGAGGAAGGCCGGGGTCACGGACGGATCGTTGACGCAGGCCAGCACCCGGCCGCCGGGGGCCAGCAGCTCGGGCAGGCGACGCAGGATGCGCGGGTAGTCCTTGCCGAGGGCGAAGCTGCCCTTCTGGAACGACGGCGGGTCGATGATCACCAGGTCGTAGGGGCCGCTCTTCTTCACCTTGCCCCAGGACTTGAACAGCTCGTGGCCGAGGAACTCCACCCGCGACAGGTCGTGGCCGTTCAGCCGGTGGTTGTCGCGCCCGCGGCTGAGCGCGGCGCGTGCCATGTCCAGGTTGACCACGTGCTCGGCGCCGCCGGCGATGGCCGCCACCGAGAAGCCGCAGGTGTAGGCGAACAGGTTGAGCACCCGCTGCCCGGCGGCCCGGGCCTGCACCCACTGGCGGCCCAGGCGCATGTCGAGGAACAGCCCGTTGTTCTGCTTGCGCCCCAGGTCCAGCAGGTAGCGCAGGCCGTTCTCGCTGACCACGCGTTCCTCCGGCACCTCGCCGAGCAGGGCCTGCATGGCGCTGTCCGGACGGTAGCGGTGCTGCAGCAGCAAGGCCTCGGCGCCGCTGGCGCGCCATTGCGGCGACTCGCCGAGGCTCAGCAGCAGGCGCTCCAGCGCCGCCAGTTCGGCGGCTTCCGGCTCGCGGAACAGCGACACCAGCAGCACGCCCTGCAGCCAGTCGGCGGTCAGGTGCTCCAGCCCCGGCCAGCGCCGGCCGCGGCCGTGGAACAGGCGGCGGACCTCGGCGGGCGGCGCTTCCAGCGCGGCCAGCAGGTGTTGCAGGAGGACATCGAGGGCTTGGGCGTTCATGGCGACGGGGCGGAAGCGGCGAAAGGGGGCGCCATTCTGGACAGGATCGGTGCAAAAGAGAATCGCCGGGCGGCTCTTCGCAGGATGGGTTGAGCCTCGGCGAAACCCATGCGGCCATGGCGATGGGTATCGCTTCGCTCAACCCATCCTACGACGGTGCTTGGTCCGGACCTGTAGAATGAACGCCTGAAAGATTCTTCCCAGGGGTTCCCGGTGGCAGCACAACACGGCTTCGTCCTCACCCGGCATTGGCGCGACACGCCCGCCGGCACCGAGGTGGAGTTCTGGCTGGCCACCGACGCCGGCCCGCGCCGGGTGCGCCTGCCGCTGCAGACCTCGGTGGCCTTCCTGCCCGCCGCCCAGCGCGAGGCGGCGCAGCGCCTGTTGCAGGGCGAGGCCGGCGTGGAGCTGCGCCCGCTGCAGCTGCGCGATTTCGAGCAGCGCCCGGTGCTTGGCCTGTACAGCCGCCAGCACCGCCAGCTGATGGACCTGGACAAGCGCCTGCGCGGCGCCGGCATCGAGTTGCTGGAAGCCGACATCCGCCCGCCGGAGCGCTACCTGATGGAGCGCTTCATCACCGCGCCGGTGACCTTCGACGGCGAGCCCGACGCCGACGGCGTGCTGTGCGAGGCCGTGCTCAAGCCGGCGCCGGACTACCGGCCGCAGCTGAAGCTGGTGTCCCTGGACATCGAGACCGACATCCACGGCAACCTCTACTCCATCGCCCTGGAGGGCTGCGGCCAGCGCCAGGTGTACATGCTCGGCCCGGCCAACGGCGACGCCAGCTGGCTGGACTTCGACCTGGCCTACCGCGACAGCCGCGGCGAACTGCTGGAAAGCCTCAACCAGTGGCTGGCCGAGCACGACCCCGACGCCATCATCGGCTGGAACCTGGTGCAGTTCGACCTGCGCGTGCTGCGCGACCACGCCCAGCGCCTGAAGATCCCCCTGCGCCTGGGCCGCGGCGGTGACGAGATGGGCTGGCGCCAGCACGGCAGCGGCAGCAACCACTACTTCGCCGCGGCGGCCGGACGGCTGATCATCGACGGCATCGAGGCGCTGCGCTCGGCGACCTGGAGCTTCCCCTCCTTCAGCCTGGAAAGCGTGGCTCAGACGCTGCTCGGCGAAGGCAAGGCGATCGACAACCCCTACGACCGCATGGCCGAGATCGACCGCAAGTTCGCCGAGGACAAACCGGCCCTGGCCCACTACAACCTCAAGGACTGCGAGCTGGTCACGCGCATCTTCGCCAGGACCGAGCTGCTGCACTTCCTGCTCGAACGCGCCAGCGTCACCGGCCTGCCCGCCGACCGCAGCGGCGGCTCGGTGGCGGCCTTCACCCACCTGTACCTGCCGCCCATGCACCGCCTGGGCTTCGTCGCCCCCAACCTGGGCGGCAAGCCGCCGGAAGCCAGCCCCGGCGGCTTCGTCATGGACTCGCGGCCGGGCCTGTATGAATCGGTGCTGGTGCTGGACTACAAGAGCCTGTACCCGTCGATCATCCGCAGCTTCCTGATCGACCCGGTGGGCCTGGTGGAAGGCCTGGGCCAGCCGGACGACGAGCACTCGGTGGAAGGCTTCCGCGGCGCCCGCTTCTCGCGCACCCGGCACTGCCTGCCGGCCATCGTCGAGCGCGTGTGGCAGGGCCGCGAGGCGGCCAAGCGCGAGGGCAACAAGCCGCTGTCCCAGGCGCTGAAGATCATCATGAACGCCTTCTACGGCGTGCTCGGCTCCAGCGGCTGCCGCTTCTTCGATCCGCGCCTGGCCTCCTCCATCACCCTGCGCGGGCACCAGATCATGCGCCGCACCCGCGAGCTGATCGAGGCCGAGGGCCAGCAGGTGATCTACGGCGACACCGACTCCACCTTCGTCTGGCTCGGCGGCGCCCACGCCGAAGCGGACGCCGAGCGCATCGGCCGCGCCCTGGTACAGCACGTCAACCAGTGGTGGAAGCAACACCTGCGCGAGGAATTCGGCCTGGAAAGCGCCCTGGAGCTGCAGTACGAAACCCACTACCAGCGCTTCCTGATGCCCACCGTGCGCGGCGCCGAGGAAGGCAGCAAGAAACGCTACGCAGGCCTTGTGCGCCGCGCCGACGGCAGCGAGGAGATGGTCTTCAAGGGCCTGGAGACGGTGCGCACCGACTGGTCGCCGCTGGCCCAGCGCTTCCAGCAGGAGCTGTACGAACGCATCTTCCGCCGCCAGCCCTACCAGGACTACGTGCGCGACTACGTGCGCCGCACCCTGGCCGGCGAGCTGGACGACCTGCTGGTCTACCGCAAGCGCCTGCGCCGGCGCCTGGACGACTACGAACGCAACGTCCCGCCCCACGTCCGCGCGGCCCGCGCCGCCGACGACTACAACCAGAGCCAGGGCCGCCCGCGGCAGTACCAGCACGGCGGCTGGATCAGCTACCTGATCACCGTGGCCGGCCCCGAGCCCCTGGAAAACCGCAGCGCCCCCATCGACTACGAGCACTACCTGACACGCCAGCTGCAACCGGTGGCCGACGCCATTCTGCCCTTCGTCGGGGATGACTTCGGGCGGCTGATCGATCGGCAGATGGAGTTGTTCTGAAGGCCTGAAAAGAATGGCCCCTCGATTCACATCGAGAGGCCTTGTCGCAACGAGAAGCAATCAACCGCCGGCAGCAAGCACCAGTTCGAGCCTGTACCGCTGATCGAGTCCGGCACCGGATTCTGCCGGATTCGGTACACCGAAGGCGGCCATGTTATCTATCAGGTATTGTGTCTTGCCCTCCAGCGAGGCAACGGCATCGCTCAGCGACGGTGAAGACAGAGGGACGTCTTGTACCGCAGGTGTTTCGCTCGGCAAGGAGCGAGGCTTTTCGCTCCTGCTTGCCGATCCGCCTTGAAGTAGCGATTTGACCTGTTCAATGCCCCAGATGGTACCGTCGGAGAAACGAATCTCCTCCAAGCGATAATTGCTGTTGCCATTGCTGTAGAAGTAATTGCCAAGGGTGATCCGATCCTCGCTACCTTTCAGGCTCAGGATCAGGTCATTGCCACTGCGGCTCATCTGGATATCATCGGCACCAATGTCCGCACCGAACTCGATGGCGTCGGTCTTGTTCGTGCTGGTGTCATAGTTGTCGATACGGTCCTGGCCCCAACCCCGCTCGAAGCGATACACATCGCTACCTTGGCCGCCAGTCAGGTAGTCATTACCAGCTCCTCCCACCAGAGTGTCATTACCGGCTCCGCCATCGAGCATGTCGTTTCCCTCCTCACCGTAAAGGTGATCGTTGCCGGCCTCGCCGTAGAGCTGGTCATTGCCTTCATTGCCGTACAGGCGATCATTGTCGGCGCCTCCACTCAGGTAATCATTGCCAGCCCCACCAGCCAGATGGTCGTCACCACCATAGCCATACAGTGTGTCATTGCCGGCCCCACCACCCAGGGTATCGGCCGTGGCGTAGCCATACAGGCGGTCCGCGCCCTCCGTGGCCTGCTGGACCAACCACTTGACCTGATCAGTATTCCAAACCGCACCGTCGGCGAAACGGATTTCCTCCAGTCGATAATGACCGGCTGCATCCTTGTTGAAGTAGTTGCTGACCGTAATCCAGTCGGCGCTGCCTTTCAGACTCAGGATCAAGTCATCGCCACTGCGGCTCAGCTGGATATCATCGGCACCAATGTCCGCACCGAACTCGATGGCGTCGGTCTTGTTCGTGCTGGTGTCATAGTTGTCGATACGGTCCTGGCCCCAACCCCGCTCGAAGCGGTATACATCGCTACCTTGGCCGCCAGTCAGGTAGTCGTTGCCGGCGCCACCGATCAGAGCGTCATTGCCGATGCCGCCATAGAGGCTGTCGTTACCAATGCCACCCTCAAGCCAGTCATTGCCGGCCCCCGCATCGAGCCGATCATTGCCGGCGCCACCACTCAAGCGATCATCACTGGCGTAACCGGTAAGGATGTCATTGTCCTCGCCCCCTTGTAGCAACATAGTCTTGATACGCTCGATGTCCCAGGTGGTGCCATCGGCGAAGCGAATCTCCTCCAGGCGATACTGGCTATTGCCGTCATTGGAGAGGTAATTGCTGAGAGTGATCCGGTCGTTACTGCCCTTCAGGCTCAGGATCAAGTCAGAGCCCAAACGGCTCACAAGAATGTCATCGGCGGCAATGTCCAAGCCGAACTCAAGAGCATCGGTCCTGTCGGCGCCCCTGTCGTAATTGGACACCGTGTCCTGGCCCCAACCCCGTTCGAAGCGGTACACATCACTACCTTCACCACCGACGAGGTAGTCGTTGCCGGCGCCACCGATCAGAGTGTCATTGCCGATGCCGCCATAGAGGCTGTCGTTACCAATGCCACCCTCAAGCCAGTCATTGCCGGCCCCCGCATCGAGCCGATCATTGCCGGCGCCACCACTCAAGCGATCATCACTGGCGTAACCGGTAAGGATGTCATTGTCCTCGCCCCCTTGTAGCAACATAGTCTTGATACGCTCGATGTCCCAGGTGGTGCCATCGGCGAAGCGAATCTCCTCCAGGCGATACTGGCTATTGCCGTCATTGGAGAGGTAATTGCTGAGAGTGATCCGGTCGTTACTGCCCTTCAGGCTCAGGATCAAGTCAGAGCCCAAACGGCTCACAAGAATGTCATCGGCGGCAATGTCCAAGCCGAACTCAAGAGCATCGGTCCTGTCGGCGCCCCTGTCGTAATTGGACACCGTGTCCTGGCCCCAACCCCGTTCGAAGCGGTACACATCACTACCTTCACCACCGACGAGGTAGTCGTTGCCGGCGCCACCTACCAGGGTGTCATCACCGGCATCACCGTACAGACTGTCATTACCGGCCCCCCCCTCGAGCCAGTCATTGCCGGCACCTGCATCGAGCCGATCATTGCCGGCTCCACCACTCAAGCGGTCATCACTGGCGTAACCGGTAAGGGTATCGTTGCCTGCTCCACCCTGCAGTAACAGAGCTTTTATCCGTTCAATGTCCCAGACCGTGCCATCAACGAAACGAACCTCCTCCAGGCGATAATAACTACTACCTTCTTTGTATAAATAATTACTGATCGTGATCCGGTCATCACTGCCTTTCAAACTGAGGATCAGATCATTGCCCTTTCGGCTGAGCTGGATATCGTCGCTAGAAATGTCGACCCCGAATTCGATGGCGTCGGTTTTGTTCGTGCTGGAATCATGATTGTCAATGAGGTCCTGGCCCCAGCCACGCTCGAAGCGGTATATGTCACTGCCATGGCCACCGCTGAGATAATCATGGCCAACGCCACCGATCAGGGTGTCGTTACCATTACCACCGTAGAGCCTGTCATTGCCCCTACCACCGTCGATCCAATCGTTGCCTGCTTCGCCGTAGAGCGTGTCGTTGCCTGCACCGCCACTCAGTTGGTCGTCCCAGAAATATCCCCTGATGCTGTCATTCGTATCACCACCCTGCAGCAATAACTTCATGACATCAAACATGCTCCAGACTGTTCCATCAGCGAAGCGAACCTCCTCCAGACGATAATAATTTCCCCCATCGTTTTGGAAGAAATTATCAACAGTAATCTGATCATTACTGTCCTTCAGGCTCAGGATCAGGTTGCTGCCCTTTCGGCTCAGCTGGATATCTTCGGCGGCGATGTCCGAACCAAACTCAATGGCATCGGTCTTGCCCGTGCTGATGTTGTTGTAGTTATCAATCCGATCCTGTCCCCACCCTCGCTCGAAGCGGTACACATCGCTGCCTTCACCACCGACGAGGTAGTCGTTACCGGCTCCACCGATCAGAGTGTCATTGCCGATGCCGCCATAGAGGCTGTCGTTACCGATCCCCCCCTCTAGCCAGTCATTGCCGGCACCTGCATCGAGCCGATCATTGCCGGCTCCACCGCTCAAGCGGTCATCACTGGCGTAACCGGTAAGGGTGTCGTTGCCTGCTCCACCCTGCAGTAACAGAGCTTTTATCCGTTCGATGTCCCAGACCGTGCCATCAACGAAATGAACCTCCTCCAGGCGATAATAACTACTGCCTTCTTTGTATAAATAATTACTGATCGTGATCCGGTCGTCACTGCCTTTCAGACTGAGGATTAGATCATTGCCCTTTCGGCTGAGCTGGATATCGTCGCTAGAAATGTCGACCCCGAATTCGATGGCGTCGGTTTTGTTCGTGCTGGAATCATGATTGTCAATGAGGTCCTGGCCCCAGCCACGCTCGAAGCGGTATATGTCACTGCCATGGCCACCGCTGAGATAATCATGGCCAACGCCACCGATCAGGGTGTCGTTACCATTACCACCGTAGAGCCTGTCATTGCCCCTACCACCGTCGATCCAATCGTTGCCTGCTTCGCCGTAGAGCGTGTCGTTGCCTGCACCGCCACTCAGTTGGTCGTCCCAGAAATATCCCCTGATGCTGTCATTCGTATCACCACCCTGCAGCAATAACTTCATGACATCAAACATGCTCCAGACTGTTCCATCAGCGAAGCGAACCTCCTCCAGACGATAATAATTTCCCCCATCGTTTTGGAAGAAATTATCAACAGTAATCTGATCATTACTGTCCTTCAGGCTCAGGATCAGGTTGCTGCCCTTTCGGCTCAGCTGGATATCTTCGGCGGCGATGTCCGAACCAAACTCAATGGCATCGGTCTTGCCCGTGCTGATGTTGTTGTAGTTATCAATCCGATCCTGTCCCCACCCCCGCTCGAAGCGGTACACATCGCTGCCCTCGCCCCCGCGGAGATAGTCGTTGCCGGCTCCGCCAATCAGGGTGTCATTACCGGCATCACCGTATAAGCTGTCATTACCGACCCCACCCTCAAGCCAGTCATTGCCGGCACCCGCATCGAGCCGATCATTGCCGGCGCCACCACTCAAGCGATCATCACTGGCGTAACCGGTAAGGGTGTCATTGCCTTCTCCACCCAGTAGCAGCAGCGCTTTGACACGCTCGACGTCCCAAACGGTGCCATCGGCAAACCGGATTTCCTCCAGGCAGTAGCCGCCCTTGCCATCGTCATGGAGGTAGTTGCTGATGGTGATTCGATCGTCGCTGCCTTTCAGCCTCAGGATCAGGTCGGAGCCCCAACGCCCCACAAAAATGTCATCGGCGGAGATGTCCGGACCGAACTCGATGGCATCGGTCTTGCCGGTACCTCTATCGTAGTTATCAATGCGATCCTGGCCCCAGCCGCGTTCGAAGCGATATACATCGCTGCCTTGGCCACCCGTCAGGTAATCATTGCCGACTCCACCGACCAGAGTGTCATTACCGACGCCACCATAAAGGCTGTCGTTGCCGGAGCCCCCCTCAAGCCAGTCATTGCCGGCACCCGCATCGAGCCGGTCATTACCCGCACCACCACTCAAGCGGTCATTGCTGGCGTAACCGGTGAGGGTGTCATTATTCTCTCCGCCCAGTAGCAGCAGCGCTTTGACCTGCTCGATATCCCAAGTAGTGCCATCTGCGAAACGAATCTCTTCCAAGCGATACTGGTTGTTGCCGTCATTGAAGAGGTAATTGATCAGGGTGATCCGATCATCACCGCCCTTCAAACTTAAGATCAGGTCACTGCCACTGCGGCTGAGTTGGATTTCCTCAAACGATATGTCCGATCCAAACTCGATGGCATCGATCTTGTCGTTACTTCCATCATAGTTGTGGATACGATCCTGTCCCCAGCCTCGCTCGAAGTAGTAAACATCACTTCCATTACCTCCATGAAGGTAATCGTTACCTGCACCGCCAACCAGCGTGTCATTTCCCTGCCCACCGCTCAGGCTCTCATTATCAGGTACACCTAATAGCAGGTCGTCGGTATCAGTTCCACTCAGGAGCCCGTTATTAGAGCCTCCTACAACCAGATTCGCCCCTAGAGCCGCAAGAGCAACACCTAAGATCCCACCAAGCGAGCCTCCAGACTTGCGTATCTCCTCAAATATCTGGAACCCGAAACCTGTTTTCAACTCCTTGAGATTCTTCGCAAACTCCCCGACAAATCTAAGTCCATCGCCTTCATTTTTCTGATATTCAGCTTTCAACGCATCAAGCAGAAGTGAAACATCCAGTTTGAACTGGCCACTAGCCTCGTCAAAGGACAAGCTCACACGCTCATAAAGATGTTTGAAGCTTGATTGAGCCAATAACTGAGTGGAAACATAGTCCTTGAGTTTCGAGTATGCTTGCGCCAGCAGACCAGCGGCATTGGGTCCCAGCCCTCCACTCTGCCATTTGTTCACATACTGCTCGCCAAGAAAACGCTCTAGCGCTGCTAACTTTCGGGCATCGTCCAACTTATACTTGGTAACACCACGATCATTGGGGTCGACATCCTGAACACCCGCCCACATATAAATCAAAGAATCGAGAATCTCCGATTTTCTAGAAAAATCCTTTTCCGCAACATATTTGTCGAGCAACTCCTTGAGCTTGCCAGTGGAGTCCCTGGAAAGAGCCTGATTCAAATCAGAGACATTCCCGAAACCGGCAACATTGGGTAAACCTGAAAAGTCCGCCCCCAGATCCAGCTTATTTTTATCTTGAGTGTTTGCACTATCGAAAGTGAACCAGACGTCGTCCATCGCCTGGGTATTGCCATTCAGATCGACATAGCCACCCTGCTGGAGAATCTTGTTGCCATGTTCATCCACCTTGTTCTGATTGGAGAACCCGGTCGACAGTTTCCCAACGCCCGCATCCTCCAGCGTCAATAATTCTCCTTCATCCACCTTTCCATTACTGTTGCTATCCTTCCAGACTCTCAGTTGAGAAAAGGCTTCGTCACTGGCGTCGATCCAGCCATCTCCATTGCTGTCTAGGTCCGCGAGGGCCAGGAAACCATTGGTTGCCTTTCCGCCATCGGCGAGATCCGTGTTATTGCCGAACAGTTCACTCCCGTCGTCGATCTCGCCATTGCCATTTCGATCGAGCACCAGCAGGCCATCATCCTTGCCAACCCAGCCGCTCAGTTCGGCAAAGCCGTTGCCATCATGGTCGAAATGAATGCCAGCATCCTTACCAATGGTCTCAACACCATCCCCATCGAGGTCAAGGATCAAGGGGGAGGCATTCTGCTCAGAGTCTTTAAAATCCTTCTGCAACTCTGTAATCAGAATGGGAAGGCAGGACTTTCCTCCATCTATATATCCCCTCTGAATATCCTCCCAAGTCCAAAGAGGTCGGGAGGAGACCATTTTATCCCAATCATTTGGTGAAACCTCATTGCTATACTTCTTCTGTAGCCCCGCAATGGCGTCAAACAAATCCGAAACCGCCTGTGCCACTTGGCGATCATCACCATCAAGAGAAAGAGCATAAATTCCTAACCCGATAGCAGCAGCAACAAATAAAGCAGCGGCTGCAGGTCCTGAGGCTACAAGTGCTGCAGCACTAGCCAAAGACCCCAAGGCGGAAACCAGGGACCGATCGGAAGCCACCCCATCACGCTTTACATCATTATAAACAGACAAAGCACTTGATAATGCCGACGCCGCAACAGCCGACTTCGCTAAAGGAGAAAACGATAACGCGGCCGAGGCTGCTGACGCACCAGCCGAAACGGCTGAAATTTTATCAAGCTCTCCAGACTTCTTATAATCCTTAATCACGAGATGAGCATCTTTTGCTGAGTTAGCCGAACCACCAGCCCCTGAAAACTGATTAGCCAAATGCTTAGCAAGCCCTCCCGCCAAGCTCGACACAGACGAAATATTAGACATCTAACTTCCTCCCAAACCCAATTCTATAGAATACATAAGCAAGCGCAGCTAGACCGATAAAAAGAATGGAGAAAAACCTTCCAAAACCGGTATATCCGGCACGCAATCTACACTCCATCACACTATTACATTTAGGCCTACACACCTCCTTGCCTGAATGAAAGCAACTGACAATCCGTCCACGGTCCAAGCGAAAATGCATTTCCTTCCCCCTATATAAATCAAAATCAAATCCAGACAAATCTACATATGCTTTTGATGCAAAGTAACTTCTATAACCTCCATTCTTAGCTACAACAAAAATTTTTCCAGCCACACCACCACGATCAACATAATAGAGAACCCCCACCTCTTCCCTGAACTCTCCAGAAATATCTATAGACTGGAAGACCTCATGAATTTCGAACAAGAAAAACACAAAAGAGAAAATCAAGAAAACTCTAGCCCCCACAAGAAATTCATTTCCCTGAAATAACTTTACAACCTCAAGACCAACCCTAGATAACATAGCCATCCCACACCCCCTGAAGGCAGCTCAGAAAAATATAAAAATCACTATTTCTTAACCCCTCATAGCAGCACCGAGCCCCACATGCAGAAAAAATGACGCTCCTTGAACAGTCCTTCTCACAAATTATCCCCAGAATAAATACCAGTTAAAAAATTAAAGGATATCTAGAAATAACCCCCCATAATTCTCACACTACCTTTCCAAACTGAAAACTAAAAAACCTTCACTTTCAAAACTTCTTAGCCATTCCTATTCAGTCCAAACCATTTCTGTCAGACGCAAGCCCGTATTAGTATTAATGCTTTCTTCTTTCGTATAAAACATGAGTCCCCAAAAGCATCATCGAGAACAAAAAAGCAAAAGCCGATGGAACCCATCCATCACCATATAACTTCAAAAGTCGCTCTCGACACTCATTTACATATAGACATTTAGGCTTGCACAAAAACTCTCCATTGCGACTACAGCTAACTATTCGATCCTCATCAAGAACAAAATCAAACTCCTCTCCTTTATATGGACCAGACCTTAAAGACAGCGCATCAACATATACCGAATAAGCATACAATTTCTTATAACCCCCATCGTCATCTTTCAAAATCAGCAATTTATCCAAACTTCCCCTACCAGGCTCTACATAAATCAATCTACCGACTTCTTTTCGAAAACTCGTCGAGGAATTGAATTTTTTATCCTCTTCAAAAAGCCAAATCCAAAAAAACAAAAAAGAAAGAAGCAACAACACACATCCAGCAACAAGAAAAGAATTAAGGCCAAAACGCCTTAAATACCCCCAAAAAGCTCTAATCCACATATATCCCCCAAAAACCCAAGAAAAAACCCTGAAGCAAAAAATCTCTTACCCAAGCCACATAAGCCCAATAGAATCATCTCACTACACATGTCTCATGTAGGCTCCGATAATTTTCTATGCTGAAATCTTTGAAAAGGTCAACGACGACTGCGCACTATTCTTTTGACGCAAACCTAATTAACACTCTGCCGACCAAGCCTGCAGCAGAGAAAAATTTAGGCACCACTGCACTCTCTACTTCTTATTTTAAAAATTAAAAACGAAGAAACTGTAAAAATCGTCAAAACAGACAGCATCCAGACCGTTCCCAAAGCTGAAGCCTTCCTATTTTGACAGTCAGTCAAACCAGAGCACTTCGAACCACAAACCTCTCGCCCCTTATACGTACAGGAATACAATGTCCTACCAATGGAATTAAAAACCAACTCCCTCCCTTTGTAGTTCTTCAGCCCAACAGCACTTACATATCTAGGATCCGCATATAATTTTCGATATCCATCACTCCTAAAAACCACGGTACTACCCACCGTAGACCCTGGGCTGACATAATACAAAACACCAGAAAAGCTATTCACCTCCCCTTCAATTTTTCTATCGGTCAAAGTATCAACAAAGTAGAAAACAGAAAAAAACACCAACAAAACAATCCCAACCCTACTTCCGACAAGAAACTCATCACCGCGAAATAAATCCCTCACTTGACGAAAAAACCCAATTAGCACACTCATCGTCCTTGCCCCTCCGCCATATAAAACTTTTTTAAAAACTCCAACGTCCGTCTATAAATCAGCCTCATAATTTGTTATTACCTCTCCCCCAAACTCTCACTCACATACTGTTTAAGCGGACTCAGGAAATACTCGATAACCTTTCTCTTATCCGTCTTCACCTCCGCACTCACCGCCATCCCCGGTGTCAATGGAATGTTCCGGCTTCCCACTCGGATATGGTTCTGCTTCAAGCGAATTCGCATGCTGTAAAACAAGCCGCGCTTTTCATCTTCGATGGCATCGTCGGAGATGCTGATGACTTCGCCCGGCACCACGCCGTACTTGGTGAAGGTGAAGGTCTCGACCTTGATTTCCACTTCCTGCCCCGGCCAGACGAAACCGATGTCCTTGTTTTCCAACATGGCTTCCACTTCCACCGGCTGGTCCCTGGGGACGATGGCCATCAGCGGCTGGGCCGCAGTGACCACCCCGCCGCGGGTGTGGATGGCCAGTTGCTGGACGGTGCCATCCACGGGGGCGGTCAGGCGGGTCAGTTGGTCGCGTTGCTCTGCCTTGCGCAGTTCCTGGGCGAGGGCGGCGGCCTTCTGTTCGGATTGCTGTTGCAGGTCGAGCATGGCCCGACGGGTCTGTGCGATCACGCCTTCTCGGCGTTGCTCGGCTTCGCGCAGGGAGGCGCGCAGTTCCAGCAGTCGGGCCTGCTGTACCGACAGTTCGCGGGTCTGTTCGAGACGGGCTTGTTCCTTTTCCAGCCAGGCGTGCTTGGCGACGAAGCGGCGCTCCATCAGGCGCTTGTAGTCCGCCGCCAGTTGTTCGGCGATGGGTAGGGTGATGTGCAAGGAATTGACAGTGGCTTGGGCCGCCTGGATTTCTGCGCGGCGTTGCTCGATCGATGCCTGGGTCTGCTCGATGTTGCTGCGCAATTCCAGGTATTGCCCCAGTAGCCAGCGCTGGGCGCTTTGCAGCTGTTCTTCGCTGGCCTGTGGCAGGCGCTCCTTCAGGGAAGCGGGTTCGACGCCATCACGGATAGCGTCGAGCATGGCGCCGGCACGGGCGCTGTCCACCTTGGCGGCGAGCAGGTCGGCCTTCAAACGCTCCACGTCGGCCTCGGTCTGGCTCGGGTCCAGTTCCAACAGCAGGTCGCCCGCCTTCACCTGCTGCCCGTCGTGGACGTGTATGGCCTTGACCACCGCCACTTCGCTGGGCTGGATGACCTTGGTCTTGCCGCTGGGGACGATCTTGCCGCGGGCGGTGGCGACCACGTCTATTTCGCCGAGGCAGGCCCAAAGAACGGCGAGGGCGGCGAAGGCCATGATCGACCACTTGATATAACGCACCAACGGGCTGACCGGCTGCTCCTGCAAGGCCAGGGCCGCGGGGAGGAACTGCACCTCATGGGGCAGCCGCTGCGGCGGATCCATCGACTGGCGGTTGCGCCAGGCCCGGCGCCAGGCGCTGCGGTAGCGTCGCAGCAGATCGCGGCGGGCGCTCATGGCACACCACCCTGCTGCAGGCGGAACAGGCGCGAATAGTGCCCGGCCTGGTGGGCGAGCAGTTCGGCATGGCTGCCCTGTTCGACGATCTGGCCACGGTCCATCACCACGATCCGGTTGGCCTCGCGCACCGCACTCAGGCGGTGCGCGATGATGATCACAGTGCGTCCCTTGCAGATGGCCCTCATGTTCTGCTGGACCACGCGCTCGGACTCGTAGTCCAGGGCGCTGGTGGCCTCGTCGAAGATCAGGATGCGCGGTTTGCCGATCAGTGCGCGAGCGATGGCGATGCGCTGCCGCTGGCCACCGGACAGCGACGAACCATGCTCGCCAACCAGCGTGTCGTAACCTTCGGGCAATTCGAGGATGAATTCATGGGCCCCAGCCAGGCGAGCCGCCTGGATCACGGCCTCCATCGGCGCACCAGGGTCGGTCAGCGCGATGTTCTCGCGAATGCTGCGGTTGAACAGCAGGTTGTCCTGCAGCACCACGCCGATCTGCCGACGCAGCGAGGAAACGTCCACCAGGGCCAGGTCCATGCCGTCGACCAGCACCCGCCCGCGTTCCGGCACATATAGCCGTTGCAGCAGGCGTGTCAGGGTACTCTTGCCAGAACCGGAACGACCGACGATGCCGACCACCTCTCCCGCGGCGACGCTCAGGTTGATGCCGCGGAGCACTTCCGAACCGTCCGGGCGATAGCGGAAGTGCACCTGGTCGAACTCCAGGCGTCCTTTCAGCGCGGGCAGGCTGCTGCGCGAGGCTTGCGACAGCTCCGTCCGGGTGTTGAGGATGTCCCCCAGGCGCTGGACCGATACGCCGGTCTGCTGGAAGTTCGTCCACAACTGAGCCAGGCGCATGATCGGCTGCGATACCCGGCCGGCAAGCATGTTGAAGGCGATCAACTGGCCTACCGTGAGCTGCCCTTCGATGACCAGGCGCGCCCCCAGCCAGAGCGTGGCGACCGTGACCAGCTTGCCGATGAGCGAAACGCCCTCGTTGGCCAGCATGGACAGGTTCTGCGTCTTGAAACCGGCGGCCACGTAGGCCGCCAACTGGTTGTCCCACTTGCGGGTGGTCTGCGGTTCGACGGCCATCGACTTGAGGGTATCGATGCCGTTGATGGTTTCCACCAGGAAGGCCTGGTTCTCGGCCCCGCGGTTGAAGCTTTCCTGCACCCGGGCGCGCAGCAGTGGCGTAACGAACAGCGACAGCAGGAAATACAAGGGCAGCGACAGCACCACCACCAGGGTCAGCCAGCCGCTGTAGAAGAACATCACGGCGATGAACACCACCGAGAAGAGCACGTCGAGCAGCAGGGTGATGGCATTGCCGGTGAGGAAGCTGCGGATGTTCTCCAGTTCCCGCACCCGTGCCACGGAGTCACCGACGCGGCGAGCCTGGAAGTAGGCCAGCGGCAGGGTGACCAGGTGGCGGAACAGACGGGCACCGAGTTCCACGTCGATGCGGCTTGCGGTATGCGCGAAGACATAGCTGCGCAGGCCACTGAGCAGGCTCTCGAAGAGCATGATGCCAAGCAGGCCCACGGCCAGTACGTCCAGTGTCGACAACCCCCGGTGCACCAGCACCTTGTCCATCACGACCTGGAAGAACAGGGGCGTCAGCAAGGCGAATATCTGCAGCACGAAAGACGCGACCAGCACCTCGCCCAGCGGCTTTCGATACTTGACGATGGCGGGGATGAACCAGGTGAAGTCGAAGCGCGACAGGCCGGCCGCCTCCGATGCCTGGGAGCGGACCAGGATCAGCTCTCCGCTCCAGCGCTCGGCCAGCGCCTCCAGGGCGAGCACCTCGGGGCCCGCAGCCTTCGGAGCCTGGACCAGTACCTTGTCCTGGTCGCTCCTGGCGATGAGGAAGAAATCGCCGTCGTGGGAACGAGCGATAGCGGGGAACGGCGTGCGTGCCAGGCGCTCGACGGAGCTGCGTACCGAGCGCGCCTTCAGGCCCAATCGACGCGCGGCCAGGAGGATTTCCGCAATGCCGAAGGCCGCGCCCGGCGGCCGGAGTTCGTGGGCCAGTTGCTCGGGAGAAACCGCCACCTGGTGAAAGCGCGCCAGCATCACCAGGCAGGCCAGCCCACTGTCCAGCTCCATGGTTTCCCCGGTTGCTGCGTCGGTGTTTTCCTGGGACATCGAATTTCCTTGTGCTTGCGCGTGCCCTTAGAGCGCGCTTCAACGAATGCCTGCCGCCTCACCGAGGGCATCGGCCAGCAGTTGGCCGTATGCCTTAAGCCCATTGCCGACGCTGTAGCCTTGTGCCGTGGCCCTGGCCTGCTGGCGCAGTTGCCAATGGGCAGCCGGCCGTTCGACGGCATCCAGTACGCGGCTGGCAATCGAGGACGGGGAAAAGAAGTCGACGAGGTGGCCGTTGCGCCCGTCCTCGATCACCTCGCGAACCGGAGCGGTATCCGAGCCGACGACCAGGCAGCCGCTGGCCATGGCCTCCAGCAGCGACCAGGAAAGAACGAAGGGATAAGTGAGATAGACGTGAACGGCGGAAACCTGGAGAACGCGCCTGTAGGTTGCATAGGGCACCTTGCCGAGAAAGTGCACGCGTTCGAGGTCCAGGGAAAGCTCCCCCAGCAGCTTGCTACGCCAGTTCGGCGCGTCCCCGGGCAACCTGCCATAGCTGCAGCCATCGCCCCCGACTATGACCACCTGGACCTGTCGATTGCCGGACAGGATCGACGGCAATGCGCGCATGAAGCTGTGGAACCCCCGGTAGGGCTCCAGGTTGCGCGCCACGTAAGTCACCACAGGCTGCCCGGCACGCAGCACACCGCCACAAGGTAGCGGCAGGCAGGCCAGGGGGTCGGGACCCAACTCGTTGACGGGGATGCCCTCGTGGGCGACGCGGATCTTGCCGCGATAGACCTCGGGGTGCAGGGAATGCTGCCAATACGTGGGGGTGACGCCCCAGTCGCACTGTTCGAGATTGAGCAGGTGCAGGGTGTTGCGCAACCGCAGCCGCGCCGAGTCGTCCAGCGTCATGGGAAACTCGGGGTCGAAACCCGCGTCGGCGCCCTGGGTCTGGTAGTAGTACTCGCAGAAGTGGATCAGCGGTGCGTCAGGAAATACGTCCTTGAGAAAGAGCGTTTCACCCCATCCGGGATGGCCGAGGATCACATCGGGCCGATAGCCCCGGCGACGCTGCTGCAGAAGGATGCGAGCCACCTGCTGCCCGTGCAGGACCGCGTTCTCCAATGTGTGGAGATAGCCATGGGCCTGCGTGGCAGGGGCACGCCTGGGCCGGTAGCGGGACAACTTCACGCCAGGCAACCCTGGGGCGCTGTCCAGCCCGAGTGCGCGGACCTCGCAACCCTCCCGGCCTGCCAGGGCATGGGCCAGGTAGCGGAACTGGCCGGGGAAGTTCTGGTGCAATAGCAGGAGCTTCATCGCGCGCCTGCCGCTCGTTGCGGGTAATCGCCGAGGATGGGCAGGACCATTGCGTTCCTGCTGGATGATGGACGTCGCATGTTTCGCTCCCTGCTGGCCATGGATAGCAGGGAGCTTTTTAGTTTTTGCTCTTTAGGATGTATGCAGCTTGATTCCTACAGGCATTCCTCTTTTTTCCTGATTCCTGCAGGAAAGAGCCTTTTTCAGAAAACCCTCCAAACTGGTCACGGCCCGGCAAATGAAACGGCCCGCACGAGGCGGGCCGTCTTGGTCTTGCCGCACGCTCAATCGGCATGAATGTCGTTATGCCGCGTCTCGCGCAGGAACAGCAGCGAGCACACCAGGCTCACGCCGGTGACCAGCACGGGGTACCAGAGGCCGTAGAAGATGTTGCCGGTGTACACCACCAGGGCGAAGGAGATGGTCGGCAACAGGCCGCCGAACCAGCCGTTGCCGATGTGGTACGGCAGCGACAGCGAGGTGTAGCGGATGCGCGTCGGGAACAGCTCGACCATCAGCGCCGCCAGCGGGCCGTAGCAGCAGGTGGCGATGAAGATCAGCGCCACGATGATGGCGATCACCATCGGCCGGTTCACCAGCGAGGCGTCGGCCTGGGTCGGGTAGCCGGCCTCCTTCACCGCGGCGCCCAGGGCGGCGGAGTCGAAGCCCTCGATGCGCTTCTCGCCCACGCTCACCACCAGCTCGCTGCCGGCCGGCGCGGCCTGGGTGCTGTAGGGCACGCCGCCCTTCACCAGCAGGGTCTTGGCCTTGTCGCAGGGGCTGTCGAATTTGGCCTTGCCCACCGGGTCGAACTGGAAGGTGCAGGTGGCCGGGTCGGCCATCACCACCACCGGGGCCTGGCGCGTGGCCTGGTCGATCTGCGGGTTGGCGTAGTGGGTCAGGGCCTTGAACAGCGGGAAGTAGCACAGCGTGGCCAGCAGCAGGCCGACCACCAGCACCGGCTTGCGCCCGACCTTGTCGGACACCCAGCCGGCCAGCACGAACAGCGGCGCGCCTATCACCAGGGAGATGATCAGCAGCACGTTGGACAGCGCCGGGTCGACCTTGAGCACCTGGGTGAGGAAGAACATTACGTAGAACTGCGCGGCATAGAAGGTCACCGCCTGGCCGGCGTTGATGCTGAACAGGGCGATCAGCACGATCTTCAGGTTGCTCCAGTTGGTGAAGGACTCCTTCAGCGGCGCCTTGCTGACCTTGCCTTCGGCCTTCATCTTCAGGAACGCCGGCGACTCCTGCATCGACAGGCGGATCCAGGTGGAGATGCCCAGCAGCACGATGGACAGCAGGAACGGCAGGCGCCAGCCCCAGCTTTCGAAAGCCTCGCCGGTGAACTGGCGGCAGCCCCAGATCACCAGCAGCGACAGCAGCAGGCCGGCGGTGGCGGTGCACTGGATCCAGCTGGTGTAGGCGCCGCGCTTGTTGGCCGGGGCGTGCTCGGCGACGTAGATGGCCGCGCCGCCGTACTCGCCGCCCAGGGCCAGGCCCTGCAGCAGGCGCAGGGCGATGAGGATGATGGGCGCGGCCACGCCGATGCTGGCGTAGGACGGCAGCAGGCCGACGCAGAAGGTCGACAGGCCCATCAGCAGGATGGTGACGAGGAAGGTGTACTTGCGCCCGATCATGTCGCCCAGGCGGCCGAACACCAGGGCGCCGAAGGGCCGCACCAGGAAGCCGGCGGCGAAGGCCAGCAGGGCGAAGATGAAAGCGGTGGTGTCGTTGACGCCGGCGAAGAACTGCTTGCTGATGACCGCCGCCAGCGATCCGTAGAGGAAGAAGTCGTACCACTCGAACACGGTACCGAGCGAGGAGGCGAAGATCACCTTGCGCTCTTCGCGGCCGCTGGAGCGCCCCCGCTCGAACGACTGGGGCTGTGCTAGATCGGTCATTACGGCTCTCCTGCCCCTCGTGGGGGCTCTTATTGTTGTTTCAGCCTCGACCGCCACGGCCCGGGGGCCGCGCGACGCTGTCTTCTGTCGAACCTGTTCGTCCCGCCGGGGTGGCCGTCAGGACAGGGCCTTCTCCTCGCGCCCGCTGATAGGGATGACCTCGGCGCTGCACGAGGGTTCGGCAAGAATCATCCGCGCCGCCTTCTCGGCGATCACCAGCACCGGCGAGCAGCTGTTGCCGGAGGTGAGCGCGGGCATGATCGAGGCGTCGGCGATGCGCAGGCCGGGGATGCCGTGCACGCGCAGCTGGCTGTCGACCACCGCGTTCGGCCCCGAGCCCATGCGGCAGGTGCCGGCCGGGTGGAAGATGGTGGTGCCGATGTCCGCCGCGGCGCGCTGCAGGTCTTCCTCGGTCTGGAAGTCCGGGCCGGGCTTGTATTCCTCCGGGCGGAAGCGCGCCAGGGCCGGCGCGGCGGCGATGCGGCGGGTCAGGCGGATGGCGTCGGCGGCCACCCGCAGGTCTTCCGGGTGGCTCAGGTAGTTGGGCTGGATCAGCGGCTTGGCGCGCGCATCGCTGCTGCGGATGCGCACGCTGCCGCGGCTCTGCGGGCGCAGGTCGCACACCGAGGCGGTGAAGGCCGGGAAGGCGTGCAACGGCTCGCCGAAACGCTCCAGGGACAGCGGCTGCACGTGGTATTCGAGGTTGGCCGAGGCCTGGCCGGGATCGGATTTGGCGAAGGCGCCCAGCTGGCTCGGTGCCATGGACAGCGGGCCGCTGCGCTTGAACAGGTATTCCAGGCCCATGCCGACCTTGCCCCAGGGCGTGGCGGCGATGCGGTTCAGCGTGCGGGTGCCCTGGATGCGGTAGATCAGCCGCAGCTGCAGGTGGTCCTGGAGGTTCTCGCCGACGCCGGGCAGCTCGTGGCGCACGCCGATGCCCAGTTGCTCCAGCAGGGGCCGCGGGCCGATGCCTGAGCGCTGCAGCAGGGCCGGCGAGCCGATGGCGCCGGCGCACAGGATCACCTCGCGGCGCGCCCGCAGTTCGCGGCGGGCGCCCTGCCAGTCCACCACCAGGCCGCGGGCGCGGCCGTCTTCGAGGATCAGCTGCTGCGCCTCGACGTGGGTCAGCACCATCAGGTTCGGGCGCTGTTCGACCGGGCGCAGGAAGGCCTTGGAGGCATTCCAGCGCACGCCGCCGCGCTGGTTCACCTGGAAGTAGCCGCAGCCTTCGTTGTCGCCGCCGTTGAAGTCGTCCACCGAAGCGATGCCGGTCTGCGCGGCGGCCTCGCGGAAGGCATCGAGGATTTCCCAGGACAGCCGCTGCTGCTCCACCCGCCATTCGCCGCCGCCATGGTGGATGGCGCTGTCGCCGGCGAAGTGGTCCTCCATGCCGAGGAACAGCGGCAGCAGGTCGTCCCAGCCCCAGCCGGGGTTGCCCTCGGCGGCCCAGCCGTCGTAGTCGCGGGCCTGGCCGCGCATGTAGATCATGCCGTTGATCGAGGAGCAGCCGCCGAGCACGCGGCCACGGGGGTACTTGATGGCGCGGCCGTTGAGGCCGGGGACCGCTTCGGTGTCGAAGCACCAGTCGGTGCGCGGGTTGCCGATGCAGTAGAGGTAGCCGACGGGGATGTGGATCCAGGGGTAGTTGTCCGGGCCGCCGGCCTCGATCAGCAGCACGCGGTTGGCCGGGTCGGCGGACAGCCGGTTGGCCAGCAGGCAGCCGGCGGGGCCGGCACCGACGATCAGGTAGTCGAACGAGTCCAGTGCCTGGGGCATGGGCTGACCTCTTGTTGTTCTTATCGATGCGTCGCTTGAGGCTAGCCGCTCATTCGCGATAAAAAAACGAACATTTCGAGTCAGCTGCTGATCGTTTTCTAACAACGGAGCCCGCCATGTTCGACTGGAACGACCTGCGCTACTTCCTCGAACTGCACCGCAGCGGCCGCCTGCTGGCCACGGCGCGCAAGCTGAACACCACCCATGCCACCGTGGCGCGGCACATCGAGAACATCGAGCGCGACCTGGGCACCCAGCTGTTCGCCCAGCACACCGGCGGCTACCAGCTGACGCCGGCCGGCCTGGCGCTGCTCAGGCACGCCGAGGCCATGGAGAACACCGCCCTCCTCGCCCAGGAGGAAATGAGCCAGAGCATCAGCCCCCTGGGCCAGGTGCGCCTGGGCGTGACCGAGGGCCTGGGCACCATGTTCCTCGCCCCGCGCCTGGGCGAGCTGATGCGCCAGTATCCGGGCCTTGAGCTGGAACTGGTGTCGGTGCCGCGCTTCGTCAGCATCACCAACCGCGAGGCCGACATCGCCATCACCCTGGAAAGGCCCAACGCCGACCTGGTGATCAGCCGCCGCCTGACGCGCTACCGCCTGAGCCTGTTCGCCAGCCCCGCCTACCTGGAAAAGGCCCCACCGCTGCGCGACCGCGACGACCTGTGCAAGCACCAGTGGATCGGCTACGTGGACGACCTGCTGTTCAGCCAGGAACTGATGTTCCACCACAGCTTCTGCCGCCACCCCCAGGTGGTGTTCCGCAGCACCAGCGTGGTGGCCCAGCAGCAGGCCGCGCAAGCCGGCGTCGGCCTGGCCATCCTGCCCCAGTTCATGGGCCTGCACGACCCGCTGCTGGTGCCGGTGCTGCCGGGGGAGTTCATCGAGCGGGAGTACTGGATGTGTACGCGGCGGGAGTTGCACCGGTCGGTGAGGTTGCGGTTGGTGTGGGATTTTCTGCTGGGGCTGTGCGAGAGGGAGCAAGGGGTCCTAATGGAAGGAAAACTGGAATCTATAGAGATTTAAGTAGCAATGAACAATAGAGAAACGACTAGGATTTTTCAATTCACCCTTTCCCTTCGCTCAATAAGCTCACGTCACTAAACCATCGCTCGGCTTTCAAAGGGTATTTTTCAATAACCTTACAGTATTTAAATTCATTTCCGCCAAGAAGATTCCCTTCAATCATCTTCGACACCTCAACCGCCGAATACACTGCCGACCTCGCCATCTCGACGGTTGCAAGCGCCGACTCTTTATGCACCGTTGCATTACGTCTTCGTGCTAACAACAACGCTGACTTGTATGGTTCTACCGTTAGATCGAAAGGCGAACCTACCAATACTACGGGCCAGTTCTTAAATGCCGCCGTGAAACTTGCCCCCCTGTATTTTGGGTCTAACATCGATTTCCTCTCTTGAGCCTTACTCAAGATCTCGTCCACACAGCTGAAAAACATTATTTCAACCAAACTATGCGCAGCTAACAAAACCATTTGGGCAAGAGCCCCATGATGAACCTCAGCCTTATATTGAAAATCCGGCAACTCATTAACTAGCAACCACCTAGCCCCTACATAAGTCTCCGACCAAGCATCAAGACTCAGCCACTTTGAGGAAATAGATTTTTTTATTTGCTCTCTCATACCTAATAACCTAGTAAAGACAAGATAATTTCAATCCGTAGAATCGCTTGCTATTCAGTTAACCAACCAGTCCCTATTCACTATTTTCAAATCTCGGTGCTGAACACACCCTCACGACGGAATACATGCCCGTCAGCATGGAGCGTATCTGAAAGGACGCAACATCCATGTCTATTTCCACGACTTCTGTCCAGTCCCAGTTCATCCCCACCCACTTCTACCGCCACAAACGTCGCCTCCGTGCCCTGCTGATCGAAGGCCAGCCCTGGTTCGTCGTGCGCGACCTGAGCAAGTTGATGAATGCCTTTCTGCAGGATCGCCTGGCGCGCAATCTCGATCCGGATCAGTTGCGTCGCGCCATGCTGCGCAATGACAACGGCTTGGCCGAAGAGGTGGAGTTGCTGAGCGAATCCGCGGTGTATGCCGTGCTGATTCTTTTCCACCATCCGGAGAACCGCGGCATTCGCCAGTGGATCAGCAATTCGGTGGTGCCGAGCCTGCGTGATGCGGCTGAGCCGGCGCAGGGCGAGGTGCCGCAGCGGCGATTACTGCGTTGGGAGCAACAGCAGTTGAGCGTGTTGGATTGGCAGGGGCAGGTTTGGGTGCCGTTGCCGGAATTGGCGCGGGCGATGCGCTTGGACTGAGGTCGGCACTCCGTGGCCTGGGCTGCGGGGTGCTTTTGTAGGAGCGAGCTTGCTCGCGAAGGGAGTATCCCGGTCATGCCGGTGCCAGGCATGAGAGCGCCCTCTCCCTAACCCTCTCCCTGAAGGGAGAGGGGACCATTGGGCAGAAACGGGAACTCTGGAGTTAGCCGGTAATTTCGGTGTTATCCGGCTGAAACTGACCTTTCCGCCGGCACGGACAAGCCCCCTCTCCCTTCAGGGAGAGGGCTGGGGAGAGGGGACGGATTCAACTGAAAACACCAGAGTCGCCGGCGAGCCCCCTTCGCGAGCAAGCTCGCTCCTACCAGTGCGGTACTGGCGATTCAGGTCTCTGCACTCAGAGGTTGTGTTTCGCTGTCGCAGACGGATTCCAGTCCAACTCCCGGAGAAACTGAATGACCTCGCGCCGCGAGCGCAGATGGACGATGCGCCTCCCCTGCCGGTGCGCGTCCAGCAACGCCATCACCTTGGGGCGGCTGCGCTTCGGGTAGTTCCATATCCAGCTCAGGAACGCCGGGTCGGGCAGTTGCTCGGGGCAGCCTTCGGCCATGTCGGGGCGGACCTGGCCGCGATAGCGGAAGCCGCGACGCAGGGCGCGCCACAGGCAGAGCAGCGGTGGCAGGTCGAGGAAGATCACGGTGTCGCAGGCGGCCAGGCGCTGCGCCAGGGTGCCGGAGTAGTTGCCGTCCATCACCCAGCGCTCGCCCAGGCAGAGCGCCTCCACGCGCACCTGCCAGTCAGGCTTTGCCGGTTCCACCCAGCCGGGCTGCCAGTACAGCGCGTCCATGTGGATGACCGGTAGAGCCAGGCGTTGGCCGAGAGCTGCGGACAAGGTGCTCTTGCCGCTGCCACCGGAGCCGATGATCAGGATTCTTTGCACAGAACGCTCCCTGTTGGCCTGCTGTGGGCCGCGTATTGTGCGGCAACCCTGCCGCTGGCGTTAAGAGAGACCAGGCGAGCTGTCTTGCAGGCCGAGCCACGGCGCTCTTCGTAGGATGGGTGGAGCGAAGCGATACCCATCGCCGTGCTCGGCCGAGCACCGGCCTTGCCGGCGGGATCGCGGACGGAGTCCGCTCCTACAGGTCGCCGGGAAACACGGTATTCCTTCCCCGTAGGAGCGGACCTTGTCCCCGATCGCCGGAGGTTTCGACGCGGATCGCGGATAAGATCCGCTCCTACGCTGCCCCACCCACGCCATTCCCCCTGTAGGAGCGCGCCCTGCGCGCGAATCGCGGGCAGGGCCCGCTCCTACAGGATGCATGGGCTTGGTCGAGGGGGTTATTCCGCGCGGGCGTGTTCGACCTTGTCCGAGGCGGACCAGATGCGGTAGCGGACTTCGACGTCCTTGGGCGCGTAGATCACGATCGGCAGCTTGCTGTTGTAGCGCAGCAGGAAGCCGTCGCCGACCACCGGTACGAAGTCTTTCCTGCTCTTGCCTTGCGGGCAGGCCATCAGGGTGCTGGCCGGGCCGCTGACCTTGTCCAGGCGGTAGTAGGGGTAGCCCCAGCCTTCCAGGGTCTTTTCTTCCAGGCTGCCGCCCAGGCGCTGGCGGTTGCAGTCGACGGTCAGGGTCTTGCCGGCCAGGACCTCGACCTTGAAGTTTTCTTCCTGCGCCTGCTTGGGCAGGTGGATGACCTGCCGCACGAAGCCGTCCTCGGCCTTGGGATAAGGCGCTACGTCCTCGAGCTTGGCGGCGTTGGCCAGGGTGGCGGTGGCGCTGAGCAGCAGCGCGGTGGAGAGGGTGAAACGGGTACAGGGCATGACGCCTCCTTGCCGGTTGAAGGACGAACGCAACGCGCGGATGCGTTCGTCCGGATTGCTTGCGTCCCTTCGACAGCCTGAATGTGCGAATGCTCCTACATGTACGCCCTCAAGCCGTGCCAAGTTGTTTCAGGCTACTTCACCGCCGCTCTTGGCCTGCTGCTCCAGGTGGGCCTGCAGTTCCGGGTCGAGCTGGAGCTGGTAGGCCAGTTCGTCCAGGTAGTTGCGTTCGCTTTCCTGCTGGTCGTCCACCAGCATCACGCTGGCCAGGTACATTTCCGCGGCCTTGCCGGGGTCGCCCTGGGCGGCCCGGGCCACGTCGGTGGCTTCGAGGGGTTTGCGCACCTCGTTGTCGAGCCAGGCCTGCAGTTCCGGCTCGCCGGCGTGGCGGGAGATTTCCGCGTAGATCGCCTGCTTCTCCTTGTCGTCGATGCGGCCGTCGGCCTTGGCCGCGGCGATCAGGGCGATGAGGATGGCGTGGCTGTGGGCTTCGGCTTCGTCGCCGGAAAGCTGGTCGACGGTGGTCGGTGCCTGTTGCGGCGCGGCGGCGGCCTGTTGCTGCTGCCAGTTCTGGTAGGCCTGGAAGGCCATCATGCCCAGGGAGGCGAGCATGGCGTAGTTGACCCCGCCGCCACTGGAGCGCCCCTGGCTGGCCGGGGCGCCGCCACCGAGCATGCTGCCCAGCACACCGCCGAGGCCGCCCAGGCCACCGGCCGATGCGCCACCACCGGTGGCGCCGCCGAGCAGGCCGCCGAGCAGCCCTCCGAGGCCGCCCAGGCCGCCTGCGCCGCCTTGTTGCGCCTGCGCGCCCTGGCCGGCCCGCAGCAGTTGTTCCAGCAGATCCGTGGTGTTCATGGCAGCGCCCTCGGCGTGGTTGCGGTCAGGCAACGATAGTCCCGGTGGCGGATTCCGCCAATGCCGTCCGGGACTATTCAGGGGCGCGCTGAGAATCAGGCCGGCAGGGCCTGCAGGGCCTTCTGCGCCTGGGTTTCCAGCTCGGCCTTGAGGCCGGGGTCGAGGCTCAGCTGGCGGGCCAGTTCGTCGAGGTAGGCGCGCTCCATGTAGTTTTCCTCGTCCACCATCAGCAGGCTGGCCAGGTACATCTCGGCGGCCATTTCCTCGCTCTTGGCGGCGCGCGCCACTTCCTGCGGGTCCAGCGGCTTGGCCAGTTCGCGGTCGAGCCAGC
Organism: Pseudomonas sp. JH-2; assembly: GCF_036231725.1. NCBI lineage: Bacteria > Pseudomonadati > Pseudomonadota > Gammaproteobacteria > Pseudomonadales > Pseudomonadaceae > Pseudomonas > Pseudomonas sp. JH-2. The sequence goes on along the minus strand of NZ_JAZAQP010000004.1, from coordinate 142,618 downwards.
CCTGCAGCTCCAGGTCGCCGGTGAGCTTGGCGATCTCGCCGTCGATCAGCTGGCGCTCGCGGGCGTCGATGTGGCCGTCGGCCTTGGCCGCCGCCACCAGGGCGCGGAGGATGGCGTGGCTGTGGGCTTCGGCCTCCACCGGCGGCAGGCGGTCGACGGTCTGCGGCTCGCCGCGCGGCGCACTGGCCTGCTGGCGCTGCCAGTTGCCGTAGGCCTTGTAGGCGATCACCCCGAGGGCGGCCAGGCCGCCGTAGGTGACTACCTTGCCGCCCATCTTGCGCGCCTTCTTGCTGCCCAGCAGCAGGCCCAGCGCGCCGGCGGCCAGGGCGCCGCCACCGGCGCCGGAGAGCAGGCTGCCGATGTCCAGGCCGCCCTTGCCGGCGCCCTGCCCGGCCTGCGGCTGGCCGCCGGCCTGGGCGAGCCCCTTGTTCTGCAGGAGTTCCTGGCCGGATTTGAGCAGTTGGTCGAGCAGGCCACGGGTGTTCATGGCGGTCTCCTGGGTCGGTTGGGGGGAAACTTCGACTCTAGCGCCCGCCCACGGGGGCACGCAGGTGCAGAGTGCTTCGGGATATTGCTGAGCCGGCGTCCTGTGTGCGAATCGCGGACGGAGTCCGCTCCTACGCCACCACCGCTGCCCCATCTGTAGGAGCGCGCCCTGCGCGCGATTCGCGGGCAGGGCCCGCTCCTACAACTGCAGGAGAACCCCATCGCCATGGCCGCATGGGTTTCGCCGGGGCTCAACCCATCCTACGAAGAGCATCCTGTGCTTGCGCCTTCCATTCGATTTAAAAGAATGTTCCTATGGATTTTCGATAAAGCACAAAGCCATGGCCCGCCACCATGATGACCCTGCGCCAGATCCGCCATTTCATCGCCGTCGCCGAGACCGGCTCGATCTCCGCCGCCGCCCAGGCGGTGTTCATTTCCCAGTCCACCCTGACGCTGGCCATCCAGCAACTGGAGGAGGAGATCGGCGTGCGCCTGTTCGAGCGCCACGCCAAGGGCATGACGCTCACCCACCAGGGCCACCAGTTCCTGCGCCAGGCGCACCTGATCCTGGCCACGGTGGAGAACGCCAAGCGCAGCCTGCAGCAGAGCACCGACAAGGTGGCCGGCAGCCTGACCATAGGCGTGACCAGCCTGGTGGCCGGCTACTACCTGGCCGACCTGATCACCCGCTTCCAGCGCGCCTACCCCAACGTGCAGACCCGCGTGGTGGAGGACGAGCGGCCTTATATAGAGCACCTGCTGGTGAGCGGCGAGATCGACGTGGGCGTGCTCATCCTCTCCAACCTGGAGGACCGCCACGCCCTGCAGACCGAGGTGCTCACCCACTCGCCGCACCGCCTCTGGCTGCCGGCCCAGCACCCGCTGCTGGAGCGTGACAGCATCGGCCTGGCGGACGTCGCCGGCGAGCCGCTGATCCAGCTCAACGCCGACGAGATGGGCCTGCACACCCAGCGCATCTGGTCGCGCGCCGGGCTGGCGCCGCAGGTGACGCTGCGCACCGCCTCGGTGGAGGCCGTGCGTAGCCTGGTGGCCGCCGGCCTGGGCCTGTCGATCCAGCCGGACATGACCTACCGCCCCTGGTCCCTGGAGGGCGACATCATCGAGGCGCGCCCGCTGGTGGACCTGGGCGAGCCGCTGGACGTCGGCCTGGCCTGGCGCCGCGGCACGGCGCGGCCAGCGCTGGTGGACCCGTTCCTCACCGTGGCCCGCGAACAACCCAACGCCAAGCGGCCATCGATCTAGCAGCTTTCGATTTAATCGAATGCTGCTTTCAGTATTTAGAATTTGTCGACCTCAAGCCCGGAATCTAGTCTCTCGCTTCATACAAAAGGGCCGGTTCCGGGCAGCCCCTCCGGAGCACGCCAATGGCCCCCGAAAACAAGACCGAGAAGAAAAGAGCCGCGAAGATGAACGCCCTTGCGAGCACCCCGACCCTGTACACCGAGCTGCTGATCGACGGTCAGCTGGCGGCCGGCCAGGGCCTCGCCGAGGCCATCCTCAACCCCGCCAGCGGCGAAACCCTGGTCAGCGTCGCCGATGCCTCCCCCGAGCAGATCGAGCGGGCCATCGACGCCGCCCAGCGCGCCTTCCCGGCCTGGTCGCGGACCACCCCCGCGCAACGTTCCGCCGCCCTGCTGGCGATCGCCGACGCCATCGACAAGCGCGCCGACGCCCTCGCCCGCCTGGAGGCCCTGAACTGCGGCAAGCCGCTGCACCTGGCGCGGCAGGACGACATCCCGGCCACCGCCGACGTGTTCCGCTTCTTCGCCGGCGCCGTGCGCTGCCAGCAGGGCCAACTGGCCGGCGAGTACGTGCCCGGGCACACCAGCATGGTGCGCCGCGACCCGGTGGGCGTGGTGGCCTCCATCGCGCCCTGGAACTACCCGCTGATGATGGCGGCGTGGAAGATCGCCCCGGCCCTGGCCGCCGGCAACACCCTGGTGTTCAAGCCGTCCGAGCACACCCCGCTGTCGATCCTGGCGCTGGCCCCGGCGCTGGCGGACATCCTCCCGCCCGGCGTGCTCAACATAGTCTGCGGCGGCGGCGAGAACGTCGGCAGCCACCTGGTCGGCCACCCGCGGGTGCGCATGGTGTCGCTGACCGGCGACATCGTCACCGGGCAGAAGATCCTCCAGGCCGCCGCGCGCACCTTGAAGCGCACCCACCTGGAGCTGGGCGGCAAGGCGCCGGTCATAGTCTGCAACGACGCCGATATCGAAGCGGTCGTCCAGGGCGTACGCACCCACGGCTACTACAACGCCGGGCAGGACTGCACCGCCGCCTGCCGCATTTACGCCCAGGCCGGCATCCACGACCGCCTGGTGGCCGAGCTGGGCGAGGCCGTCAGCAGCATCCGTTTCGCCCGCAAGCGCGATCAGGACAACGAGATCGGCCCGCTGATCAGCGCCCGCCAGCGCGACCGCGTGGCCAGCTTCGTCGAACGCGCCCTGGGCCAGCCGCACATCGAGCGGGTGACCGGCGCCGCCGTGCATTCCGGCCCCGGTTTCTACTACCAGCCCACGCTGCTGGCCGGCTGCCGGCAGCAGGACGAGATCGTCCAGCGCGAGGTGTTCGGCCCGGTGGTCACCGTGACCCGCTTCGAGCAACTGGAGCAGGCGGTGGACTGGGCCAACGACTCCGAGTACGGCCTGGCCTCCTCGGTGTGGACGCAGAACCTGGACAAGGCCTTCCAGATCGCCAACCGCCTGCAGTACGGCTGCACCTGGATCAACACCCATTTCATGCTCGCCAGCGAGATGCCCCACGGCGGCCTCAAGCGCTCGGGCTACGGCAAGGACCTGTCCAGCGACTCGCTGCAGGACTACAGCGTGGTGCGCCACATCATGGCCCGCCACGGCGACCGCCTGGACTGAACCACCCGGCGGGCCCGCCCGCCGGTACATAAGAAGCGCCCCGGCGGTACGCCGCGCGAGGGCCGTTGCTCGATTGACACTGCCCCACCAATAGAGACAACAAACGAGGGAGACATCGCATGCGCAAGACCGCACTGCTCAGCGCCATCACCACCGCCCTGCTGGCCAGCGCCGGCGTACAGGCCGCCGATGCCATCAAGGCGGTCGGCGCCGGTGAGGGCCGCCTGGACATCATCGCCTGGCCCGGCTACATCGAACGCGGCCAATCCGACAAGGCCTACGACTGGGTCACCCAGTTCGAGAAGGACACCGGCTGCCAGGTCAACGTGAAGACCGCCGCCACCTCCGACGAGATGGTCAGCCTGATGGCCAAGGGCGGCTACGACCTGGTCACCGCCTCCGGCGACGCTTCCCTGCGCCTGATCTACGGCAAGCGCGTGCAGCCGATCAACCCCGAGCTGATCCCCAACTGGAAGAACATCGACGCGCGCCTGAAGGACGCGCCCTGGTACACCGTCGCCGGCAAGACCTACGGCAGCCCGTACCAGTGGGGCCCGAACCTGCTGATGTACAACACCAAGGTCTTCCCCAAGGCGCCGGACAGCTGGAGCGTGGTGTTCGAGGCGCAGAACCTGCCCGACGGCAAGCCGAACAAGGGCCGCGTGCAGGCCTACGACGGCCCCATCTACATCGCCGACGCCGCGCTGTACCTGAAGAGCACCAAGCCGGAACTGGGCATCCAGGACCCGTACCAGCTGACCGAGGCGCAGTACGCCGCCGTGCTCGACCTGCTGCGCAAGCAGCATTCGCTGATCCACCGCTACTGGCACGATGCGACCGTGCAGATGAGCGACTTCAAGAACGAAGGCGTCGCCGCCTCCAGTTCCTGGCCGTACCAGGCCAACGCGCTGAAGGGCGAGAAGCAGCCGATCGCCACCGTGTTCCCGAAAGAGGGCGTCACCGGCTGGGCCGACACCACCATGCTGCACGCCGAGGCCGCGCACCCGAACTGCGCCTACAAGTGGATGAACTGGTCGCTGGAGCCCAAGGTGCAGGGCGACGTGGCCGCCTGGTTCGGCTCGGTGCCGGCCGCGCCGGAAGGCTGCAAGGCCAGCGAGCTGCTCGGCGGCGAAGGCTGCGCCACCAATGGCTTCGACCAGTTCGAGAAGATCGCCTTCTGGAAGACCCCGCAGGCCGAGGGCGGCAAGTTCGTGCCGTACAGCCGCTGGACCCAGGACTACATCGCGATCATGGGCGGTCGTTGAGCACGAGGCTTCGCCTCGCGCCTGACCGGCTCCCCTCTCCCTGAAGGGAGAGGGGGCGTCCAGCCCACCATCCGTTTCTGATCCACCCGATTTTTCCGGGCAGGGCCTTCGCACGCCGATTTCCTGCCCCTGGAGCGTGCCCCATGACCACCCCCGCTGTTCAATTCACCCAGGTCTCCCGCCAGTTCGGCGAGGTGAAAGCCGTCGACCGGGTGTCCATCGACATCAAGGACGGCGAGTTCTTCTCCATGCTCGGCCCCTCGGGTTCGGGCAAGACCACCTGCCTGCGCCTGATCGCCGGCTTCGAGCAGCCCAGCGCAGGCTCCATCCGCATCCACGGCGAGGAGGCCGCCGGCCTGCCGCCGTACCAGCGCGACGTCAACACGGTGTTCCAGGACTACGCGCTGTTCCCGCACATGAACGTGCTGGAGAACGTCGCCTACGGCCTGAAGGTGAAGGGCGTGGCCAAGGCCGAGCGCCTCAAGCGCGCCGAAGAGGCCCTGGGCATGGTCGCCCTGGGCGGCTACGGCGGCCGCAAGCCGGTGCAGCTGTCCGGCGGCCAGCGCCAGCGCGTGGCCCTGGCCCGGGCCCTGGTGAACCGCCCGCGCGTGCTGCTGCTGGACGAGCCCCTGGGCGCGCTGGACCTGAAGCTGCGCGAGCAGATGCAGAGCGAGCTGAAGAAGCTGCAGCGCCAGCTGGGCATCACCTTCATTTTCGTCACCCACGACCAGGGCGAAGCGCTGTCCATGTCCGACCGCGTGGCGGTGTTCAACAAGGGCCGCATCGAGCAGGTGGACACCCCGCGCAACCTGTACATGAAGCCGGCCACGCCCTTCGTCGCCGAGTTCGTCGGCACCTCCAACGTGCTGCGCGGCGACCTCGCCCAACAGCTCACCGGCAACGCCCAGCCGTTCTCCATCCGCCCGGAGCACATCCGCTTCGCCAGCGGCGAGCGCGCGGCCTGCGACCTGGAGATCAGCGGCCTGCTGCACGACATCCAGTACCAGGGCGCCGCCACCCGCTACGAGATCCGCCTGGACAACGGCCAGAACCTCTGCCTGAGCCAGGCCAACAGCCAGTGGGACGCCGCCGCCGTCGCCCACCAGCCGGGGCAGCGCGTGACCGCGCGCTGGGCGCGCGAGGCCATGGTGGCGCTGAACGAGGGCGCCTGAGATGGAACTGACGATGAACGCGCCGGCGCCTACGGCCGGCAACGGCCCACTACGGCGCCTGTCCAACCTGCTGTACCGCAAGCCGACGCTGTACCTCTCGCTGCTGCTGGTGCCGCCGCTGCTGTGGTTCGGCGCGATCTACCTGGGTTCGCTGCTGACCCTGATGTGGCAGGGCTTCTACACCTTCGACGACTTCACCATGACGGTGACGCCGGACCTGACCTGGGCCAACTTCGCCGCCCTGTTCACCCCGGCCAACTTCGACATCATCCAGCGCACAGTGCTGATGGCGGTGGCCGTGTCCATTGCCAGCGGCGTGGTGGCCTTCCCCATCGCCTACTACATGGCGCGCTACACCAGCGGCAAGACCAAGGCGTTCTTCTACATCGCGGTGATGATGCCGATGTGGGCCAGCTACATCGTCAAGGCCTATGCCTGGACCCTGCTGCTGGCCAAGGGCGGCGTGGCGATGTGGTTCGTGCACCACCTCGGCCTGCAATGGCTGCTGGACCTGCTGATGGACGTTCCCGGCGTGGGCGGCAACACCCTGTCCACCTCGCACCTGGGGCGCTTCCTGGTGTTCGTCTACATCTGGCTGCCGTTCATGATCCTGCCGATCCAGGCCTCCCTGGAACGCCTGCCGCCGTCGCTGCTGCAGGCCTCGGCCGACCTCGGCGCGCACCCGCGGCAGACCTTCTTCCAGGTGATCCTGCCGCTGTCGATCCCGGGCATTGCCGCCGGCTCGATCTTCACCTTCAGCCTGACCCTCGGCGACTTCATCGTGCCGCAGCTGGTGGGTCCGCCGGGCTACTTCATCGGCAGCATGGTCTACGCCCAGCAGGGCGCGATCGGCAACATGCCGATGGCCGCCGCCTTCACCCTGGTGCCCATCGTGCTGATCGCCCTGTACCTGTCCATCGTCAAACGCCTGGGGGCCTTCGATGCACTCTGACAAAGCTTCCTGGGGCCTGAAAGCGGCCGCCTGGGGCGGGCTGGTGTTCCTGCACTTCCCGATCCTGATCATCTTCCTGTACGCCTTCAACACCGAGGACGCCGCGTTCAGCTTCCCGCCGCAGGGCTTCACCCTGCACTGGTTCAGCGTCGCCTTCGCCCGCCAGGACGTGCTGGAGTCGATCACCCTGTCGCTGAAGATCGCCTGCGTCGCCACCCTGATCGCCATGCTCCTGGGCACCCTGGCCGCGGCCGCGCTGTACCGCCGCGACTTCTTCGGCAAGGAAGGCATCTCGCTGATGCTGATCCTGCCCATCGCCCTGCCCGGCATCATCACCGGCATCGCGCTGCTGTCGGCGTTCAAGACCCTCGGCATCGAGCCGGGCTTCCTGACCATCGTCATCGGCCACGCGACCTTCTGCGTGGTGATCGTCTACAACAACGTGATCGCGCGCTTCCGCCGCACCTCCCACAGCCTCATCGAAGCCTCGATGGACCTGGGCGCCGACGGCTGGCAGACCTTCCGCCATGTGATCCTGCCGAACCTCGGCTCGGCCCTGCTGGCCGGCGGCATGCTGGCCTTCGCGCTGTCCTTCGACGAGATCATCGTCACCACCTTCACCGCCGGCCACGAGCGCACCCTGCCGATCTGGCTGCTCAACCAGCTGACGCGCCCGCGCGACGTCCCGGTGACCAACGTGGTGGCCATGCTGGTGATGCTGGTGACCATGCTGCCGATCCTCGGCGCCTACTACCTGACCAAGGGTGGCGAAGGCGTGGCGGGGAGTGGGAAGTGACAGTCAGGTGCCATGCGACCCTCTCCCCCCGCCCTGACTGCGCACCCCGCTCCGAAGGGAGAGGGAGCCCGTCCGGCAAGTGTGGATATCACCGCGCTCGCCGGAAAACACGGAAGGCAGCACGGCACGAGCGTCCCCTCTCCCTTCAGGGAGAGGGCTAGGGAGAGGGGAAAGCCCCCGCTCCGACATAACAGAACCCCTCAGGACTGCCGTAAACGGCGGCCCCATAAAAGAAACCCCAACGAATACCTGCAAGCTCCTGACCAAGAGGACCTACCAATGCAAACCAAACTGCTGATCAACGGCCAACTGGTCGCTGGCGAAGGCGAGAAGCTCGCCGTACTCAACCCGTCCCTGGGCACCCCCCTGGTGGAGATCGCCGAGGCCTCGCCGGCCCAGGTCAACGCCGCGGTGGAAGCCGCCGACGCCGCCTTCGACAGCTGGTCGCAGACCGCACCGAAGGACCGCTCGCTGCTGCTGCTGAAACTGGCCGACGCCATCGACGCCAACGCCGAGGAGCTGGCCCGCCTGGAATCCAGCAACTGCGGCAAGCCCTACAGCGCGGCGCTGAACGACGAACTGCCGGCCATCGCCGACGTGTTCCGCTTCTTCGCCGGCGCCAGCCGCGTGCTGCAAGGCTCCGCTGCGGGCGAGTACCTGCCCGGCCACACCTCGATGATCCGCCGCGACCCGGTGGGCGTGGTGGCCTCCATCGCGCCCTGGAACTACCCGCTGATGATGGCCGCCTGGAAGCTGGGCCCGGCCCTGGCCGCCGGCAACACCGTGGTGCTCAAGCCCTCCGAGCAGACGCCGCTGACCGCCCTGCGCCTGGCCGAGCTGATCGCCGAAATCTTCCCCGCTGGCGTGGTCAACATGGTCTTCGGCCGCGGCCCGAGCGTCGGCGAGCCGCTGACCACCCACCCGAAGGTGCGCATGGTCTCGCTGACCGGCTCGGTGGCCACCGGCAGCCGCATCATCGCCGGCACCGCCGATACCGTTAAGCGCATGCACATGGAACTGGGCGGCAAGGCCCCGGTGATCATCTTCGACGACGCCGACATCGACGCCGCCGTGGAAGGCATCCGCACCTTCGGCTTCTACAACGCCGGGCAGGACTGCACCGCCGCCTGCCGCATCTACGCGCAGAAGGGCGTGTACGCCAGGTTCGTGCAGAAGCTGGGCGAAGCCGTCGGCAGCATCCGCTACGGCGAGCAGGACGACCCGGACACCGAGCTCGGCCCGCTGATCACCGAGCAACACCTGCAGCGCGTCGAAGGCTTCGTCGAGCGCGCCCGCCAGGTGCCGCACATCCAGGTGGTCACCGGCGGCAAGCGCGCCGACCGCCCCGGCTTCTTCTTCGAGCCGACCGTGCTGGCCGGCGCCCGCCAGGACGACGAAGTGGTGCGCCGCGAGATATTCGGCCCGGTGGTCTCGGTCACCGAGTTCGACGACGAGGCGCAGGCCCTGGCCTGGGCCAACGACTCCGACTACGGCCTGGCAAGCTCGGTGTGGACCCGCGACGTCGGCCGCGCCCACCGCCTGGCGGCCCGCCTGCAGTACGGCTGCACCTGGGTCAACACTCACTTCATGCTGGTCAGCGAAATGCCCCACGGCGGCGTGAAGCATTCCGGCTACGGCAAGGACATGTCCATGTACGGGCTGGAGGACTACACCGCCGTCCGCCATGTGATGTTCAAGCACTGAGGCAAGTCGCTGGGCCCTCGCGTTCGCGGGGGCCCAGCGCCTCGGGCCACCCGGCCCACAACCCCGCGGGCGCGCCCGCAACGGAGGCAAGCATGCGTCACCTCGTCAGAGCGTTCTACCTGCTGTCGCTGTTCACCCTCGCCGGCCTGGCCCAGGCCGCGGAGAGCCCTAAACAGATAGTCGACGCCTACATGGCCGCGTGGAACGCCCACGATGCCGAGAAGGCCGCCGGCTACCTGGCCAAGGACGCGGAGTACTTCGACGTCACCGTCGGCACCCCGCAGAAGGGCCGCGAGGCCGCGCGCGACAACGTCATCAAGGTCTTCGTCGGCGCCGTGCCGGACCTGAAGTGGAAGATGAACGGCACGCCCATCGTCAGCAAGGACGGCATCGCCTTCCAGTGGACCTTCAGCGGCACCAACACCGGCGCCTGGGACGCCCAGACCCCGGCGACCAACAAGCCGCTGTCGTTCGACGGCGTGAGCTATGTGAAGGTCAAGGACGGCAAGATCGTGTACCAGGGGGACTATTACGACGCCCTGGGGTTGCATAAGCAGTTGGGGTGGTGAGGTTGGCCTGGGGCTGTTGGTGCTATGCCCACCAGCCCTCTCCCCCCGCCCTCTCCCTGAAGGGAGAGGGAGCCTTTGAAGCGCAACATCGATGCTCGCCGGCGAGCACCGCCCATTCCCACTGGCACGGACAGCCCCCTCTCCCTTCAGGGAGAGGGTTGGGGAGAGGGAAAGGAGTCCCCCCCGATACACAACAGCCACCGGTAAACACCCTTCGCGAGCAAGCTCGCTCCTACGAAAATACGAAAAGCCCCCCCGCCATCAAACCTCGATGATCACCTTCAACGCCTTGTTCTGCGCCGCCTTGCCGAAGGTCTCGTAGGCCCCGAGGATATCGCCCAGGGCGAAGCGGTGGGTGATCAGCTGCTCGGGCTGCAGCTTGCCGGCCTGCACGCTCTTGAGCAGCATCGGCGTGGTCACCGCGTCCACCAGGCGGGTGCGCAGGGTGATGTTGTGCGACCACAGGCGCTCCAGGTGCAGTTGCACCGGCACCCCGTGCACGCCGAGCACGGCGATGTCGCCGCCGGGGGCGATCAGTTCCTCGCACAGGCTGAAGGTGCTGGGCACGCCCACCGCCTCCACCGCGCTGTCCACGCCCAGGCCGTCGGTCAGCGCGCGGACTTTCTCCAGCAACTGCGGGTCGCCGGCATTGAAGCAGTCGGTGGCGCCGAAGCCCCTGGCCACTTCCAGGCGGTTGTCGTCCAGGTCGATCATGATGATCCGCGCCGGCGAGTAGAACTGCGCGGTGAGCAGCGCGGCCAGGCCCACCGGGCCGGCGCCGACGATGGCGACGTTGCCGCCGGGCTGCACGCGGCCGTTGAGCACGCCGCACTCGAAGCCGGTGGGGAGGATGTCGCTGAGCATCACCATGGCCTCCTCGTCAACCCCGGCGGGCAGGTGGTAGAGGCTGGTGTCGGCATGGGGGATGCGCACCTTCTCGGCCTGGGTGCCGTCGATCAGGTGGCCGAGGATCCAGCCGCCGGTGCGGCAGTGCGAGGTCATGCCCCTGCGGCAGAAGTCGCACTTGCCGCAGGCGCTGATGCAGGAGATGAGCACGCGGTCGCCGGGCTTGAACTGGCTGACCGCCGAGCCGACCTGCTCGACCACCCCCACGCCCTCGTGGCCGAGGATGCGCCCGGGTTTGCAGGCCGGCACGTCGCCCTTGATGATGTGCAGGTCGGTGCCGCACAGGGTGGTGCGGACCAGGCGCACCACCGCATCGCCGGGGGCCTGCAGGGTGGGGTCGGGACGCTCTTCCAGGGCGATGTCGCCGACACCGCGGTAGACCAGGGCTTTCATGGCCGGGCTCCTTTCGGGGAATGGTCCGGACAGGCTAGTCCCGCCCCGGCGGCCGGGGCCTGATCCCGGTCAAAGGCTCATTCGGCGGTGGGCAGCTCGGTGATGTGGATTTCCGTCAGCAGCGGTTCGGGCTTGAGCTGGCTGCGCTTGAGCAGCGGGCAGAAGCGCGCCAGGCTGCCGATCAGCTCCCACTGGGTCTCCAGGTCGCCGGCCAGCCGGGTGATGTCGTTCAGGGCGCGCTGGCCGACCTGCTGCAGGTGCGGGTCGGTGCTGCGGCCCAGCTCCAGGGACAGCTGGCCGATCAGGGTGCTGAGGGCGGACATGTTGCGCGTCGCCAGGGCCAGGATGTTCGCCAGCAGGGCGATCTCCGACTCCGGCACGGCAGAGGGTGAGGTGTGTGCGTCCATGCGTCTACCCGTGGGGAATGCGTCGTCCTGACGCGTCGCAGCGGAGCATAGCAGCAAAAGGCCTGCATGCGACCCATTTCACATTTCGTTGCGGCAAGCCCCGGCGCGCCGCCCGATGGGCGGCGCGCCACGGCCTCAGGCTTCGCCCAGGGGCTTGCGCGCCGGCGTGCCGCGCTGGGCCGCGCGCAGGTACTGCGGCGGCCAGGGCACCTGCTGGCCGCCCAGTTCGTCGGCGGCGTTGAGCGGCCAGTAGGGCTCGCGCAACAGCTCGCGGGCCAGCAGGATCAGGTCGGCCTGGCCGGTGCGCAGGATGTGCTCGGCCTGCACCGGCTCGGTGATCATGCCCACGGTGCTGCTGGCGATCTCGGCCTCCTTGCGCACGCGTTCGGCGAACTGCGTCTGGTAGCCCGGCCCCACCGGGATCTCGGCGTTCACCGCGGTGCCGCCGGAGGACACGTCGATCAGGTCCACGCCCAGGCCCTTCAGGCGCCGGGCCAGTTCCACCGTCTCGTCGGGGTTCCAGCCGTCCTCCACCCAGTCGGTGGCCGACAGGCGCACCAGCAGCGGCAGTTCCTCGGGCCATACCTCGCGCACCGCCTGGGTCACTTCCAGCAGGTAGCGGATGCGGTTCTCGAAGCAGCCGCCGTACTGGTCGCGGCGCTGGTTGGACAGCGGCGAGAGGAACTGGTGCAGCAGGTAGCCGTGGGCCGCGTGCACCTCCACCACCTTGAAGCCGGCCACCAGGGCGCGCTCGGCGGCGCGGACGAAGGCCTGGGTGACTTCGGCCATCTGCTCTTCGCTCAGCGCCGCGGGGGTGGTGTGCTTGGGATCGAAGGGGATGGCCGACGGCGCCACCGGCACCCAGCCGCCCTCGGCCACCGGCATGCTGCCCGGCTTGCCCAGCCAGGGCGCATAGGTGCTGGCCTTGCGGCCGGCATGGGCCAGCTGGATGCCGGCCACCGCCCCTTGGGATTCGATGAAGCGGGTGATGCGCCGCAGGGGCTCGACCTGCTCGTCCTTCCACAGGCCCAGGTCGCGGTCGGTGATGCGCCCTTCCGGGACCACCGCGGTGGCCTCCACTATGACCAGGCCGGCGCCGCCCACGGCGCGGCTGCCCAGGTGCACCAGGTGCCAGTCGTTGGCCAGGCCGTCCTCGGCCGAGTACTGGCACATGGGGGAAACGCCGATGCGGTTGGGCAAGGTCAGTTGGCGCAGGGTCAGGGGCTCGAACAGCTGGCTCATGGCTACACTCCCTCAGGTTCTTTCAACGAATGATCGACACTTCAACTGTAGACCGGGTTGGCCGGCCAACACGCCAATCGTTCGTCCGCGAACCCTTCAGCCCGGCGCCGGCAGCTCTAGCTCCAGGCCGTAGCGGCGTTGCGCGTCGCGGCGCAGCACGCCGCTGGCATGCAGGCGCCGCAGGGTCTGGCGCACGCAGTTGGGCGAGATGGGCGCGGCTTCGTCCAGCAGGCGCTGGTGCAGCGCCGAAACGCTGTAGAAACCGCCGGTGCAGAGCACGTCCAATACCTTCAGGCGCGGCAGGCTGCAACGCAGGCCGGCCAGTTCGAGCAGCTTGCGCGCCGGGCGCAGCTCGCGGCGCAGCGCCAGCGGCGGGACTTCGGGCCGGCCGCCGGCGGCCGCGTCGGGGAAGCGATGATGGAGGGTCACGAAAGGGTCCTTTTCCGGGCCGCCATTGCGGCTTTCTCCTATAGAAGACGAACGAGCGGGGCAAAACCGGCAACCGAGGCGACGAAACAATTTCTTGCAAAGCCCCATTGCCGGTTTTTCCTTCTCGCCCGTCCTACTCCATAGAATCCCTCGTCGAGCACGAGGCCCTTCCCCGCGTGTAAAGCCTGAAGCCCCCCATGTCCAAGAAATCCCGCGCCAGGAGCTGGTTCCTGGTCCACAGCTGGCTGGCCTTGCCCATCTGGTTCTTCGTCTTCCTGGTGTGCATCACCGGCACCCTGGCCACCGTCAGCCAGGAGATCGTCTGGCTGGCCAACCCGGCCATCCGCGCCAACGCGCCGCCGGGCGACGCCCCGCGCCTGGGCTACGACGCCCTGCTGGCCGCCGTCCAGCGCCAGCAGCCGCAGGCCCACGTGCAGGGTCTGCGGCTGCCGGGCGAACAGCATTTCGCCGTGGAAGCCCAGGTCAGCTACCCGGACGCGCGCAACGCCACCCTCTACGTCAACCCGTACAGCGGCGCCATCCAGGGCGAGGCGCCGCTGTTCGACTTCCGCAACTTCACCCGCGCCCTGCACGGCTGGTGGCTGGTGCCCTTCAGCCACGGCTACAGCTGGGGCTGGTACCTGGTGACGCTGCTGGGCCTGCCGATGCTGGCCTCGCTGGTCACCGGGCTGGTGGTGTACAAGCGCTTCTGGCGCGGCTTCCTCAAGCCGCGCCTGCGCCTGAACCAGGGCGCGCGCATCTTCTGGGGCGACTTCCACCGCCTGGCCGGCATCTGGTCGATCTGGTTCATCACGGTGATCGCCGTCAGCGGCACCTGGTTCCTGGTCCAGGCGGTGCTCTACGACAACGCCATTTCCATCTCCAGCGAGGGCGTGCCGGCCATCATCCAGCCCGAGCAGGTGCCGCCCGGCGTCGACGGCGGGCCGCCGCCGCGCATCGGCCTGGACCAGGCGGTGGCCACCGCGCAGGGCGAAATCCCCGGCTTCGAGCCGCGCTACCTGGCGCTGCCGGGCGACGCCTTCGCGCCCATCGGCCTGCTCGGCCACGGCTGGTTCCCGCTGCTGTTCGAGCGCGCCCAGGTCAACCCCTACGACGGCAGCCTGACCGCGGTCCGGCGCCTGGGCGACCGCAGCGGCCTGGAGTTCTTCAGCGAATCCATGCGCCCGCTGCACGTGGGCGACTTCGGCGGGCTGTGGGTGAAGCTGATCTGGTTCGCCTTCGGCCTGCTGCTCAGCCTGATGGTGCTCAGCGGCCTGCAGATCTGGAGCAAGCGCACCCTGCTGGCCACCGCCAAGCAACTGAAGAAGAAACGCGCCCCGCAGCGCACCGCGGCCCTCACGGAGTGAACGCCATGCCCGGACGTAAACCTTCGCGCCTGCGCCGCCACTGGCTGCGCTGGCGCTTCCACCTCAGCGCCCTGCTGGTGCTGATCCCCCTCGGCTACCTGCCGGCGTTCCTCCACGAGGCCCGCGTCGACCGCGGCCTCACCGGCCTGGGCGAGCGCGAGGTCGGCGAGCTGCAGGTCGGCCCCTGGCGTGCGCGCCTGGCCGAGTGGGAAGTCGGCGACCCCGAGGACGAAGGCCGCGCCGGCCACCTCAAGGCCTTCACCCTGGCCTGGTGCCAGGGATGCGAGCAGCGCATCCGCGCGGCCTACCTGCGCATCGGCCGGCCCTACAGCCTGAGCGCCCCCGGCGCGCTGCTCAGCGGCAGCCCGTACCAGCAGTTCACCGAAGTGGCGGTACCGCCGCGCGCCCGCGCCGACGACCAGCTGTGGCTGACCGTCGAAGCCTGGGACGGCAGCGTGCACCAGGCCAGCCTGCCCCTCGCCGAGGCCTCCCCGTCGCTGGTGGCCTGGCTCGACCGCCAAGGAGCGTCCCGATGAAAGCCCTGTTCCCCCTCCTGCTGCTGGGCCTGAGCCCCCTGGCCCTGGCCCACGCGCCCTTCCTCGAATGCAAGGCCCTGGACGCCGAGCGCATCCGCTGCCTGGGCGGCTTCAGCGACGGCAGCCAGGCGGCGGGGGTGAAGCTGCGCGTCCTCGGCCACGACGGCCAGACGCTGCTGGAAGAACGCCTGGGAGCCGACTCCAGCCTGACCTTCCAGCGCCCGGCGGTGCCCTACTTCGTGCTCTTCGACGTCGGCCCCGGCTACCGCGCCGAGGTCGACTCCCGCGACATCGCCGGCCCCTGAGGCGGGCGTTCAGCCGCGGCGCAGCGCCCCGGGGGTGAGCCCCAGGTAGCGGCGCATCGCCGTGGTCAGGGCGCTCTGGCTGGAGAAGCCGCACTCCTCCGCCACCCGCACCAGCGCCAGGTCGGTCTCGCGCAGCAGGCGCGCGGCGGCGTCCAGGCGCTGCTTGAGCAGGTACTGGTGCGGCGTCAGGCCGACGCTGTCCTTGAACTGGGCGTGGAAATGGCTGGGGCTCAGGCAGGCCACCTGGGCCAGTTCGGCCACCGTGATGCGCCGCGCCAGGTGGCTGCGGATGTGCCCGTCCAGGCGCTGCATGTCCAGCGGGCCGGTGGCGGGCCGCGGCGTCTCGCCGAACAGGCGCAGGTGCAGGGCGCGCAGCAGCACGTTGCCCAGCGCCCTGGCCAGCAGCGGGTCGCTGCCGTAGCGCGCCAGTTCCGCGCCGGCGTAGCCGAGCAGGTTCTGGAAGTCGGCATCCAGCGTCGGGTAGCGCGGCGCCTCGAACAGCCGGGCCAGCAACTCGCGGTCCTCGTCCGACACGCCCTGCGGCGGCAGGTCGAGGATCAGCATGCGGTTGTCGCCGGTGCCGGCGAAGGCATGCCGGGCGTCGCCCGGCACCAGGCAGGCGCGCATGCGGCAGACCTCGCCGCCGCACCCGTCGACCTCGAACTCGGCGCGGCCGGCCAGGGCCAGCACCAGTTGGTGATGCTCGTGGTCATGGGCGTGGGACTGCTCGGGCAGGTGGGCGAGACGGGCGTGCAACATCGGCAGGGGCGTACGAGGGTTTCCCGCACTCTAGCGAAGTTGCGCGCCCCTGCCCAGCCGCGCCGGTCAGGGCGCCTGGCGCCCGGCATAGTCGCGGGCGAACTGCGCGGCGATGCGCCCGGAGCGCGAGCCGCGGTGGGTGGCCCAGCGGATCGCCTCGGCGCGGCTGGCCTCGATGGCCTCCTGGCCCAGGCCGTGGGACTGCAGCCAGCGCGCCACCGCCTCCAGGTACTCATCCTGGCTGAAGGCGTAGAAGGAAATCCACAGGCCGAAACGCTCGGACAGCGAGATTTTCTCCTCCACCGCCTCGCCCGGGTGCAGTTCGCCGTTGTCGCCGCGGGAAAAGGCCAGGTTGTCCGCGGCGCGCTCGGCCAGCAGGTGGCGGCGGTTGGAGGTGGCGTAGATCAGCACGTTGCCGGCCTGCCCCGCCACCGAGCCGTCGAGCACCGTCTTCAGGCCCTTGTAGCCGGTCTCGCCGTCCTCGAAGGAGAGGTCGTCGCAGAACAGGACGAAGCGCTCCGGGCGCAGGCGCACCAGCTCGATGATCCGCGGCAGGTCGCCCAGGTGCTCCTTGTCCACCTCGATCAGGCGCAGGCCCTCGGCGTGGAAGGCGTGCAGGCAGGCCTTCACCAGCGAACTCTTGCCAGTGCCGCGGGCGCCGGTGAGCAGCACGTTGTTGGCCGGGCGGCCCTGGACGAACTGGCAGGTGTTGCGCTCGACCAGGGCCTTCTGCCGGTCGACGTTGCGCAGGTCGTCGAAGGCGATCAGCGCCGGCTCGTGTACTGGCGTCAGCTGCGCCTGGGCCACCCCGGCGTGGGGGCGGTATTCCCAGAGGTAGGCGATCACCTCCGGCCGCAGCGCCTGGGCCGGCTCCGGCGGCAGGCTGCGCTGCAGCAGGTCGGCGATGCGGGTGAGCTGTTCGGTGAGCGGTTGCAGGGCACTGGCGAAGTCGGACATGGGAAAAACCGGACGCAGGGGGATTGGCGAAGATGCTAGTGAGCGGCGAGACTGGCCGTCTAACGCAAAATGGGCGGTGATATGCGAGAAGCGGACATTCCTTCCATCCACGGCGACGAGCACGCCGCCAATCCGGTGACCGCCGTCGCCCTGGACTACGCCGACGGCCACCAGGTGGCCAGCCACAGCCACCAGCGCGCGCAGCTGCTCTACGCCGTGCGCGGGGTACTGGTGGTGGGCAGCGCCAGCGGCCTCTGGGTGGTGCCGGACAACCGCGGCCTGTGGATACCCGCCGGCATCGAGCACTGGACGCGGATGGTCGGCGAGGTGCACGTGCGCACCCTCTACATCGAGCCGGGCAGCGCGCCGCACCTGCCCGCCGAGTGCACGGTGCTGGCCGTCTCGCCGCTGCTGCGCGAGCTGATCCTGGCCGCCGTGGGCATCGCCGGCGAGGCCCCGGCGGACAGCCGCGACGGCCGCGTGCTGCGCCTGCTGCTCGACGAGCTGACCAGCGAACCGGCGCTGCCGCTGCACCTGCCGCTGCCCAACGAGCCACGCCTGCGCCGGCTGTGCCGGGACATGGGCCTGGATGCCGGGCTGGAAGCCTGGGCCGCGCGGGCCGGGGTCGATACCAAGACGGTGCGCCGCTGGTTCCTGCGCGACACCGGGCTGACCTTCGGCCAGTGGCGCCAGCAGGCCCGCCTGCTGCGCGCCCTGGAGCTGCTGGGCAGCGGCGCCAGCGTGCTGGAGGCGGCCCTGGAGGTCGGCTATTCCACGCCCAGCGCCTTCAGCGCCATGTTCAGCCGCCAGTTCGGCCGCCCGCCGATCGACTTCCTGCGCCCGCCGCGGGAAACCTCCGGCAACAGGCCACGCTCGTCGGGGAATTGAAAGTCGCCGGCCGATTCCCCATCTAGACTGTCATGTTCAATCAGTCAGGTGCCTCATGAGCGACCACGACGAGATCCACGACATCCACAGCGCCGAGGAGGTCAGCACGACCAGCCTCGTGCTGCCCGGCCAGAAGCTGCCGACCACCGTCTACGTCATCCCGATCCACAACCGCCCGTTCTTCCCCGCGCAGGTGCTGCCGGTGATCGTCAACGAGGAACCCTGGGCGGAAACCCTGGAGCTGGTGGCCAAGACCGACCACCACTGCCTGGCGTTGTTCTTCATGGACAACCCGCCGGACGACCCGCGCCACTTCGACCCGGACAGCCTGCCCGAGCATGGCACCCTGGTGCGCGTGCACCACGCCAGCCGCGAGGGCGGCAAGCTGCAGTTCGTCGCCCAGGGCCTGTCGCGGGTGCGCATCCGCGGCTGGATCAAGCGCCACCGCCCGCCCTTCCTGGTCGAGGTGGACTACCCGCACACGCCCAGCGACGCCAGCGACGAGGTGAAGGCCTACGGCATGGCGCTGATCAACGCGATCAAGGAGCTGCTGCCGCTCAACCCGCTGTACAGCGAGGAGCTGAAGAACTACCTGAACCGCTTCAACCCCAACGATCCGTCGCCGCTCACCGACTTCGCCGCGGCCCTGACCACCGCGCCCGGCAACGAGCTGCAGGAGGTGCTGGACACGGTGCCGATGCTCAAGCGCATGGAGAAAGTCCTGCCGCTGCTGCGCAAGGAGGTCGAGGTCGCGCGCCTGCAGAAGGAGCTGTCGGCCGAGGTCAACCGCAAGATCGGCGAGCGCCAGCGCGAGTTCTTCCTCAAGGAGCAGCTCAAGACCATCCAGCAGGAGCTGGGCATCACCAAGGACGACAAGAGCGCCGACGCTGACGAGTTCCGCGCCCGCCTGGAGGGCAAGATCCTTCCCGAGCAGGCGCGCAAGCGCATCGACGAGGAGCTGAACAAGCTGTCGATCCTGGAGACCGGCTCGCCGGAATACGCGGTCACCCGCAACTACCTGGACTGGGCCACCTCGGTGCCCTGGGGCGTGCTGGGCAAGGACAAGCTCAGCCTGCCCCATGCGCGCAAGGTGCTGGACAAGCACCACGCGGGCCTCGAGGACGTCAAGGACCGCATCCTCGAGTTCCTCGCCGTGGGCGCCTTCAAGGGCGAGATCGCCGGCTCCATCGTACTGCTGGTGGGCCCGCCCGGGGTGGGCAAGACCAGCATCGGCAAGTCCATCGCCGAGAGCCTCGGCCGGCCGTTCTACCGCTTCAGCGTCGGCGGCATGCGCGACGAGGCGGAGATCAAGGGCCACCGCCGCACCTACATCGGCGCCCTGCCGGGCAAGCTGGTGCAGGCGCTGAAGGACGTCGAGGTGATGAACCCGGTGATCATGCTCGACGAGATCGACAAGCTCGGCGCCAGCTACCAGGGCGACCCGGCCTCGGCGCTGCTGGAAACCCTCGACCCGGAGCAAAACGTCGAGTTCCTCGACCACTACCTGGACCTGCGCCTGGACCTGTCCAAGGTGCTGTTCGTCTGCACGGCCAACACCCTGGACTCCATCCCCGGGCCGCTGCTCGACCGCATGGAGGTCATCCGCCTGTCCGGCTACATCGCCGAGGAGAAGCTGGCCATCGCCAAGCGCCACCTGTGGCCCAAGCAACTGGAAAAGGCCGGGGTGCCGAAGGAGCGCCTGTCGATCAACGACGCTGCCCTGCGCGCGGTGATCGAGGGCTACGCCCGCGAGGCCGGGGTGCGGCAGCTGGAGAAACAGCTCGGCAAGCTGGTGCGCAAGGCCGTGGTCAAGCTGCTGGAAGACCCCGAGGCCAGGCTGAGGATCGGCGCCAAGGACCTGGAGGAATACCTCGGCATGCCGGTGTTCCGCACCGAGCTGCTGCTTTCCGGCGTCGGCGTCATCACCGGCCTGGCCTGGACCAGCATGGGCGGCGCCACCCTGCCCATCGAGGCGACGCGCATCCACACGCTGAACCGCGGCTTCAAACTCACCGGGCAACTGGGTGACGTGATGAAGGAATCGGCGGAAATCGCCTACAGCTACATCACCGCCAACCTGAAGAAGTACGGCGGCGACGCCAATTTCTTCGACCAGGCCTTCGTCCACCTGCACGTGCCCGAGGGCGCCACGCCCAAGGACGGCCCCAGCGCCGGCGTCACCATGGCCAGCGCCCTGCTGTCCCTGGCGCGCAACCAGGCGCCGAAGAAGGGCGTGGCCATGACCGGCGAGCTGACCCTCACCGGCCAGGTGCTGCCCATCGGCGGCGTGCGCGAGAAGGTGATCGCGGCGCGCCGGCAGAAGATCCACGAGCTGATCCTGCCGGAAGCCAACCGCGGCGACTTCGAGGAACTGCCGGACTACCTCAAGGAAGGCCTGACGGTGCACTTCGCCAGGCGCTACAGCGACGTGGCCAAGGTGCTGTTCCCGGCCTGAGGCCGCTGCCCCCGTAGGGCGCATAACGCCTACGGCGTTATCCGCCGTTGGCCGTGCCACCGGGGTGTCCGGCGTGGCCGGTGAATCCAATCGCGGACGGAGTCCGCTCCTACGACCGTGCTTCCCTGGAACTGTAGGAGCGGACCTTGTCCGCGATGGCTGGACGATCCGGCGCGATTCGCGGATGAGATCCGCTCCTACGCCGCAGGCCGGCACGGCTTCTCGTAGGAGCGAGCTTGCTCGCGAACAGACTCCGCTGCGGGGCATCAGGTTCGCGAGCAAGCTCGCTCCTACAAAGAGCATCTCGGCGATTCCCCTCTACCACCCACGCCATTCCCACTGTAGGAGCGCGCCCTGCGCGCGATTTCGCGGGCAGGGCCCGCTCCTACAGGTTGCCCCGAGGCACGGCATTCCTACCCGTAGGAGCGGACCTTGTCCGCGATAGCCGGACGATCCGGCGTGATTCGCGGATGAGATCCGCTCCTACGAAGAGCCCCCACCCACGCCGTTCCTTGGGGATGCATGGCCCCACCGCAGCGGACCTTTGCGATATCCTCCCGGCTGTCCGGACCGTCCGAGGAGTCGTCATGCCGTCGCCCCGCCCCCTGCTCGCCCTGCCCCTGCTGTTGCTCGCCGCCTGCGCCAGCCGGCCCGACCCCGTGGTCAGCCTGGAAAACGACAAGGCCTGCAAGCCCCTGGAACTGCACCAGGGCCAGGAACTGGTGCTGATGCTGCCGAGCAACCCCACCACCGGCTTCCGCTGGGAAGTGCGCAACCCCGCCGGCCGGGTGCTGGCCAGCCTGGGCCCGGAGGTCTACAACAACCCCGAGGACAGCGGCCTGGTCGGCAGCGCCGGCGAGTCCACCTGGCGCTTCCGCGTCACCGCCAGCGGCGAGGACCACCTGCAACTGGCCTACCGCCGCCCCTGGGAGGCCGACGTCGCCCCCGAGCGCACCTTCGACTGCGCGCTCAAGGTCCTCTGAGCGCGGCGCCAAATACCACCCGAACTGACGTCCGTGGCCTGGGGCCGCGGCGACGGCTGCGGCACAGTCGGCGCATCTTCCCGCGGAGAATCGACAGATGCGCTGGCTCTTGCCCCTGGCCGTCCTCGGCGGCCTCGCCTGCCTGCTGGGCATTGCCCTCGACCTGCCCTGGCTGCGCATGCTGTGCAAGCCGCTGCCGATCATCGCTCTGCTGGGCTGGGTCGGCGCCTCGCCGGCAACGCCCTACCGCCGCTGGATCGCCCTTGGCCTGGCGCTGTCGCTGCTCGGCGACGTGCTGCTGGAATGGCCGCTCGATGCCTTCGTTCCCGGCCTGTGCGCCTTCCTCCTCGGGCACCTGGCCTACCTCGCCGCCTACCTGGGCGAGACGCGGCGCCCGGCACTGCTGGCCCTGGCCTGCGCCGCGGTGCTCGGCGGCGGGCTGTTCCTGCTGCTCGACCGGCAGGGCCTGGGACCGCTGCGCCTGCCCATCGCGCTGTACAGCCTGGTGATCGCCAGCATGCTCTGGCGTGCCCTGGCCCGCCTGCCGCAGGCCTCACCCAGTGCACGCCTGGCCGCCGTCGGCGCCCTGCTGTTCGTGGTCTCCGACGGCATGATCGGCATCAACCGCTTCGTCTCGCCCTTCGCCGGCGCCGGCTACGCCATCATGCTCTGCTATTGGCTCGGCCAGTGGGGCATCGCCGCCTCGGTTAGTGCGCGCCGTACGCCTCTGCCATACTCCCAGGCGAACCCCGCCGCCTGAGAACGACATGCTGCGCTCCACCCTCACCGCCCTGTGCTGCGCGGCCGCCCTGGGCGCCACCGCCGAGCCGCTGCGCCTGGGCGGCGACGACTGGTGCCCCTACCTGTGCCCGCAGACGCCGGAGCAACCCGGCTACCTGCTCGAAGGCCTGGGCCAGGCCCTGCCCGAGCCGCCGCAATTCGAGAACCTGCCCTGGTCGCGGGCCCTGCAGATGGCCCGCGAAGGCTTGATCGACGGGGTGATCGGCGCCTACGCCGAGGAAAGCCAGGGGCTGCTGATCGGCCGCGAGCCCATCGCCTGGGCGGACATGCACCTCTACACCCGCGCCGACAGCGACTGGCACTACCGCGGCCCGGCCTCCCTGGACGGGCTCGCCGTCGGCCTGGTACAGGGCTATTCCTATGGCGAGCAACTGGACGCCTGGCGCGACCGCAACCTGCACGACCATGAGCGGGTGCAGGTCCTCAGCGGCGAGCGCGTGCTCGAACGCAACCTGCAGAAGCTGCTGCTGGGCCGCGTCGACGTGGTGGTCGAGGACCGCCGCATCGTCGACCGCTACCTCAGGCGCCAGGGCCTCGACGGGCAGGTCCGCAGCGCAGGGGAACTGCCCAGCCCGCGGCCGATGTACGTCGCCCTGAGCCCGCACCTGAAGGACGCCGACGCACGCCTGGCGCAGCTCGACGAGGGCCTGCGCCAGCTTCGCGAAGACGACGCCTGGGCACCGCTGATGCGCGAATACCTGGTCACTGTCGACTGACATATTCGCCCTGTAGAAAAGTCCGGCAGGCACAGCCGCCATCGTCTATAGATCAAGTACCAGGGAGTATCGAATGGAGAGGTTTCATGCGTGCTGAAGTCCGTTTGCTGGGGATGCTTGGAACCTGTGCGATGCTTTCCGCCTGCGGCAGCCTGCTGCCCAGCGAACGCGCCGAGGTGCAGTCTCCCTTCATCGACTACCAGGACGCCGAGCACCGCTACGAACAGGTGGTGCCGGGCAGGACCACGCGCTCGCAACTGCTCAGCCTGGGCTTCGACCCGCTGACCCAGGGCAACGCCAAGATGCTCTCGTTCATCGACGTGCGCCTGCTCTTCGTGCAGCCGAACATCCCCATCGACTACCTGCCCGACGGCCTGGTGACCTGCCTGCAGGCCAAGGACCGCTGCATCGGCTACTCCTTCGACTTCAACAAGACCGACAGCCAGCGCATCGGCAGCTTCTGGGCCGACATGTTCAACTTCCGCAAGCGCCGCCAGGTCCAGGGCTGGTCGTTCCGCCCGGTGTTCGTGCTGATCGACGACGTGGTGGTGCACAAGGTCAGCAACGGCGAGCCGAACATCCGCCGCGTGGAAGACAAGAAGAACCCCCTGGGCCCGCTGCAGGGCGCCGGCGAATACTTCTCCGACAAGCTCAAGTGAAGCGCCGGGCTCGTCGCCCGGAGGTTGGGGCGCCGCGCCCCGCTCGGCTACAATGCGCACCCCGGCGCCTCAGGCAGGCGCCGGCCGTCCGCACCACCCGTACCGAGGCCCCACCGCGTGAGCGAGTCTGACCGCATCTTCGCCCAACCCCTGGAACACGTCGCCGATTTCACCTTCAACGAGGACGTGGCGCGCGTCTTCCCGGACATGATCAAGCGCTCGGTGCCGGGCTACCCGACCATCGTCGAGAACATCGGCGTGCTCGGCGCCCGCTTCGCCCAGCCGCACAGTCTGATCTACGACCTGGGCTGCTCGCTGGGCGCGGTGACCCAGGCGTTGCGCCGCCACGTCAGGGCCGACGGCTGCCGGGTGCTGGGGGTGGACAACTCCGCCGCCATGCTGGCGCGCTGCCGCGAATACCTCAGCGCCCAGGACGCCATGTACCAGGAACTGCTGCCGGCGGACCTGCTGGAAGCGGACATCCTGCGCCAGGACTTGCAGCCCTGCTCGCTGGTGGCCATGAACTTCACCCTGCAGTTCATCGAGCCCGGCAGGCGCCTGGAGCTGCTGCAGCGCATCCGCCAGGCCCTGTTGCCCGGCGGCGCGCTGATCCTCTCGGAGAAGCTGCGCTTCAGCGATGCCGCCGAGCAGGAACTGCTGAACGAACTGCACCTGGACTTCAAGCGCGCCAACGGCTACAGCGAACTGGAAATCGCCCAGAAACGCACCGCCATCGAGAACGTGATGCGCCCGGACACCCTGGAAGAGCACCGCGAACGCCTGGCCCGGGCCGGCTTCTCCAAGGTGGTGCCGTGGTTCCAGTGCCTGAACTTCACCTCGCTGGTCGCCCTGCCATGATCGAACGCTTCGCCCTCGACGGCCTGTGCCGGGAACTGGCCGGCACGCCCCTGCAAGCCTGGAGCGAATCCCTCGCCGCGCAGCTCGCGGCCAAGGTGGAGGACGGCCACGGCGACCTGGAGCGCTGGCTGGCCGCCGTCGACCAGTTGCCCGGACTGCGCGCCGAAAGCGTCGAGCTGGCCAGCCGTTTCGCCCTGGAAGGCCCCTGCGACGACGCCACCCGCGCCGCGCTGAAGACCGCCCTGCAAGGGCTGATCCCCTGGCGCAAGGGCCCCTTCGACGTGTTCGGCGTGCACATCGATACCGAGTGGCGTTCGGACTGGAAATGGGAGCGCGTCTCGCCGCACCTGGACCTGGCCGGCAAGCGCATCCTCGACGTCGGCTGCGGCAACGGCTACTACCAGTGGCGCATGCTCGGCGCCGGCGCCCGCAGCGTGGTGGGGGTGGACCCGAACTGGCTGTTCTTCTGCCAGTTCCTGGCCATGCGCCGCTACCTGGCGGACCTGCCGGCCTGGCACCTGCCGCTCACCCTGGAGGAGCTGCCGGAGAAGCTGGAAGGCTTCGACACGGTGTTCTCCATGGGCGTGCTCTACCACCGCCGCTCGCCCATCGACCACCTCTTCGCGCTCAAGGACTGCCTGCGCCGCGGCGGCGAGCTGGTGCTGGAAACCCTGGTGGTGGAAGGCGACGTCACCACCGTGCTGGTGCCGGAGGACCGCTACGCGCAGATGCGCAACGTCTGGTTCCTGCCCTCGGTGGCAGCCCTGGAGCTGTGGCTGCGCCGCGCCGGCTTCACCGACGTGCGCTGCGTCGACCAGAGCCGCACCACGGTGGAGGAACAGCGCTCCACCCAGTGGATGCGCTACCAGTCGCTGCCGGAATTCCTCGACCCGCACGACCCCACCCGCACCATCGAAGGCCTGCCGGCGCCGCTGCGCGCCACCCTGGTGGCGCGCAAGCCCTAGGCCTGCGCACGCGCCCTGCGCGCGATTCGCGGCCAGGGGGAATGCCGTGGGTGGGGTTGTGTAGGAGCGGATCTCATCCGCGAATCGCGCCGGGACGTCCGGCTATCGCGGACAAGGTCCGCTCCTACGGTACGGGCAGGCCCGGCTTCTCGTAGGAGCGAGCTTGCTCGCGAATAAGCCCCGCAGCGGAGTCTGTTCGCGAGCAAGCTCGCTCCTACGAAGAGCGCCCCGGCGCAGCCGGCAAGACAATTGCTCCCACGACTGGGTCGTCCCAGGAAACGTAGGGCGTATAACCGTTCGCGGTTATACGCCGATACACCGCGGCCTTCACCAACGCCGAGGCCACGCCCGGAACCACCTTATGCTCAGCGCTTGGCAGCCGCCACGATCAGCGCCTTCATTTCCGCCACCGCCGCCTTGAAGCCGACGAAGAGCGCGTGGGCCACCAGGGCGTGGCCGATGTTCAGTTCGTTGATCCCGCGGATCGCCGCCACGGGCTCGACGTTGTGGTAGTGCAGGCCGTGGCCGGCGTTGACGATCAGGCCGTGGGACAGGCCGGCCTCCACGCCGTCGCGGATGCGCGCCAGTTCCAGCGCGGTTTCCGCCACGCCGTGGGCGTCGGCGTAGCGCCCGGTGTGCAGTTCGATGGCCGGGGCGCCGACGCGGGCGGAGGCCTCGATCTGCCGCGGGTCGGCGTCGATGAACAGCGACACCTCGCAGCCGGCGGCGGCCAGGCGCTGCACCGCGGCGTGGATGCGCGCTTCCTGGCCGGCCACGTCCAGGCCACCCTCGGTGGTCAGTTCCTGGCGGGTTTCCGGGACCAGGCAGACGTGGGCCGGGCGGATCGCCTCGGCGAAGGCCAGCATTTCCTCGGTCACGCCCATCTCGAAGTTCATGCGCGTCTGCAGCACCTCGGCGAGCACGCGCACGTCGCGGTCCTGGATGTGCCGGCGGTCCTCGCGCAGGTGCACGGTGATGCCGTCGGCGCCGGCTTCCTCGGCGTCCAGCGCAGCCTTGACCGGGTCCGGGTAGCGGGTGCCGCGGGCCTGGCGCAGGGTGGCGACGTGGTCGATGTTGACGCCGAGGAGGATGCGGTTGGCTTCAGTCACGGGGAGGTTCCTTGCGATTCATGAAGAGTTCGCGGCTGACCAGCGGTCGGCCGCCGAGATGCGGCGCCAGGGCCTGGCGCATCAGGCGCTTGGCCGCGGCCAGGGCGCCGGGGGCGCTCCAGTCGGCCTCGGCCATGGCCAGCAGGTCGGCGCCATGGAACAGGCCCGGCTGGAAGCCGCCCACCGGTTCCAGGCCGGCATCGGGCAGCAGGCGGTACAGGCCGCCGGGGACGATATCTTGTCCGACAATATCGCGATCGAGGGCGAAACCATAGCCCAGCTCGTCCAGCAGCCGCCATTCGAAGGCGCGTAGCAAGGGCTCCAGCGGGCGCCCGGCGGCAAGCAGCGGCAGGGTCGCGCGGTAGTGCTCGAACAGCGGCGGATGCGGCACCTCCGCTGGCAGCAGACGGATCAGCAATTCGTTGAGGTAGAGGCCGCTGAACAGCGCGTCGCTGGCCAGCAGGTTGGGGATGCCGGCGGCTTCCAGGCGGCTGACGTTCTTCAGCTCGCCGCGGCCGCGGAACTCCGCCTCCAGCGGCACGAAGGGCCGCGCCAGGGCCCCGGACTTGCCGCGCGCGCCGCGCAGCACGGCGCGCAGGCGGCCTTCGGGGGTGAAGAAGTCCACCAGCGCGCTGGTTTCCTTGTACGGGCGGCTGTGCAGGATGAAGGTCGGCAGGGGGACGCTGACGAGGCTCATGCGCGGGTGCGGCCTTCAGGCGGCCCGCCTCAGCGGGCCGCGTGGGTGGGTGTCAGAGGTCGCCGTAGCCGAGCGAGCGCAGGGCGCGTTCGTCGTCGGACCAGCCGCCCTTCACCTTGACCCAGAGGTTGAGCATGACCTTGGAGTCGAACAGCACCTCCATGTCCTTGCGCGCGCTCTGGCCGATGCTTTTGATGCGCTCGCCCTTGTCGCCGATGATGATCTTCTTCTGCCCTTCGCGTTCCACCAGGATCAGCGCGTGGATGTGCAGCACGCGGCCTTCCTGCTTGAACTCCTCGATCTCCACGGTGATCTGGTAGGGCAGCTCGGCGCCGAGCTGGCGCATGATCTTCTCGCGCACCAGTTCGGCGGCGAGGAAGCGGCTGCTGCGGTCGGTGATCTGGTCTTCCGGGAAGAAGTGCTCGCTTTCCGGCAGGCGCTCGGCCACCAGTTGCTCCAGCACGTCGAGGTTCTGCCCATGCTGGGCGGAGATCGGCACCACTTCGGCCTTGGGCAGCAATCCGGTGAGCCATTGCAGGTGCGGCAGCAGCTCGGCCTTGTCTTCCAGGCGGTCGACCTTGTTCACCGCGATCAGCACCGGGCAGCTGACGTGCTGCACGCGGTCCAGGACCATCTGGTCCTCGTCGGTCCAGCGCAGGCGGTCGACCACGAAGATCACCACGTCCACGTCCTTCAGCGCGGCGCTGGCGGAGCGGTTCATATAGCGGTTCAGCGCCTTGTCGTTGTCCTTGTGCAGGCCGGGGGTGTCGACGTACACCGCCTGCACCGCGCCTTCGGTCTTGATGCCGAGCAGGGTGTGGCGGGTGGTCTGCGGCTTGCGCGAGGTGATGGCCAGCTTCTGCCCGAGGATGTGGTTGAGCAGCGTCGACTTGCCCACGTTGGGGCGGCCGACGATGGCGACGTAGCCGCAGCGGCTGGTGTCGTCGAGTTGTTCAGTCATGGCCATTCTCCACGCCCAGGGCCACCAGCGCGGCGGCGGCGGCCACCTGCTCGGCGATGCGGCGGCTGCCGCCGTGCCCATGGGTCTTGTCGTTCAGCAGGGCCACTTCGCACTCGACGAAGAAGGTCCGGCAATGCGGTTCGCCCTGGATGTCCACCACGTCGTAGCGCGGCAGCTCGCAGGCGCGCGACTGCAGGAATTCCTGCAGGCGCGTCTTGGGGTCCTTGTTGGTGTCCACCGGGGTCAGCTCGCGCAGTTGCGGGCCGAGCCAGGCGAGGATGCGCTCGCGCGCGGAGTCCATCCCGGTGTCCAGGTAGATGGCGCCGATCAGCGCTTCCATGGCGTCGGCGAGGATCGACTCGCGGCGGAAACCGCCGCTCTTGAGCTCACCCGAGCCCAGGCGCAGGTAGTCGCCCAGTTCGAAGCCACGGGCCAGCAGGGCCAGGGTCTCGCCCTTGACCAGCCGTGCGCGCAGGCGCGACAGCTGGCCTTCGCGGGCCTGCGGGAAGTGGCTGAACAGGGCTTCGCCGATGACGAAGTTGAGGATGGCGTCACCGAGGAACTCCAGGCGCTCGTTGTTGCGCCCGGCGAAGCTGCGATGGGTCAGGGCCAGGACCATCAGGTCCTGGTCCTTGAAGGTGTAGCCGAGCTTGCGCTCGAGTCGATCCAGGGTATTGCTCACGGCGTTCTTACACGGAATTCTTTGTCGAAGTGGACCACCAGGTCGAGGTTCTCGATCAGCGGCTCGCGTTTTTCATACTTCAGGTGCGCGCGGAACTCGTTGTTGTCCTGTTCCACGGTCAGCGCATCCTGCAGCTTCAGGTCGCGGATGTTGTTGATGGTCAGCGCCTTGTCCACGTAAGAGTAGAACTCCGGGACGCTGCGCACATCCGCCGCCTTGTCGGTTTCCACCGCCTTGATGGCCTTCTCGATGGCGTAGTAGTCGAGGTAGTGCGGAATGATCTTGAACGCGGTACTGGCCAGGAAGGCCACAATGGCCAGCACTACCAGCCAACCCAGCAACGACATCCCCTTCTGCGAACCTGCGTACTTCATGCTGACCTCATGTCGGTATGGTTCTCATCCCCCGCCACCGGCGGTTCCAAGTGCAAGCGGGGCGGACCCGCTCCCCGCGCGCCGCCCCGCCCTTCGTTCTAGCACCGACCGGCGGCCGGCGCTCGACGCAGCTCACATTCAGTGAATCACGCCGACCCGCGAGAAGTTCGGCAGGTTGCGCAGTTTCGGGTCCGGCCAGCTCATCCACACGGCGAAGGCCTTGCCGACGATGTTGCGGTCCGGAACCATGCCCAGCAGCTCCTTCGGGATCTTCGGATCGTTCCAGTAGCGGCTGTCGTTGGAGTTGTCGCGGTTGTCGCCCATCATGAAGTAGTGCTCGGCCGGGACCGTCCACTCCTTGCCGGGCTCCACGCGGTAGCGCGTCATTTCCTTGCGGATCAGGTGCTCGGCCTCGCCCAGCTTCTCCTTGTACAGGGTCACGCTGCCCAGGCTGCCCGGCTCCTCGCCGACCAGTTGCTCGGCCACCAGCTGGTCGTTGACGTACAGGCGCTTGTCGCTGGTGTAGCGCACGCGGTCACCCGGCACGCCGACCACGCGCTTGATGTAGTTGATGTTCGGGTCGCTGGGGTAGCGGAACACCATCACGTCGCCGCGCTGCGGGTCGCCGACCGGGATCACCTTGGCGTCCAGCACCGGCAGGCGGATGCCGTAGGCGAACTTGTTGACCAGGATGAAGTCGCCGACCTCGAGGGTGGGCTTCATCGAGCCGGAGGGGATCTGGAACGGCTCGACCAGGAAGGAACGCAGCACCAGCACGATGAACAGTACCGGGAAGAAGGACTTGCCGTACTCGATCAGCACGGGTTCCTTGTTCAGCTTGTCCAGCACCTCCGGATCGGGCTCGGCGACCGAGCCCTGGTAGGCGGAGATGGCGGCCCGGCGGCGCGGCGCGAAGAGCACCAGGTCGACCAGGGCCAGGGCGCCGCACAGGGCGACGGCTATCACCAGCAACAGCGGGAAATTCAGCGTCATAGAATCTAACTGTCCACTTTGAGCACGGCGAGGAAGGCTTCCTGGGGAATCTCCACGCTACCGACCTGCTTCATCCTTTTCTTACCGGCCTTCTGCTTCTCCAGCAGCTTGCGCTTACGGCTCACATCACCGCCATAGCACTTGGCCAGCACGTTCTTCCTGAGCGCCTTGACCGTCGAGCGGGCGATGATCTGCCCGCCGATGGCCGCCTGAATCGCGACGTCGAACATCTGACGCGGGATCAGTTCCTTCATCTTCTCCACCAACTGGCGCCCCTTGTAGGGGGCGTTGTCGCGGTGGACGATCAGGGCGAGGGCGTCCACCTTCTCGCCGTTGATCAGCACGTCGAGGCGGACCAGGTTGGCCGGCTCGAAGCGGTCGAAGCTATAGTCCAGCGAGGCGTAGCCGCGGCTGGTGGACTTCAGACGGTCGAAGAAGTCCAGCACCACCTCGTTCATCGGCATGTCGTAGATCACCTGGACCTGGCCGCTGAGGAAGTGCATGTCGCGCTGCACACCGCGTTTCTCGATGCACAGGGTGATGACGTTGCCCAGGTGCTCCTGGGGCACAAGGATGGTCGCCCGGCAGATCGGCTCGCGCATCTCGTCGATGGACGAAAGGTCGGGAAGCTTGGACGGGTTGTCGACGTAGAGGATCTCGCCGTTCTTCTGCACGATCTCGAAGATCACCGTCGGCGCCGTGGTGATCAGGTCCAGGTCGTATTCGCGCTCCAGGCGCTCCTGGATGATCTCCATGTGCAGCATGCCGAGGAAGCCGATGCGGAAGCCGAAGCCCAGGGCCTCGGAGCTTTCCGGCTCGTACTGCAGGGCGGCGTCGTTCAGGGTCAGCTTCTGCAGCGCTTCGCGGAAGTCCTCGAAGTCGTCGGAGCTGACCGGGAACAGGCCGGCGTAGACCTGCGGCTTGATGCGCTTGAAGCCCGGCAGCACGTCCACGTCGGGGGTGTTGCTGAGGGTCAGGGTGTCACCCACGGGGGCGCCGTGGATGTCCTTGATGCCGGCGATGATGAAGCCCACTTCGCCGGCCTTGAGGTCGGGCATCTCGGTGTGTTTCGGGGTGAATACACCGACGCTGTCCACCTGGTGCAGCTTGCCGGTGGACTTCACCAGGATCTTGTCGCCCTTCTTCACCCGGCCGTGCTTGACGCGCACCAGCGAGACCACGCCCAGGTAGTTGTCGAACCAGGAGTCGATGATCAGCGCCTGCAGCGGCGCGTCGATCTCGCCCTCGGGGGCCGGGATGGTCGTCACCAGGCGCTCGAGCACCTCGTCCACGCCCATGCCGCTCTTGGCCGAGCAGGCCACGGCGTCGGTGGCATCGATGCCGATGATGCTCTCGATCTCGTCCTTCACGCGGTCCGGGTCGGCCTGCGGCAGGTCCATCTTGTTCAGCACGGGCATGACTTCCAGGCCCTGCTCGATGGCGGTGTAGCAGTTGGCCACCGACTGCGCCTCGACGCCCTGGCCGGCGTCCACCACCAGCAGCGCGCCCTCGCAGGCGGCCAGGGAACGGCTGACCTCGTAGGTGAAGTCGACGTGGCCGGGGGTGTCGATGAAGTTCAGCTGGTAGGTCTTACCGTCCTGCGCCTTGTAGTGCAGGGTGACGCTGTGGGCCTTGATGGTGATGCCGCGCTCGCGCTCCAGGTCCATGGAATCCAGGACCTGAGCCTCCATCTCGCGGTCGGAAAGACCACCGCACATCTGGATGAAGCGGTCGGCCAGGGTCGACTTGCCATGGTCGATGTGGGCGATGATGGAGAAATTGCGGATATGACTCAGGTCACTCACGGCTTGACACACTCGGAAGGCTGAAGGCGGCGATCCGCCGAAAAATAGCCGGGGAGTTTACCTGAATCCGCCGCCACGCGTCACCCTGCGACGCAGCGCAGCCGACGCCCAGTGGCCGCCATCCAGTACGTTGGTACGAGCCGTCCGCCTCCAACGTAGGATTTTCCCACCCCGCCCACGGCCCTAGTGTCCTTCGTGCAGCCGCACGCCGACCAAGGCCACCCTCCCCACCGAGCGATTCCGCACCTGGCCCAGGCGCGGCGGAGCGATTCGGCCGCGCCGCCCCACAACGCCAACAAGAACCAGGAAGCACCGCCATGCCCAGACGCCACCCCTTCGGCCCGAGCGCCCTCGCCCTGCTCGTGGCCCATGCCGCCGGCCTCGCCCTGCCCGCCCGGGCCGCGGACGGCACCGAGCCCCTGTCGCTGGGGCAGACCGAGGTGATCAGCAGCCTGCCGCTGCCCTCCCAGGGCGTTTCCCGCGACCAGATCGCCGCGCCGGTACAGACCTTCACCGGCGCGGACCTGCAGAAGAGCCAGGCGCTGGACCTGGCCGACTACCTCAAGCGGCGGAGCGCCGGGGTCTACGTCAACGAGATCCAGAACAACCCGCTGCAGCCGGACATCAACTACCGCGGCTTCACCGCCTCGCCGCTGCTCGGCACGCCCCAGGGGCTGTCGCTGTACCTCGATGGCGTGCGCATGAACCAGCCCTTCGGCGACGTCGTCAGCTGGGACCTGATCCCCGACAACGCCATCGCCAGCGCCCAGCTGATGCCCGGCAGCAACCCGCTGTTCGGCCTGAACACCCTGGGCGGCGCGCTCGCGGTGCAGACCAAGAACGGCCGCGACAACCCCGGCGGCGCCGTCCAGGCCACCCTGGGCTCCTACGGGCGCAAGATCGGCGAAGCCGAGTACGGCGGCAGCGAAGGGCAATGGGACTGGTTCTTCGCCGCCACCCACTTCGAGGAGGATGGCTGGCGCGAGCATTCCGACTCCGACGCGCAGAACCTCTTCGGCAAGCTCGGCTGGCAGGGCGAGGCCACCGACCTGAAGCTGACCTACAGCTTCGCCGACACCGACCTCAACGGTAACGGCATGGTGCCCGAGAGCTTCCTACGCCGCGACCGCGACAGCGTGTACACCTACCCGGACAACACGCAGAACACCGCCAGCTTCCTCAACCTGCAGTGGAACCACGACTACAGCGACGACCTGAGCGCCTCCGGCAACCTCTACTACCGCCATATCGATACCGACACCTTCAACGGCGACATCAACGACGAGTCCCTGCCCGAGGGCATCGGCGAGCCCGGCCAGAACATCCTGCCGGCGGCCGGCGGCTACACCACCGCGGCGAACCTGGCGGCCTGCGTCGCGCAGTTCGAGCCGGGCGGCGAACCCGGCGAGAAATGCACCGGGATGATCAACCGCACCCGCACCACGCAGAGCAACATCGGCCTGTTCGAGCAGTTCTCGCTGCGCAACCGGCTGTTCGGCAAGGACAACCTGCTGTCCCTGGGCGGCGGCTTCGACTACAGCCAGGTACGCTTCCGGCAGTCGGCCGAATACGGCGCGCTCACCGCCGACCGCGGCATCGTCGGCACGGGCATGTACGCCGAGGCCGGCAACGCCTTCAACCTGGACGGCGAGCTGGACGACCGGGCCGCGCGCCTGAAGGGCAACACCCGCACCTGGAGCCTCTACGGCAGCGACACCCTGAGCCTGGCCCCGACGCTCGACCTCACGCTGTCCGGGCGCTACAACGCCATCTCGGTGCGCAACCACGACCAGCTCTCCCACTACGAACTCGATGGCGACGCCCTGGGCGACAGCGTCGACGAGAACGCCTCGCTCAGCGGCAAGCACAGCTTCAACCGCTTCAACCCGGCCGTCGGCCTGACCTTCCACCCGACCCGCAGCCTGACCGCCTATGCCGGCTACAGCGAAGGCAGCCGGGCCCCGACCACCATCGAGCTGGGCTGCGCCAACCCGGAATCGCCCTGCCGCCTGCCCAACTCCATGGCCGGCGATCCACCGCTGGAACAGGTGGTGACGCGGACCTGGGAAGCCGGCCTGCGCGGCCTGATCGGCGACAACGTGCAATGGAACGCCGGGCTGTTCAGCGCGCGCAACAGCAACGACATCATGTTCGTGTCCTCCAGCACCAGCGGCAGCGGCTACTTCGCGAACTTCGGCGAAACCCGCCGGCGCGGCATCGAAACCGGTATCTCCGGGAGCTGGGGCGACTGGGCGCTGGCCGCCAACTACACCTTCGTCGACGCCACCTACCGCTCGGGCGAGACCTTCCTGGGCGAGGCCAACAGCAGCGCGGACGACGGCAACATCAGCGTGAAGTCCGGCGACCGCATTCCGCTGGTGCCGCGCAACATCCTCAAGCTGTCGGCCGACTACGCGGTGACCGAGCGCCTGAGCATCGGCGCCGACGCCATCAGCGTCTCCGGCTCCTACGTGCGCGGCAACGAGAACAACGACCATCAGAGCGGCGGCCTGTACCAGGGCGGTGGCGAGATCGGCGGCTACACCGTGTTCAACCTCAACGGCGCCTACCAGCTCACCCCGGCCTGGCGCATCTTCGCCCAGGTCGACAACCTGTTCGACCGCGAGTACGCCACCGCCGGCATGCTCGGCGCCAACCCGTTCGACGCCAATGGCGTGATGCGCACTGACGGCGCCGCCGGCAACGGCACGGTCAACGGCAGGCGCAGCAACTCCGTGGGTGAAACCTTCGTCGCCCCGGGGGCGCCGCGCACCGCCTGGCTGGGCGTGCGCTGGGCGTTCCTCTGAGCCGCGCTGAATGCACCCAAGAAAAAACGCCGCTTCCTGATGGGGAAACGGCGTTTTCGTGGGGGTCAGCTCGGTGTAACGCGCCGCTCCGGATGCTCGAATGTTGCTCCGGCGTTATCCGCCGAATCGCGGACAGAGTCCGCTCCTACGCTTACAGGGAAGCACGGGCGTAGGAGCGGACTTTGTCCGCGATTGGACTCACCGACCACGCCGGACACTCCCGCGGCACGGCCGACGGCGGATAACCGCGAACGGTTATTCGCCCTACACGGGAATGACATACGGTTCCAGGCAAGCACGGGTGTAGGAGCGGGCCCTGCCCGCGAATCGCGCGCAGGGCGCGCTCCTACAGGTGGGCAGCGGTGGTTGGGGTAGGAGGACCTTGTCCGCGATTGGATTCACCGGCCACGCCGGACACTCCCGAGGCACGGCCGACGGCGGATAACCGCGAACGGTTATTCGCCCTACGCGGGAATGACATACGGTTCCAGGCAAGCACGGGTGTAGGAGCGGGCCCTGCCCGCGAATCGCGCGCAGGGCGCGCTCCTACAGGTGGGCAGCGGTGGTTGGGGTAGGAGGACCTTGTCCGCGATTGGATTCACCGGCCACGCCGGACACTCCCGTGGCACGGCCGACGGCGGATAACCGCGAACGGTTATCCGCCCTGCCTACCCCTACCCGCCGGTCATTCGTCCAGCTTGAAGGTGATGAAGCTGGCACGGCCCTGGCGCAGAACGCGCATGGACACCGACTTGCCCTTCGGCAGCGCCTTGGCGATCTCGGAGAAGGCCTTGGCGGATTCCACCGTGCGGTTGTTCAAGTGGGTGATGACGTCGCCCGGACGCAGGCCGATCATCGCCGCCGGACCGTCCTGGACGTCCTTGATCACCACGCCGCCCTTGATGTCCAGCGACTTGCGCTGCTCGGCGGTGAGGTCGGCGACGGTCACGCCCATGCGGTTGCTGCTACGCTCGGCGCCCTGCCCTTCGACGGCGGCGACTTCCTCGTCCTCGTCCGGCAGGTTGCCGATGGTCATGTTCAGGGTCTTGCGCGAGCCATCGCGGAACACGTCCAGGGCCGCCTTGTCGCCCGGCTTCATGCCGCCGACCAGGTGCGGCAGGTCGGCCGACTCGTTGATGGTCTGGCCGTTCAGGCTGAGGATCACGTCGCCGACCTGCAGGCCGCCCTTGGCCGCCGGGCCGTCCTGTACCAGCTGGGCCACCAGGGCGCCGGCCGGCTTGTCCAGGCCGAGGGATTCGGCGAGGTCCTTGCTGACTTCCTGGATCACCACGCCCAGCCAGCCGCGGCTGACCTTGCCGCCTTTCTTCAGTTGGTCGGCCACGTTCATGGCGACGTCGATCGGGATGGCGAAGGACAGGCCCATGAAGCCGCCGGAGCGGGTGAAGATCTGCGAGTTGATGCCGACCACCTCGCCCTGCAGGTTCAGCAGCGGGCCGCCGGAGTTGCCCGGGTTGATGGCCACGTCGGTCTGGATGAAGGGCACGTAGTTCTCGTTGGGCAGGCTGCGGCCCTTGGCGCTGACGATACCGGCGGTCACCGAATGGTCGAAGCCGAAGGGCGAGCCGATGGCCAGCACCCACTCGCCCACCTTCAGCTTGTCCGAATCGCCCAGCTTGAGGGTCGGCAGGCCCTTGGCGTCGATCTTCAGCAGGGCCACGTCGCTGCGCGGGTCGGCGCCGATCAGCTTGGCCTTGTGCTCGCTGCGGTCGGACAGGCGCACGACGATCTCGTCGGCGTCGGCGACCACGTGGTTGTTGGTGAGCACATAGCCATCATCGGAAATGATGAACCCCGAACCCAGGGACTGTGCCTCGCGCTGCGCCCCACGCGGCGGGCGCTGGCCACGCGGCATGCTGCGCTCGATGAAGTCGCGGAACATCGGCGGCAGGCCTTCCAGGTCGGGCATCTGCCCGCTGGCGACCTGGTCCGGCACTTTCTGGGTGGTACTGATGTTCACTACGGCCGGCGAAGCCTTCTCCACCAGCGGGGTGAAATCCGGCAATTCGGCGCGGGCGACCACCGACAGGCTCAAGGCCAGCAGGGCGACCATCGCGGCCATACTGCGTTTCAGGGTTTGCATGGACTACTGCTCCCGTATTCAAAGGGAAGTGGACTTAGGCGGGACCTTCGGCCCCTGTGACCAGCGTACGCAACACAACCGGCTGCAACGCCGGGTCATCCGAATGGCGCCGGGCGTGGCGCCGTACCCACAGCCAGGTCGCCAGGAAACCCGCGAGGCCGGCCAGGATCAACCAGGGCTCGGCGAGGCCGGCGCACCACGCCAGCAGCGTAGCGGCGAACAGGCCGAGCAAGGGGAATAGATAGAACATCAGGGCGCATTTCAACAAGAGGTCCTCGCGCACGCCGAGCACCACCTCGTCACCTACCCCGAGCGGGAAATCAGAAAGGGCGCGGACTTCGCCGCGCCCCGTGGTGGAGCCCAATTGCTGCAGCAACCCCTGGCCGCATCCGGCTTTGGCGCTACAGGCCGAGCAGGTGCTCTGGCGCAGCGTCTGGACCCGCACCGCTGCGGTTTCGACGCCGATCACCCGCCCCCGCTCTTCGATCACTGCGCGGCGGCTCCCTGGGCGGGCGCCTGCGGCCGCACCGACATGGCGATGCGTTCGGCGGTCCCCGTGGGGATCTCGCCGACAACGGTGACCATCATGCCGCCATCCTCGGTACTGAGGCGCTTGGACACCACCGAGGTCGGGCCCAGCTGGGTGCGCGCGTCGTCGATCCTGGCGCCGTGCAGCGGCTCGATGAAGATCGAGAAACGCGCCAGGCCGTCGCCGTAGTCCATGCTGACGACCCGATCGTCCGATACCGGGCTGCGGCGCTCGTAGGTGTTGTTGAGGGTGAAGCCCGGCGGCACCCATTCCGAGCGCCAGCTGCTGGCCACCGGGGCGTCCGGCTTGCCGGCGGGGACCGCCTGGCAGGCGTCGGAGGGCTGCAGGCCGCCGTCGTCCGGCGCCGCGGTGCTGAACTGGGTGAACTGCAGGCGCTCCAGCGCCTGGCCCTTCTCGTTGAGCAGCAGCGACTTCAGCGGCAAGCCGGTTTCCTGGTCCAGGTGCAGCTCGAAGCCGTAGCGGTACTGGTCGCGGGGGATCAGCCCGATCACCGTGGCCTCGCGCCCGGCGATGCGGGACTGGCCGACCACGCGGATGTCGTACCAGGAGCCGAGGTCGCCCGAGGCCAGCTTGCGCACCGGCCACAACTGCCCGGCACCCAGTTGCCCGGCCATGCCGCCGGCGATGCACTGGGTCACGCCATCGAGCTTGACCACTTCCTGGCGCGGGCCATCGAGTTGCAGCCAATGCTCGCGCACCGAGCCGTCGGGCTCGACCAGGCGCCAGACTTCATGGGTGGAGAAGATGCCGTTGCGCTCGTAGACGAAGGTACCCTGGAAGCTTTGTCGCTGCTGGCCCTCGGTCAGCCGCTTGACCCACGCCTGGACGTCGGCGGCCTGT
Organism: Pseudomonas sp. JH-2; assembly: GCF_036231725.1. NCBI lineage: Bacteria > Pseudomonadati > Pseudomonadota > Gammaproteobacteria > Pseudomonadales > Pseudomonadaceae > Pseudomonas > Pseudomonas sp. JH-2. The sequence continues at coordinate 104,232 of NZ_JAZAQP010000004.1, read as the reverse complement.
ACTGGCATTGCCAGCAGACCGCCCAGGAAAAACAACAGGAAAGTGGCGCGCATGACGCTCCTTAACGGGTTTCAGCGACTTTCCAGGCTGGCGGCTCGCGCGTAAGGCAGGGCGCTGTCGGTACCGTTCACCGCCGACTGCTGGGCATGCTGGCGGAGATACCCCGGAAGACGCTGTTCATGCCAGGTGGTGGGGCTGCCCGAACCACCAGTGATGACCTGCGGTGCATCCTCGTCCTGGTTGTAGCCGGCCAGTACCGCCGGGCCCTGCACCTGCGGCAGGGTGATCTGCGGCGTGGCGCCTTGCTGGGCCAGGCTCGGAGCAACGCTATCATTTTGATGGTATAGACGAACACCCGCCAGGACGGCCAGTGTCACCGAAGCGGCGACCGCCACGCGCCCGACGTTGCGCCACGGATTGCGCCGCGGCTGGGCCGGGGCGGCCTCCTCGGCCAGCGCCGCCGATACCGCCGCGGCGATATCCAGCTTGGGCAGTACCGGCTCGCGGTGCATCACCGACCGGGCCAGTTGATAGCGCGACCAAGTGGCACGCATTTCCGCATCTTCACCGCAGGCTGCGAGCACCCGGCGCAGTTCGAGTTCGTCCGCTTCGTTATCCATCAGTGCGGACAGCGACTCCTGCAGGGCTTCACGACTCATGGCGTACCTCTCTTGGCTGTTCCGCCGTATTCAGGGCTGTTCATCATGCAGCAACGGCTGCAAGGCTTTGTCTATCGCTTCCCGCGCACGGAAGATCCGTGAGCGGACCGTACCCACCGGGCATTGCATCACGGTGGCGATATCCTCGTAGCTCAATCCCTCGAATTCACGCAGGGTCAATGCCGTGCGCAGGTCCTCTGGCAGTTGCTGGATGGTGCGATGGACCGTTTCCTCGATCTCGTCCCGCAACATTGCCCGTTCCGGCGATTCGATGTCCTTCAGGGCGTGGTCGCCATCGAAGAACTCCGCATCCTCGGCTGTCACATCGCTGTCCGGAGGCCGCCGACCGCGCGCCACCAGGTGGTTCTTCGCGGTATTGATGGCGATCCGGTACAGCCAGGTATAGAAGGCACTGTCACCGCGGAAGTTGCCCAAGGCGCGATAGGCCTTGATGAAAGCTTCCTGCGCAACGTCCTGGGCTTCCTGGGCGTCGTGCACGAACCGCACGATCAGCCCGAGTATCTTGTGCTGGTACTTCAGCACCAGCAGATCGAAAGCCCGTTTGTCTCCGCGCTGTACCCGTTCAACCAGTTGCTGATCCTGTTCCTGGGTTAGCATGCATGCTCCTCAACAAGCCCGGAGGAGCTGCGAGCACCCTGCAGAATCGCTCTGCCAAGATAGACTCGGATGTCTTGCAAAAGTTCTCCCCTCCAAGCGTACGCCGCACAGTTTTTTTGTCGCTTTGCCGCGACTCGGCCGGACCCATTGTCCAAGCCCTTGAAAATCCACTGCAATCGGCGAACAACCACTGCCTTCTCGCCCTTCGGGAACCCCGCTGGAAGAAGGCTTCGGACATTCACCGTTAGAACCGGAAAGACTGAAATAGTTCCGCCTGCCGCCCCTGGCGCATGAACGCCGGGGCTTGCGCCAGAAATACGGCGGCAGGCACAGGGCCGCTATTGTGCCGATCCCCCCTTCTATATACTAGGCCGCCACCAATCGGAATCCGGGCATGAGCGAGCACTTTCATCACGACGTCCTAGTGATCGGCAGCGGGGCCGCGGGCCTCAGCCTGGCCCTGACGCTGCCGCAGCACCTGCGCATCGCCGTGCTGAGCAAGGGGGAGCTGTCCCAGGGCTCGACCTTCTGGGCCCAGGGCGGCGTCGCCGCGGTGCTGGACGACACCGACACCGTCGAGTCCCACGTGCAGGACACCCTGGACGCCGGCGCCGGCCTGTGCCGCGAAGACGCCGTGCGCTTCACCGTCGAGCACAGCCGCGAGGCCATCCAGTGGCTGATCGACCAGGGCGTGCCCTTCACCCGCGACAACGAGGCCGGCCGCGAGGACAGCGGCTTCGAATTCCACCTCACCCGCGAGGGCGGCCACAGCCACCGGCGCATCATCCACGCCGCCGACGCCACCGGCGCCGCCATCTTCAACACCCTGCTGGAACAGGCCCGGCAGCGCCCGAACATCGAGCTGCTGGCGCAGCGGGTGGCGGTCGACCTGATCACCGAACGCAAGCTCGGCCTGCCCGGCCAGCGCTGCCTCGGCGCCTACGTGCTGAACCGCGACAGCGGCGAGGTGGACACCTTCTCGGCGCGCTTCACCGTGCTCGCCTGCGGCGGCGCCAGCAAGGTCTACCTCTATACCAGCAACCCGGACGGCAACTCCGGCGACGGCATCGCCATGGCCTGGCGCGCCGGCTGCCGCGTCGGCAACCTGGAGTTCAACCAGTTCCACCCCACCTGCCTGTACCACCCGCAGGCCAAGAGCTTCCTCATCACCGAGGCGCTGCGCGGCGAAGGCGCCTACCTGCGCCTGCCCAGCGGCGAGCGCTTCATGAAGCGCTTCGACCCGCGCGCCGAACTGGCCCCGCGGGACATAGTCGCGCGCGCCATCGACCACGAGATGAAGCGCCTGGGCGTGGACTGCGTGTACCTGGACATCAGCCACAAGCCGGCCGAGTTCATCAAGGAACACTTCCCCACGGTGTACGAGCGCTGCCTGACCTTCGGCATCGACATCACCCGCGAGCCCATCCCGGTGGTGCCGGCCGCCCACTACACCTGCGGCGGCGTGCTGGTGGACGAGCACGGCCACACCGACGTGCCGCACCTCTACGCCATCGGCGAGACCAGCTTCACCGGCCTGCACGGCGCCAACCGCATGGCCAGCAACTCGCTGCTGGAATGCTTCGTCTACGCCCGCTCCGCCGCCGCCGACATCCAGGCGCGCCTGGAAAGCACGCCGGCCACCCCGGCGCTGCCGAGCTGGGACGCAAGCCAAGTCACCGACTCGGACGAGGACGTGATCATCGCGCACAACTGGGACGAACTGCGGCGCTTCATGTGGGACTACGTCGGCATCGTGCGCACCAACAAGCGCCTGCAGCGCGCCCAGCACCGGGTGCAGATGCTGCTCAGCGAGATCGACGAGTTCTACAGCAACTACAAGGTCAGCCGCGACCTGATCGAGCTGCGCAACCTGGCCGTGGTCGCCGACCTGATCATCCGCTCGGCCATGCAGCGCCACGAAAGCCGCGGCCTGCACTACACCCTGGACTACCCGGGGCTGCTTCCCGAGGCGCGCGACACCCTCCTCAGCCCCCGCTAGAGCGCCCCGCCCGCCACCGCGGGCGGCCTTCGCAGCGGCCAGCCGGCAGCCCCGACAACCCCGCGAGACCGCCATGAAACCGACCGACCGCCAGCGCGCCATCCTCGACCTCGTTCGCCACCGCGACACCAGCGTGGAAGAACTGGGCGCCGCCCTGGGCGTTTCGGAAGCCACCGTGCGCCGCGACCTCAGCCTGCTGGCCCGGCAGCGGCGGCTGGTGCGGACCCACGGCGGGGCCACCGCGCTGATCGGCACCCACGAGCCGGAAGCGACCCTGGAGCAGCGCAACGCCAGCCACCGCGAGGAAAAGATGGCGATCGCCCGGGCCGCGGCCGCGCACATCCGCGAGGGCGACAGCATCTTCCTCGACAGCGGCACCACCTGCGCGGCGCTGGCGGCGCACCTGCGCGCGCTGCAGGACGTGCACGTGATCACCAACAACCTGCTGGCGGTCGGCGCGCTGGCCAATGCGCCGGGCGTGCGGATCACCCTGATCGGCGGCGACCTGCGCAGCACCGGCATGAGCACCTTCGGCCCGCTGGCGGAACTGTCGCTGAGCCGGCTGAGCTTCGACCGCGCCTTCCTCGGCGCCGACGGCGTCGTCGCCGAGCTGGGCCTCTGCGAAGCCAGCGCCCAGCAGGCCTACCTCAAGGAATGCGTGATCAAGCGGGCCGCCGAAGTGTACATACTGGCCGACGCCGAGAAGCTGGGGCGCGCGCGCCAGCAGCACTGGACGCCGCTGGAGCGGGAATGGCGCCTGATCACCTCGGCACCGGACGACAGGACGCTCGAACCCTTCCGCCTGCTCGCCACGGCCACCGTCGAACTGGCCCCCGTCGCCGGCGCCTGAGCCAGCCCGCCCGCCGAGGCGGGCCCCTCCCTCTTCGCCCCCGCAGTCCACCAGCCCTCTTCCCTTGATCGAAATGCGCAAACTCATGATTGACTTGCGCAGTTCTTGTCCTTTAAATCGCATCTTGATGATCGATTCGATCAAATGCATGAGCGTTTCGATCAAACACTCCCCATAACAAGTCGAACAAGAACGAACAGGTACCTGCCCATGATCCAGATCCCGATCAAGCGCACGATCGAGCGCATCCCCGGCGGCATGATGATCGTCCCGCTGCTGCTCGGTTCGCTGGTGGCCACCTTCGCGCCGGACACGCCGAAATTCTTCGGTTCCTTCACCAACGCCCTGTTCACTGGCGCGCTGCCCATACTCGCGGTGTTCTACGTCTGCATGGGCGCGAGCATCAACGTGCGCACCACGCCCTACCTGCTGAAGAAGGGCGGCGCGCTCTTCGCCACCAAGGTCGGCACGGCGATGCTCCTGGGCATCCTGCTCGGCCAGTTCCTGGGGGAACAGCCCGTCTCGGCCGGGTTCTTCGCCGGCCTGTCCACATTGGCCGTGGTGGCGGCGATGAACGACACCAACGGCGGCCTGTACATGGCGCTGATGGGGCAGTACGGCCGCCCCGAGGACGTCGGCGCCTACTCGGTGATGTCGCTGGAGTCCGGCCCCTTCCTGACCATGCTCACCCTGGGCGTCGCCGGGCTGTCGGCGTTCCCCTGGCCGACCTTGCTGGGGGCGATACTGCCGCTGCTGCTGGGCATTCTCATTGGCAACCTGGACCGTGAAATGCGCGAATTCCTCGGCAAGGCGGTACCGGTGCTGATCCCCTTCTTCGCCCTCGCCCTGGGCGCCAGCCTGGACCTGCACAAGGTCTGGCAGGCCGGCGTGCTCGGCCTTCTGATGGGCGTGGCCGTGGTGGTGCTGACCGGCATCCCGCTGTACTTCGCCGACCGCCTGACCGGTGGCACCGGCGTCGCCGGCGCCGCGGCGGCCACCACGGCGGGCAATGCCGCGGCGGTGCCGGCCCTGGTCGCCGCCGCCAACCCGGTCTACGCCCCGGCCGCCGCCAGCGCCACCATGCTCGTCGCCTCCTGCGTGGTGGTCACCGCCATCCTCACGCCCATTCTCGTCTCGACCCTCGCCAAGCGTGTCAGGCAGCGGGCCGAAAGCGCCGGGCAGCACGCCTCGATGGCGCCGGAGTCGCCCCGATGAACATGCTGATCATCGCCGACGACCTGTCCGGCGCGGCGGACTGCGCCGTAGGGTTCGCCAGCCTGGGCTGGCCGACCCTGGTGATGCTCGATGCCCGGCCGACGCAGGCGCAGGTCCAGGTCATCGCCGTGGATACCGACAGCCGCCGCCTGGACGCGGCACAGGCCGCGCAGCGCAGCGTCGCGGCCTTCCATGCCCTGGCAAGGCCATGCCAGCGGCTCTACAAGAAGATCGACTCGACCCTGCGCGGCAACTGGGCCGCGGAAGTCGCCGCGCTGCATCCCCTGGCGGGCCTGGCGCTGGTCGCCCCGGCCTTTCCGGAAATGGGCCGCACGGTGCGCGACGGCCAGGTGCGGGTGCACGGTGCGCCGCTGGAAAGCACCGACACCTGGCGCCTGGAGCATGCCGATGCGCCGGCCGACATGGCCAGGATGCTCGGCGACGCCGGGCTGCGCGTGGAACACTGCGCCCTGGAGCAGTTGCGCCAGTCGGCCGGGCAACTGCCCCGGCTCATCCAGTCGGCCCAGGAACGCGGTGTCCAGGCCCTGATCTTCGACGCCGAGACACCCGAGGACCTGCGCCTGCTGGCCCGGGAAACCGCGCAGCCGGAGCTGCGGGCGTTCTGGGTCGGCTCCGGGGGCCTGGCAAGGCAGATAAGGGACGTGCCGCCGCCCTCTTCTACTCCGGCCCCAAGCAAGGCCGAGCCTGCCCCCTCGCAGTTGGCGACCGTGGTGCTAGCCGGCAGCCTTTCCGCCGTCGCCGACCGCCAATGCGAGGAGCTGCAACGGCGCAGCGACACCCTCCCGCTCAGCCTGCCGCCAGCGGTGCTGCGCCAGGGCAGCGACCACCCCGCCTGGCCGGAGTGGCAGGCGCAGGTGGGCGCGCTGCTCGAACAGGGCCTGGACCTGCTGCTGCGCATCGGCCGCGACGAGCAACCCGACCCCGCCGAAGGCGCCCTGCTCTCGACCAACCTCGCCGCCCTGCTGAAGCCGCACTTCCACCGCGTCGGCGGCCTGGTCGCCACCGGTGGCGAAACGGCGCGGGCGATGCTCGGCGCGGTCGGCATCGACGGCCTGCAGCTGGTCGGCGAGATCGAGGCCGGCAGCGTCCTCAGCCACCCTCTGGCCCCGGCGGGCGGCCACCGCCCCGGCATCGTCACCAAGGCCGGCGCCTTCGGCAGCCCCGAAGCCCTCTATCTCGCGTGGCGCCACCTGCACGACGCGCAACAGTCCCCCTCCTGAATTCAGAGTGTCCCACCCATGAACAACTATCTTCCCGTAATCGGCATCACCATGGGCGACGCGGCCGGCGTCGGACCGGAGATCATCGTCAAGAGCCTGGCCAGCGCCGGGCTTCACCGATTCTGCCGCCCCCTGGTGATCGGCGATGCGCAGCGCCTGGAGAAGGCCGATCGCCTGCTCGGCGGGCTGGCCCGGGTAAGGCGCATCGAGGACGCCGACGACGCCCGCTTCGAGCCGGGCGTGATCGACTGCATCGACCTCGGCCTCATTCCCGACGACCTGCCGTTCGGCGCGCTGTCCCCCGTGGCGGGGGATGCGGCCTACCAGTTCATCGCCCGCGCGGTGGAGCTAGCCAAGGCCGGGAAGATCGACGCCATCTGCACCGCCCCGCTGAACAAGGAGGCCCTGCACGCCGGCGGCCACAAGTTCCCCGGCCACACCGAGCTGCTCGCCCACCTGACCAATGTCGACGAGGTCTCGATGATGCTGGTGGCTCCCAAGCTGCGGGTCATCCACGTCACCACCCACATCGGCATCATCGACGCCATACGCCGCATCGAGCCCGGCCTGGTGCAGCGCACCATCGAGCGCGGCCACGCGACGCTGGTACGCTCCGGCATCCCCCGGCCGCGCATCGGCGTCTGCGGCATCAACCCCCACGCCGGGGAGAACGGCCTGTTCGGCTACGGCGAGGAGGAAGAGAAGATCATCCCCGCCGTCAGCCTGTTGCAGGCGCAGGGCCTGGACGTCACCGGCCCGCTGCCGGCCGACACCCTGTTCTACCGCGCCGGCCGCGGCGACTTCGACCTGGTGGTGGCCATGTACCACGACCAGGGGCACGGCCCGGTGAAGGTGCTCGGGCTGGAAGCCGGGGTGAATGTCACGGTCGGCCTGGACGTGGTGCGCACCTCGGTGGACCACGGGACCGCCTTCGACATCGCCGGCAAGGGGCTCGCCGACGAACGCAGCCTGCTGGAGGCGCTGCGCCAGGGCGCGGAACTGGCGAACAGGCCGCGCTGAGGCTAGCGCGGCGGCGCCCAGCGGCCGCGGCTGAAGCGCAGCCGCACGCGCAGGCGGCGGTGGGCCTCCGCCGCCAGGCTGTCGGGCGGCAGACACAGGCCGCGGCCCAGGCGGCTACCCGGCAGGTGGAAACGCAGCACGATCAGCGCCGGCAGCGCGAGGCTGTCGGCGCGCAGTTGCACCGCCTGCCAGCCGCCGGCCGGGCTCCACAACTGCCAGCCGTCGGCGTCGTGGCGCAGGGCGCGGTAGGCATGGCGGCTACGCAGCAGGACCTGGCGCGGCAGCACCCACAGGGCGTGGCCCAGGCAGAGCAGCAGGCCCAGGGCCTGCCAGAAGGCGGAAAGGGCGGCCAGGCTCAGCGCCGCCACGGCGAGCGCCAGGCTCGCCAGGTAGGCCGCCAGCAGCCGTCGGGACGGCCGCCAGCGGCATTCGAAGGCCTCAATCCGGTTGGACACGGGCCAGGATCATGCGCACGATGTGGCGCAGGTCGGCGTCTTCCGGCTCGCCGCGCTGCATGAACCAGCCGAACATGTCCTGGTCCTCGCACTCGAGCAGCTTGCGGAAACGCGCCTGGTTCTCGGCGTCCAGGCCCGGGTAGACCTCCTGCACGAAAGGCACCAGCAGCACGTCCAGCTCCAGCATGCCGCGGCGGCTGTGCCAGAAGAGTCGTTTCAGTTCGATTTCGTCGGTCATTCTGCGGGTCCTCGGCGCTACATCGGAAACCCCACGGTGCGGCGCCTGCCGGATTCCGTGAAGCGAGCGGCATTATACGCATGCCCTCGCCCGGCGGCACCCGCTGACAAGCGCGGGCCCCGGCTCTATCATGACAAGCCTGACTTTCTTCCAGCGACCCGCAATGGCCGATTCCGCGTTCTACACCGCCCTGACCCACGAAGGAGTCCTCGCCGTCCGTGGCGTGGACGCCGCCAAGTTCCTGCAGGGCCAGCTGACCTGCAACCTCAACTACCTCGACGCCAGCACCTCGAGCCTGGGCGGCCGCTGCACGCCCAAGGGGCGCATGACTTCCAGCTTCCGCATCGTCGCCGAGGGCGACGGCTACCTGCTGGCGCTGGCCGCCGAGCTGCTGGAAGGGCAACTGGCGGAGCTGAAGAAATACGCCGTGTTCTCCAAGGCCAGCCTGGGCGACGCCAGCGCCGACTGGGTCCGCTTCGGCCTTAGCGGCGGCGAAGCCGTGCTCGCCGGCCTCGGCCTGGACCTGCCCGCCGAGGCCGACCGCGTAGCGCGCAACGGCGACCTACTGGCGATCAGCCTTGGCCATGGCCGCGCCGAACTCTGGGTACCGGCCCCGCGCACCGGCGAAGTGCGCGAGGCACTGGACGCCGGCCTGGGCGAAGGCAGCCTCAACGACTGGCTGCTGGGCCAGGTGCGCGCCGGCGTCGGCCAGGTCTTCGGCGCCACCCGCGAGCTGTTCATCCCGCAGATGATCAACCTGCAGGCGGTCGGCGGCGTGAGCTTCAGGAAGGGCTGCTACACCGGCCAGGAAATCGTCGCGCGCATGCAGTACCTCGGCCGCCTCAAGCGCCGCCTGCACCGCCTGGCGCTGGACGCCGCCGAGCTGCCCGAGCCGGGCGCCGAGCTGTTCTCGCCGGTGCACGGCAGCAGCGTCGGCGAAGTGGTACTGGCCGCCCGTGCCGCCGAAGGCATCGAGCTGCTGGCGGTGCTGCAGGACGACGCCGTGGCCGACGGCCGCGTGCGCCTCGGCCAGGCCGAGGACGGCCCGACCCTGCGCCTGCTGACGCTGCCCTACGTGCTGGACAGCGACCGCGAGATCCAGCGCTGACCGAATCGCCTGCCGGGTGGGGAGCCCGGCGTCCCTCAAGGAAACGCCATGAGCAAGCTTGCCGAAAAAGTACAACAGGAACTGCTGCGGGCCATCGACAACGACGAACTGGTGCTGCCCACCCTGCCCGAGGTGGCGCTGCGGGTCCGCGAGGCGGCGGAGGACCCGGACGTCAGCATCCATGACCTGGCCCGGGTGATCGGCAACGACGCCGCGCTCACCGCGCGCATCATCAAGGTGGTGAACAGCCCGCTGCTGCGCACCAACAAGGAAATCACCGACCTGCAGATGGCCATCGGCCGCCTGGGCATCAATTACACCAGCAACCTGGCCACGGGCCTGGCCATGGAGCAGATGTTCCAGGCCACCTCCGACGTGGTCGACCGCAAGATGCGCGAGGTGTGGAACAAGAGCGTCGAGGTCGCCGGCATCTGCCACGCGCTGTGCCGCCACTACACCCGGCTGATGCCCGACCAGGCGACCCTCGCCGGCCTGGTGCACCAGATCGGCGTGCTGCCGATCCTCACCTACGCCGAGGAGAATGGCGAGTTGCTGGCCGACTCCATCAGCCTCAACCACGTGATCGAGCGCATCCACCCGGTCATCGGCGACCGCATCCTCAAGGCCTGGGAATTCCCCGCGCCCATCGCCGAAGTGCCCGGCCACTACCTGGACTTCACCCGCGACTCCGCCAAGGCCGACTACGTGGACATCGTCCAGGTCGCCACCCTGCAGAGCTACCTGGGCAGCCAGCACCCCTTCACCGAGTTGGACTGGAGCAGCATCCCGTCCTTCGCCAAGCTGGGCATCGACCCCCGGGCCAACCTCAACGAGGACGAGGACCTGTCGGCGGCCATGGAAGCGGCGATGGGGATGTTGCAGTAACGGGCCGGCAGCGGTCTTCCCACGCGGAACGGCGTTTCCCTTGTAGGAGCGCGCCCTGCGCGCGAAATCGCGGGCAGGGCCCGCTCCTACAGATTGCTGTGAGGCATGGCATTCCTCCCCGTAGGAGCGGAACTTTTCCGCGATAGCCGGGCGCTCCGGCGCGATTCGCGGATAAGATCCGCTCCTACACCACCCCACCGCACCGTCCCCCTGTAGGAGCGCGCCCTGCGCGCGAAATCGCGGGCAAGGCCCGCTCCTGCAGATTGCTGTGAGGCATGGCATTCCTCCCCGTAGGAGCGGAACTTTTCCGCGATAGCCGGGCGCTCCGGCGCGATTCGCGGATAAGATCCGCTCCTACACCACCCCACCGCACCGTCCCCCTGTAGGAGCGCGCCCTGCGCGCGAAATCGCGGGCAAGGCCCGCTCCTGCAGATTGCTGTGAGGCATGGCATTCCTCCCCGTAGGAGCGGAACTTTTCCGCGATAGCCGGGCGCTCCGGCGCGATTCGCGGATAAGATCCGCTCCTACGCCACCCCACCGCACCGTTCCCCTGTAGGAGCGCGCCTGAGCGCGAAATCGCGGGCAGGGCCCGCTCCTGCAGATTGCTGTGAGGCATGGCATTCCTCCCCGTAGGGCGCATAACGCCTACAGCGTTATCCGCCATTCCGGTGTTCCAGCCAACGATGGGGCCTAGACGGCCTGCTGCTCTTCGGCGGGAAAACTCACCCGCACCAGCAACCCGCCCAACTCGCCATGGGCCAGTTCGATGCGCGCCCGGTGCGCGGCGCAGATCTCGCCGACGATCGCCAGGCCCAGCCCGGTGCCCTCCTGGCGCTTGCGGTAGAAGCGGCCGAAGACCTTGTCGCGCTCCTCCGCCGGGATGCCCGGGCCGTCGTCCTCGACCTCCAGCACGCCCGGCGGGCCGACGCGGATCACCACGTTGCCGGCGGCATGGGCCAGGGCGTTGCCCACCAGGTTGTCGAGCAGTTCGTGGAGCAGCGTCGGGTCGCCCTTGATCCACACCGGCCGCTCGGCCTCCAGGGCCAGGGCCACGCCGCGCGCGTGGGCCAGCGGCGCCAGCACCATGCCCTGCTCCCGCGCCAGGCTCCCCAGTTCGATGGCCTCGCCACCGCCCTCGGCGATGGCCCGCGCGCCGCTTTCCACCCGCGCCAGCGACAGCAACTGGTTGGCCAGCCCGGTGACGCGGTCGGTGTACTGCACCGCCTCTTCCAGGGTCTCGCGCCAGCGCCGTGGCTCCTGCTCGCGCAGGCCCAGCTCCAGCCGCGCCTTGAGCGCCGCCAGCGGCGTGCGCAATTCGTGGGAGGCTTCGGCGATGAACTGCGATTGGCGCTCGAACAGGCTACGCAGGCGCACGGTGAAATGGTTCAGCGCCGCCACCAGCGGGCGCAGTTCGCGCTGCACCGCCACCTGCGGCAAGGGCCGCAGGTCGTCCGCCTGGCGCTCCTCCACGGCCGCGCGCAGGCGGTCGAGGGGGCGCAGGCCGGCACTCACCGCGTACCAGACCATGACCAGCGCGGCCAGCGCCGACAGCGCCAGGTTCAGCAGGGTGTCGGCGAGCAGCTCGCGGGCCAGGCGCTCGCGCGCGCCGAGGGTCTCGGCCACGCGAATCTCGGCCATGCCGTTGACCGTCGGCTGGCTGACCGGCTGCAGCAGGCTGACCACGCGCACGCCCTGGCCCTGGTATTCGCTGTCGTAGAAGCGCGCCAGCGCCGGGTAGTCGTCGGTGCGCGGGGTGCCGGAGGGCGGCGCCGGCAGGTTCTCGTAGCCGGAGATGGACTGCCCGCGGGTGTCGATCACCTGGTAGAAGATGCGCCCGGCGCTGTCGTAGGCGAAGCTGTCCAGGGCCACGTAGGGCACGTTGGCGCGCAGCATGCCGTCGCTGTCGTAGAGGCCGTCGGCGATGTCCCGCGCCGAGGCCAGCAGGGTGCGGTCGTAGGCGATGTCCGAGGCGTGGCGGGCACGCTGGTAGGTGGTCAGGCTGCCCAGCAGCAACAGCACCAGCAGCAGCCCACCCAGGCGCCAGAGCAGGCGCCAGCGCAGGCTGCCGGAACCGGGCAGGGCCAGGCGCCGCGGCGCCTCAGGCATCGACCGCCTCGAGCAGATAGCCCAGGCCACGGAAGGTGACGATGCGCACCGCTCCGCCTTCCAGCTTCTTGCGCAGGCGGTGCACGTAGATCTCGATGGCGTCGGCGCTGGCGTCCTGGTCCAGGCCGAACACCTGGGCGGCCAGCTGTTCCTTGCTCAGCACCCGCCCTGGGCGGGCGATCAGCGCTTCCAGCACGGCCTGCTCGCGGGAGGTCAGGGTCAAGGGCTCGCCGGCCAGGCTGAAACGCCGCGCGCCCAGGTCGTAGACCAGCTCGCCGCAGCGCTGCTGCTGTTCGCCGCCGAGCACGCTGCGCCGCAACAGGGCCTTCACCCGCGCCTCCAGCTCGCTCAGCTCGAAGGGCTTGGCCAGGTAGTCGTCGGCGCCGAGGTTCAGGCCATGGACGCGGTCCTTGACCTCGCCGCGGGCGGTCAGCATCAGCACCGGCAGGGTCTTGCCGCGGCCGCGCAGGCGCGCCAGCACCTCGAAGCCGTCCAGCCGCGGCAGGCCGACGTCGAGAATGGCCAGGGCGTATTCCTCGCTGGCCAGGGCCAGGTCGGCAGCCACCCCGTCACGCAGCAGGTCGACCGTCCAGCCCGCGCCCTTGAGCGCCTGCTGCACGCTGTCGCCCAGTTGCGGATGGTCTTCGACCAGAAGGATGCGCACGGCGGTCTTCCTCGTTCGGCAGGGGTTGGAACGCGCAGTGTAACCGCATGTGATCACCTGTGAACGGCTGAAAGCCTGGTGAAAGGCAGCGGCGCTAGGATCGGCCCCCAGACGACGAAGATCGTCCCCAAATCGGTTGGCGGCGTGGCGCCATCCAGACAAGAACAAGAAATGGAGTCCACCGATGCTGACTGTCCAGCACCCGGCCCGTGGGGCCAATCCCGTCTTTTCCCGTGTCTTCCCCGCCGGTTTCGGCGCGGCCCTGGCCCTCGGCGGCCTGGCCGGGGAAGCCGACGCTGCCGGCTTCGTCGAAGACAGCAGCCTGAAGCTGCAGACGCAGAACATCTACTTCAACCGCGACTTCCGCGACGGCGCCGGCCAGTCCAAGCGCGAGGAGTGGGCGCAGGGTTTCATCCTCGACTTCCAGTCCGGCTATACCGACGGCACCCTCGGCGTCGGCCTGGACGCCCTGGGCATGCTCGGCCTGAAGCTCGACTCCAGCCCCGATCGCACCGGCAGCGGCCTGCTGCCCACCCACGACGACGGCCGCGCCGCCGACGAGTACAGCAAGCTCGGGCTGACCGCCAAGTTCAAGGTCTCGCAGACCGAACTCAGGCTCGGCAGCCTGGTCCCCGACCTGCCCACCCTGCAGCCCAACGACAGCCGCCTGTTCCCGCAGATCTTCGAGGGCGGCCTGCTGGAGTCCCGCGACCTGCCCGGCCTGGCCTTCACCGGCGGGCGTCTGGAGAAGGCCATCGACCGCGACTCCACCGACGCCCAGGACCTGGCGCTGAACAACAAGAACAAGCGCTTCACCGGCACCGTGGCCGGCGAGCACTACGACCTGGCCGGCGGCGACTACAAGTTCGACGACCACTTCACCGGCCGCTACCACTACGCCGAGCTGGACGAGGTGTACCGCCAGCACTTCGTCGGCCTGCTCACCAGCCACAAGCTGGGCGACGGCAAGCTGACCAGCGACTGGCGCCTGGCGATCAGCGACGACGACGGCGCCGCCCGCGGCGGCAGCATCGACAACCGCGCCTTCAACGCCATGCTCGGCTACGCCATCGGCGCCAACAAGTTCAGCGTCGGCTGGCAGCAGATGGACGGCGACAGCGCCTTCCCCTACATCGACGGCAGCAACCCCTACCTGGTGAACTTCGTCCAGGTCGGCGACTTCGCCGAAGCCAAGGAACGCTCCTGGCAGCTGCGCCACGATTTCGACTTCGCCGTGCTCGGCCTGCCCGGCCTGACCCTGATGAACCGCTACCTCAAGGGCGACAACGCCGAGATCAACGGCCGCGCCGGCGAAGGCCGCGAGTGGGAACGCAACACCGACCTCAAGTACGTGGTGCAGAGCGGCCCGCTGAAGGACTTCGGCGTGCGCCTGCGCAACGCCACCTACCGTTCCAACTTCGCGCGCAACGCCGACGAAACCCGCGTCTATCTCACCTATTCCCTGGCGATCTGGTAAACAACAACAAGAAGAGGCCCCGAAGATGACCAAGCTCCATACCCTTCCCCTGCTCCTCGCCGCCGCCGCGCTGCTCGCCGGCGCCGCCCAGGCCGAGCCCAAGCGCCCGGAATGCATCGCCCCGGCCGCCCCCGGCGGCGGCTTCGACCTGACCTGCAAGCTGGCGCAGAGCGCCCTGCTGGACGAGAAGCTGCTGTCCAGCCCGATGCGCGTCACCTACATGCCCGGCGGCGTCGGCGCGGTGGCCTACAACGCCGTGGTGGCCCAGCGCCCGGCCGACGGCAACAGCATCACCGCCTTCTCCAGCGGTTCGCTGCTGAACCTGGCCCAGGGCAAGTTCGGCCGCTACGACGAGAACGCGGTGAAGTGGCTGGCGGCCATCGGCACCAGCTACGGCGCCATCGCCGTGCGCAACGATTCGCCCTACAAGAACCTCGCCGACCTGGTGGCCGCGCTCAAGGCCGACCCGGGCAAGGTGGTGATCGGCTCCGGCGGCACCGTCGGCAGCCAGGACTGGATGCAGACCGCGCTGATCGCCAAGGCCGCCGGCATCGACCCGAAACGGCTGCGCTACGTCGCCCTGGAAGGCGGCGGCGAGATCGCCACGGCGCTGCTCGGCGGGCACATCCAGGTGGGCAGCACCGACATCTCCGACTCCATGCCGCACATCCGCGCCGGCAAGATGCGCCTGCTCGCGGTGTTCTCCGAGGAGCGCCTGCAGGACGAGGGCATGGCCGACATCCCCACCGCCAAGGAGCAGGGCTTCGACATCGTCTGGCCGGTGGTGCGCGGCTTCTACGTCGGGCCCAAGGTCAGCGACGAGGACTACCAGTTCTGGAAGGCGTCCTTCGACAAGCTGCTGGCCTCGGAGGACTTCGCCAGGCTGCGCGACCAGCGCGAGCTGTTCCCCTTCGCCATGACCGGGCCGGAGCTGGACAGCTACGTCAAGCAGCAGGTCGCCCGCTACCGCCAGATGGCCCATGACTTCGGCCTGATCCAGTAAGCTGCGAGGTTCCCGACATGCACGCCCCCCACTCGCTGCCGCAGCGGCTGTTCGCCGGTGCCTGGCTGCTGGCCTGCCTCGGCCTTGCGGCCATCGCCTGGGACTACCAGGCGCCCTTCTCCTACGAACCGGTGGGCCCGCGCGCCTACCCGCTGCTGTGCCTGGCGCTGATGGCGATCGGCCTGGCCTGGCTTATCCTGCGGCCCACGCCGGTGCGCCACGACGACGAGCAGCCGCTGGAAGGCGCGCTGCTGCGCAAGGTGGTGGCGTGCGTCGGCCTGCTGCTGGTCTACGCCGGGCTCTTCGAGCCGCAGGGCTTCATCCTCGCCAGCGCCCTGGTGGGCAGCTTCATCGCCCTGCTCTACGGCGGCAGGCCGGCCGTCAGCGTGGTCACCTGCACGCTGCTGAGCATCGGCCTGTACCTGCTCTTCGACCGCACCCTGGACGTCCCGCTGCCGCGGGGCGTGCTCGACTTCCTGCCCTTCTGAGGACACCGTCATGGATACCCTGAGCTATCTCGGGCAGGGCTTCGGCGTCGCCCTGAGCCCCTACAACCTGATCACCGCGCTGATCGGCACCCTGATCGGCACCGTGGTCGGCCTGCTCCCGGGCCTTGGCCCGATCAACGGCGTGGCCCTGCTGATCCCGGTGGCCTTCGCCCTCGGCCTGCCGCCGGAGTCGGCGTTGATCCTGCTGGCCGCGGTGTACCTGGGCTGCGAATACGGCGGGCGGATCTCCTCGATCCTGCTGAACATCCCCGGCGAGGCCTCCACCGTGATGACCACCCTCGACGGCTACCCCATGGCGCGCCAGGGCCTGGCCGGCGTGGCCCTGTCGCTGTCGGCCTGGAGCTCGTTCATCGGCGCCTTCATCGCCACCTGCGGCATGGTGCTGTTCGCCCCGCTGCTGGCGAACTGGGCGATCGCCTTCGGCCCGGCGGAATACTTCGTGCTGATGGTCTTCGCCATAGTCGCGCTCGGCGGCCTGGCCGGCGACCGCCCGCTGAAGACGCTGCTGGCGGCGCTGCTCGGGCTGTTCCTGTCCAGTGTCGGCATCGACGCCAACAGCGGCGTGTACCGCTTCACCTTCGACAGCATCCACGTGGCCGACGGCATCCAGTTCGTGGTCCTGGTGCTGGGCCTGTTCTCGGTCAGCGAGATCCTCCTGCTGCTGGAGAAGACCCACCACGGGCACAAGGCCGTGGAAGCCAGCGGGCGCATGCTGTTCAACCTCAAGGAAGCCGCCTCGGTATTCGTGGTCAACCTGCGCTGCGGCCTGCTCGGCTTCGTCATGGGCGTGCTGCCCGGCGCCGGCGCCACCCTGGCCAGCGCGGTGGCCTACATGACCGAGAAACGCTACGCCGGCGAGAAGGGCAAGTTCGGCCAGGGCGACATGCGCGGCCTGGCCGCCCCGGAAACCGCCATCGGCGCCTCCGCCTGCGGCGCCCTGGTGCCCATGCTGACCCTCGGCGTGCCCGGCTCGGGCACCACGGCGGTGATGATCGGCGCGCTCAGCCTGTACAACATCACCCCCGGCCCGCTGCTGTTCCAGGAGCAGCCGACCATCGTCTGGGGCCTGATCGCCTCGCTGTTCATCGCCAACCTGATGCTGATCATCCTCAACGTGCCCATGGTCCGGGTGTTCACCCGCATCCTCGCGGTGCCGAACTGGGCGCTGGTGCCGGGCATCGCGATCATCACCGCGATCGGCGTGTACGCCGTGCACGCCACCACCTTCGACCTGTTCCTGATGGTCGCCATCGGCATCCTCGGCTACATCCTGCGCAAGCTCGACTTCCCGCTCTCGCCGCTGCTGCTGGGCTTCATCCTCGGCGGGCTGATGGAGCAGAACCTGCGCCGCGCGCTGTCGATCTCCAACGGCGAGCTGGGCATCCTCTGGTCCAGCCCCATCGCCATCGGCACCTGGGCCCTGGTGGCGGCGATGCTCTGCCTGCCGCTGTACCGCGCCTGGCGCCGCCGCCTGGCCCGCCGCGGCGCGCAGCCGGCCAGCGCCTGAGCCCGGAAGAAGAACCACGCTCGCCGCGTTCTCTCCTGCGGCGATTTCAGACCCGCCTTGCGCGGGTCTCTTTTTGTCTGCAGCTGGCGCTCGTAAACCCTGCGATGGGAGGCGCTGGCGGGTCAGCGCGGCGCCAGGTGCACCACCATCAGCTGCACGCTCTCGTTGCCGCGGAATTCGTTGACGTCCAGCTTGTAGGCCATCTCCGCCCAGCGCACCGTCGGGTTCGGCCAGACCTCGCGGTCGACGTTGAAGGCGATGCCGTCCAGTTGCAGCGAGCCGCACTCGGTCTTGAGCACCAGCTTCAGGTGGCGTTCGCCGACGATGCGCTGCTGGACGATCTGGAACACCCCATGGAACAACGGCTCGGGGAAGTGCTGGCCCCAGGGGCCGGCCTGGCGCAGGGCGCGGGCCAGTTCCAGGTGGAACTCGGTCAGGCTCAGCTGGCCGTCGGAGAGGATGCGCCCGGTGAGGTCGTCCTCGCTGAGCTGGCGGCGCACCTCGGCGTCGAAGGCCGCGGCGAAGGCGCCGAAATGCCCCTGGGGCAGCGACAGGCCGGCTGCCATGGCATGGCCGCCGAACTTGCTGATCAGCCCCGGGTGGCGCGCGGCCACCGCGTCCAGGGCGTCGCGGATATGCAGGCCGGGCACCGAGCGGGCCGAGCCCTTGAGGCTGCCGTCGCCGGCGTCGGCGAAGGCGATGGTCGGGCGGTGGTAGCGCTCCTTCAGGCGCGAGGCGAGGATGCCGATCACCCCCTGGTGCCAGTCCGGGTCGAACAGGCACAGGCCGAAGGGCATTTCCTCCACCGGCAGTTCCTTGAGCTGGGCCAGCGCCTCGCGCTGCATGCCCTGCTCGATGGCCTTGCGGTCCTGGTTGAGCTGGTCGAGCTGCACCGCCATGTCGCGGGCCAGGGCCTCGTCCTCGCAGAGCAGGCACTCGATGCCCAGGGACATGTCGTCCAGGCGCCCGGCCGCGTTGAGCCGCGGGCCAAGGATGAAGCCCAAATCCGTGGAGGTGATCCGCCGGGCGTCACGCCCCGCCACTTCCAGCAGCGCGCGCAGGCCCGGGCGGGCGCGGCCGGCGCGGATGCGCGCCAGGCCCTGGTGCACCAGGATGCGGTTGTTGGCGTCCAGCGGCACCACGTCGGCGACACTGCCCAGGGCCACCAGGTCGAGCAGCTCGGCCAGGTTCGGCTCCGGCGTGCCGCTGCGGGCGAACCAGTCCAGCTCGCGCAGGCGCGCGCGCAGGGCGAGCATCACGTAGAAGATCACCCCGACCCCGGCCATCGCCTTGCTGGGGAATTCGCAGCCCGGCTGGTTGGGGTTCACGATGGCGTCCGCCGCCGGCAGTTCCGGGCCCGGCAGGTGATGGTCGGTGACCAGCACGCGCAGCCCGGCGGCCTTGGCCGCGGCCACGCCGTCGATGCTGGAGATGCCGTTGTCCACGGTGACCAGCAGCTCCGGGCGTTTCTCCAGGGCGACCGCGACGATTTCCGGGGTCAGGCCGTAGCCGTATTCGAAGCGGTTCGGCACCAGGTAGTCGACCCAGGCCGCGCCGAGCAGGCGCAGGGCCAGCACGCCGACACTGCTGGCGGTGGCGCCGTCGGCGTCGAAGTCGCCGACGTAGAGGATGCGCTGGCGCTTCTGCAAGGCGTCGACCAGCAGCGCCACGGCGGCGTCGATGCCCTTGAGCTGGCGGTACGGGATCAGCCGCGCCAGGCCCTTGTCCAGCTCCTCGGCGGACTTCACGCCACGGGCGGCGTACAGGCGGGTGAGCAGCGGCGGCAGGTCGCCGAGGTCGGGCAGGGTTTCCGGCAGCGGGCGGGGGTCGATGCGCATCGGTCGTACAGTGTCCTTTCCGGCGGCTTTTATCGCTCGCCCATCAGCCATTCCAGTTGCAGTTCGTGCTGGCCGTTCTCGTCGGTGACGAAGATCGTCCCCTCGCTGATCATCACGGTCCAGTTGATCGAACGCGGCAGGTCGCGGGCCAGTTCCTCCAGGGGCTCCTGGGGGACGGCGGCGACATTGAGGTTCTTCAGGTGGCGCACGCCGTCGAGGACCTTGGTGGTCCATACGCGCAGGTTGCCGTAGGCCAGCAGCGAGAGTCTTTCGCAACGCCGCGAGCACCACACCAGGCGCTCGCTGTCCGGCTGGCCGACCTCGATCCAGTGCAGGATGCGGTCGTCCAGGCTCTTCTCCCACAACGACGGCTCCTCGACGTCCGACAGGCCCCGGCCGAAGGCCAGCTGCTCGTTGTACCAGAGCACGAAGGCAAGCAGGCGGACCGCCAGGCGCTCCTCGGTTTCCGAGGGATGGCGGGCGACAGTGAAGCGCAGTGTCTCGTAGACGCCGCGGTCCAGGTCGGTGAGGCTGATGTCGGCCTTGTAGGGGGTGGCGGAGAGGGCCATGGTCTATCCCAGCGATGCGAAGGCGGCAAGTCTACCCCGATTGCGCCCGCCCTGCCGCCCCCGTCGCGCTCAGCGGTGGCCGCGGCCTTCGTGCCCCGGGCGGGAGGCCGACAGCTCGATGCGGTTGCGGCCCTTGGCCTTGGCCAGGTACAGCGCCTGGTCGGCCAGCGACAGCAGCCGCGCCAGCTCGTAGCCGCCCTCCTCGCTGGTGGCCACGCCGATGCTGACGCTGAACAGGCCCTCACCGACGAACGGAACCTCGGCGAACTCCCGGCGGATGCGTTCGGCCACCTGGCAGGCGGCCTCGGTGCCGGCCCTGGTCAGCAGGCAGGCGAACTCCTCGCCGCCGATGCGCCCGAACACGTCCTGGCGGCGCATGCGCGAGGCGGTGATGCGGCTGAACTCCTGCAGGGCGCGGTCGCCCACCGGGTGGCCGTAGGCGTCGTTGAGGCGCTTGAAGTTGTCCAGGTCGCAGACCAGCAGCGCCACCGGCTCGCCGCGTTCGGCGCACAGGCGCAGCAGGCGCTCGCCGGAATCCATGAAGGCGCGGCGGTTGCCGATGCCGGTCAGGGGGTCGCTCAGGGCCGCCGAGCGGAACTTCAGCTCGGCACGGTCCTTGACCATGGTCAGGGTGGTGAAGGCCAGGCCGACGGCGACCAGCATGGTCTCGAACACCAGCAGGGTGAACAGGGTGGTGTAGGTGCCCGAGGGCTCGCCCGGCACCGCGCCGCGGTCGACGAAGATGCGCAGGGTATAGAAGCCCGCGTGGAACAGCAGCAGGGCCAGGGTCGGCCGCAGCGGCACTTCCAGGCGCCGGCGGCTGCGCCACAGCTCGGCGGCGGCGAGCAGGCAGTAGACCACGGTCAGCGCCGAGTGGACCTGGATGCGCGCGACCATCGTGTGCAGGAAGGCCGGCCACAGGCACAGCAGCAACCAGAGCACGGCCCCCGCGGCCACGCCGGGCCAGTAGGGCGCGCGCCCGGCGAACACGCGCATGCTGGTCCACAGCAGCGCGCAGGAAAGCATCACCACCACGTTGCCGGCGACGATGGCCAGCATCTCCAGGCCGAAGCTGCGCAGGGCGATGAGGAAGGTGGACAGCGCCCCGAGCAGGAGCATGCCGGCCATGTAGCCGAGGGTCGGCTCGCGGCGCCCGCCGTACCAGGCGAAGAACATCAGCACCCCGACCAGGGCGAGGATGTAGAGGTCCACCAGCAGCAGGGTGGGCAGGCTCAGCGACATGCGCCCTCCTTCGGCATCCGGGGCGCAGGCGGCATGGGGTCGGCAGAAGGAGGAAGATCAACGGCACGCATGAGCGGATACCCGGGCCGGCCTGAAAAAAGTGTGGGAATGCTCCCTACTCTACGCGCCCGGAGCCGATCGCGGAACGCCTTCACAACCGATCGGTCAGCTTTGCCCGCGCCGCCGGGCTACCCGTCGGCCGCGAGCCACGCTAGAGTCGCCCCACACTGCCCGACCGACGGAACACCCGATGAACGCCACCGCCAAACCCCTCGCCGGCCTCAAGGTCGTGGAGCTCGGCACCCTGATCGCCGGCCCCTTCGCCGCGCGCCTGTGCGCCGAGTTCGGCGCGCAAGTCACCAAGATCGAATCGCCCGACGGCGGCGACCCGCTGCGCAAGTGGCGCAAGCTCTACGAAGGCACCTCGCTGTGGTGGTTCGTGCAGGCGCGCAACAAGCGCTCGCTGACACTCAATCTCAAGCAGGAAGCCGGCCGCGAGGTACTGAAGAAGCTCCTGGCCGAGGCCGACATCCTGATCGAGAACTTCCGCCCCGGCGTGCTGGAGAAGCTCGGCCTGGGCTGGGACGTGCTCCACGCGCTTAACCCCAGGCTGGTGATGGTGCGCCTTTCCGGCTTCGGCCAGAGCGGCCCCTGCAAGGACCAGCCGGGCTTCGGCGCGGTGGGCGAATCCATGGGCGGGCTGCGCTACATCACCGGCTTCGAGGACCGCCCGCCGGTGCGCACCGGCATTTCCATCGGCGACTCCATCGCCGCCCTGTGGGGCGTCATAGGCGCGCTCATGGCCCTGCGCCACCGCGAGGTCAACGGCGGCCAGGGCCAGGTGGTGGACGTGGCGCTGTACGAGGCGGTGTTCGCCATGATGGAGTCCATGGTCCCGGAGTTCGACGTGTTCGGCTTCATCCGCGAGCGCAGCGGCAACATCATGCCCGGCATCACCCCCTCCTCGGTGCACACCACCGCCGATGGCAGGCACGTGCAGATCGCCGCCAACGGCGACGCCATCTTCCGCCGCTTCATGCTCGCCATCGGCCGCCAGGACCTGGCCGACGACCCGCAGCTGGCCGGCAACGACGGCCGCGACGCCCGGCGCGACGAGCTGTACGGGGTGATCGACCGCTGGGCCCGCTCACTGCCTCAGGAAGAGGTGCTGAAGGTGCTGAACGCGGCCGAGGTGCCGGCCAGCCGCATCTACTCCGCCGAGGACATGTTCAGCGATCCGCAATTCCTCGCCCGCGAGATGTTCCTCTCGGCGAAGCTGCCGGACGGCAAGCCCTTCAAGATGCCCGGCATAGTGCCCAAGCTCTCGGAAACCCCCGGCTCGGCCGAGTGGATAGGCCCGAAGCTGGGCGAGCACAACGACGCGATCCTGGCGGAACTGGGCTACGACGCCGAACAGATCGCCGCGCTGCGGCGTGATGGATCAGTTTGAGCCGCGCCCCTGTAGGAGCGAGCTTGCTCGCGAACGGGGCTACCGGCTGACTGCGTGGCCACTCGTTCTGCCCAACGGTCCCCCTCTCCCGCTTGTGGGGGAGGGTTAGGGAGGGGGTGCGGAGTCAAGCCCAGCATCGGTGTGTCGTCGACGTCCGCAACCCTCTCCCCAGCCCTCTCCCTGAAGGGAGAGGGAGCCGTTCGGCGTCAAGCGAAACCAAGCAGTCATCCTGCACACCCGCCCGCTCTTGTAGGAGCGAGCTTGCTCGCGAACGGGGCTATACCGGCTGACTCCATGGCCTGTCGTTCTGCCCAACGGTCCCCTCTCCCGCAAGCGGGAGAGGGGGCTGTCCGCAGCGGCCTGGCAGATCGTCACTCGCCGGTTGGCTCGGAATCGCTCACGGATGCCTCCGGCTGACGCCAGGGCCTTTCGTTCTACCCAACGGTCCCCTCTCCCGCTTGCGGGGGAGGGTTAGGGAGGGGGAGCGGATCCAAGCCCAGCACCAGTGTGTCGTCGAAGTCCGTTGCCCTCTCCCCAGCCCTCTCCCGCAAGCGGGAGAGGGCGCTGTCCGCAGTGGCCGAACAGCACGTCGCTCGCCGGCTAGGCTGGCGTGCGGGCCGGGCTTGGGTTCGCGAGCAAGCTCGCTCCTACAGGGAAAAGCGATCGGGCCGACTGATCCGCACCAGGAAATCCACTACCTGATCCTTTCGGCGTCCATTCCGGACGCTCCGCAGAGGAGACGGCTTCATGGAAACGAACCCGCATTGCCTGGACACGCTGCGCAAGCTGGCCCACGGCCTCGATCCGCGCACCGGGCAAGCCCTTCCCGGCGGCGATGCCTGCCAGGCGCCGGAGGTGATCCGCGCGCTGTTCCAGGCCATCCAGGCCCTCGAAGCCCAGGGCAAGGTGCGCCCGAGCCCGGAGCAGGCCGGCAAGCCCTGGAACGAGGAAGAGGAACAGGCCCTGTTGCAGCGCTTCGACGAGGGCGAACCTGTCACC
Organism: Pseudomonas sp. JH-2; assembly: GCF_036231725.1. Taxonomy (NCBI): domain Bacteria; kingdom Pseudomonadati; phylum Pseudomonadota; class Gammaproteobacteria; order Pseudomonadales; family Pseudomonadaceae; genus Pseudomonas; species Pseudomonas sp. JH-2. The sequence continues at coordinate 80,580 of NZ_JAZAQP010000004.1, read as the reverse complement.
GCCATCGCCCGCGCCCATGGCCGCACCACCGGGGCCATCCGCGCCCGCCTGGTGCAGTGCGGGCGGCTATAGAAACGCGAATGCCGCCGCCCCGGGCCGGGGCGGCGGCATTCTCGATGGAGCTGGCGGGCTCAGGCGTCGTAGCTGAGCACCTGGGCGGCGCGCTGGCGCAGGGCGTGGATGACGTCGTTGCAGATCCGCCCCTCCTGGACCGCCAGGTCGCGGCTGATGGCCTCCAGCGCTTCCTGGCAATTGCGCTCGTCGGCCAGTTGGTCGCCACTGAGGACGCGACGCAGGACGACCTCGCCTTCGGAGGTGCTCAGGCTCAGCACCCGGCCACCGTCCGGACGCGCGGGTCCGAGATCGTGGGCGTATTGGCTGAAGATGGCTGCGAGCAGGGGCTCGAGTCGGTCCATGGGGTTCTCCTGGGATACAACGGATACGTCAGGAAAAGACCCCTTTCTGCAGGAAAAAGTTCAATAACCTCAGATATTTGCCCCGGAAACGAAAAAGCCCGCCAAGCTGGCGGGCTTTTCTTTCGACCGGCTTAGAGCGGTTTGCCGCGGTTGCCGTGGGCGCTGACGAAGGCCTGGACCTTGGCCAGTTCGTTGGGCAGCACGGTGCAGCGCTCTTCGCGCTGGAACAGGTCGGCCAGGTGCGCCGGCAGCGCCGGGACGGCCTCGATGCCGGCCTTCTCCACCGCTTCCGGGAATTTCACCGGGTGCGCGGTGCCCAGGGTGACCATGGGGATGGCCAGGCTGCGGCGGCATTCGCGGGCGGCGCGCACGCCGATGGCGGTGTGCGGATCCAGCAGTTCGCCGCACTCGGCGTAGACCTCGGCGATGGTCTGGCAGGTCTGCTCGTCGTCCACCGCCAGGGAATCGAACAGGCGGCGCGCCTCGGTCCAGCGGTCGTCCTCGACGGACAGCTTGCCGGTGGCCTTGAAGGCGTCCATCAGCTCGGCGATGGCCTTGCCGTTGCGGCCGTGCAGGTCGAACAGCAGGCGCTCGAAGTTGGACGAGACCATGATGTCCATGGACGGCGACAGCGACGGGTGCAGGGTGTCCTTGTCGTAGCGGTTGCCGGACATGAAGCGGTGCAGGATGTCGTTTCGGTTGGTCGCCACGATCAGCTGGCTGACCGGCAGGCCCATGTTGCGCGCCAGGTAGCCGGCGAAGATGTCGCCGAAGTTGCCGGTGGGCACCGAGAAGGCCACCGAGCGGGCCGGCGCGCCGAGCTGCAGGGCGGCGTGGAAGTAGTAGACGATCTGGGCCATGATCCGCGCCCAGTTGATCGAGTTGACCGCCACCAGGCGGGTGCCCTTGAGGAAGCCCTGGTCGGCGAAGCTGGCCTTGACCATCTCCTGGCAGTCGTCGAAGTTGCCTTCGATGGCGATGTTGTGGATGTTCTCGCCGAGGATGGTGGTCATCTGCCGGCGCTGCACCTCGGACACGCGGTTGTGCGGGTGCATGATGAAGATGTCGACGTTTTCGCAGGCCTTGCAGCCCTCGATGGCCGCCGAGCCGGTATCACCGGAGGTGGCGCCCATGATCACCACGCGCTCGCCGCGCTTGGTCAGCACGTGGTCGAGCAGGCGGCCGAGCAGTTGCAGGGCGAAGTCCTTGAAGGCCAGGGTCGGGCCGTGGAACAGCTCCAGCACCCATTCGTTGCCATTGAGCTGGCGCAGCGGCGCCACGGCGTTGTGGGCGAAGACGCCGTAGGTCTCTTCGAGGATCTTCTTGAAATCGGCATCGCTGATGCTGCCGGCGACGAACGGGCGCATCACCCGGAAGGCCAGCTCGTGGTACGGCAGGCCGGCCCAGGAGGCGATCTCCTCGACGGTGAAGCGCGGCAGGTTTTCCGGCACGTAGAGGCCGCCGTCGCTGGCCAGGCCCGCCAGCAGCACGTCTTCGAAGTTCAGCGCGGGCGCCTGGCCGCGGGTACTGATGTAGCGCATTTGTTCAAAACCTTCGGTTTTGGCTTCAGGCCTCAGGCGGCAGGCTTCAGGCTTTTCCGCCTGGCGCCTGCAGCCTGTAGCCTGCAGCCCGATTAGTTGAGCTGTTCGACGCGAATGCGTACGACATTGCCGACCACGTCATCCAGCGCTTCCAGCGCGGCGATGGCTTCGATGATGCGGGACTCGAGCACGCGGTGGGTAACCAGGATCATCGGCACCAGACCGTCATGCTCTTCGACTTCCATCTGCATGACCGATTCGATGTTGATGCCGCGCTCGGAGAGGATGGTCGCCACCTGGGCCAGTACGCCCGGGTGGTCCTTGGCCTGGATGCGCAGGTAGTAGGCGCTTTCGCAGGCGTCGATCGGCAGGATCGGGTGGTCGGAGAGCGCGTCCGGCTGGAACGCCAGGTGCGGCACGCGGTTCTCCGGGTCGGTGGTGAGCACGCGGACCACGTCGACCAGGTCGGCGACCACCGAGGAAGCGGTGGGCTCCATGCCGGCGCCGGCGCCGTAGAACAGCGTGGAGCCGGCGGCGTCGCCGTTGACCATGACGGCGTTCATCACGCCGTTCACATTGGCGATCAGGCGGTCGGCCGGGATCAGCGTCGGGTGCACGCGCAGTTCGATGCCCTTGTCGGTGCGGCGCGCCACGCCCAGGTGCTTGATGCGGTAGCCCAGGGCCTCGGCGTAGTTCACGTCGGCGGTGGTCAGCTTGGTGATGCCCTCGGTGTAGGCCTTGTCGAACTGCAGCGGGATGCCGAAGGCGATGGACGCCAGGATGGTCAGCTTGTGCGCGGCGTCGATGCCCTCGACGTCGAAGGTCGGGTCGGCCTCGGCGTAGCCCAGCGCCTGGGCTTCCTTGAGCACGTCGGCGAAGGCGCGGCCCTTCTCGCGCATCTCGGTGAGGATGAAGTTGCCGGTGCCGTTGATGATGCCGGCCAGCCAGTTGATGCGGTTGGCCGCCAGGCCTTCGCGAATCGCCTTGATCACCGGGATGCCGCCGGCCACCGCGGCCTCGAAGGCGACGATCACGCCCTTCTCGCGGGCCTTGGCGAAGATTTCGTTGCCGTGCACGGCGATCAGCGCCTTGTTCGCGGTGACCACGTGCTTGCCGTTCTCGATGGCCTTGAGCACCAGCTCATGGGCCAGGGTGTAGCCACCGATCAGTTCGATGACCACGTCGATTTCCGGGTTGTTCGCCACGTCGAAAATGTCGGCAGTGATGGGGGTGCTGCCGGTTTCGCATTTCGGGTTGGGGCGACGGGCGGCAATCTGCGCAACCTCGATACCACGCCCGGCACGGCGGGCAATCTCCTCGGCGTTGCGTTTGAGTACATTGAAGGTACCGCCACCGACGGTCCCCAACCCACAGATTCCCACTTTCACCGGTTTCACGCTGAAACTCCCCATCATCGCGGCAAACGGGGTACGCCCCGGCACGCGGCGCGCAGGCGGCGAGGACGGGGACGTACCGTACGAAGGCCGGGCGAGCGCCCGGCCTCATGGTTAAAGGAACCGCACATTACGAAGCGGCTCCCCATTAGTCAAATCAGGCGCAGGGCCCGATTCACTTGGTGTCCAGCACCAGCTTGGCGATTTCGCCGGCGCTCTGGTAGCCCGGCAGCATCTGGCCGCTTTCGAGGATGATCGCGGGGGTGCCCTGCACGCCGACCATCTGCCCCAGCTCGAACTGCTTGTCCACCGGGTTGGGGCACTGCGCGGCCTTGATTTCCTTGCCGTGGAACATGTCGGTCATGGCCGCGGCGCGGTCCTTGGAGCACCACACCGCCTGCAGCTGCTGGTCACCCGGGGACTTCGGCCCCTGGCGCGGGAAGGCCAGGTAGCGCACCTCGATGCCGCGCTTGTTCAGCTCCGGCACCTCGGCGTGCAGCTTCTGGCAGTAGGGGCAGGTGGTGTCGGTGAACACGGTGATGTGGGCCTTGGCCTTGCCCTGGGCGGGGAACACCACCATGTCGCTGGCGGGCAGGGCATTGATGGTCTTGGCCACGCCGGCCGCCTCGGCGACCTCGGTGATGTTGGTGGCCGCGCCATCCTTCACCTGGTAGATGCTGCCCTGCACGACGAAGTTGCCGTCGGTGCTGGCGTAGAGCACGCGGCCACCCTTGAGCTGGACCTGGTACAGGCCCTGCACCGGGCTGGCGCTGATGGCTTCGATGGGCAGGTCGGGCTGCAGCGACTGCAGGGTCTTGCGGATGGTCTGGTCGGGCTCGGCGGCCAGGACGAGGGTGCTGGCCAGGCCCAGGGCCGCGGCAACCAGGAATCGGGACAGACGCATGGAAAACTCCTGTGGATGAACCCCGAAGACTATCACAGGGCGGCCCTCCACCGAACCGCACGCTTGTAGCACGAGGCTACAGGCCGCAGGCGGCAGCCGGTTTAGGTCAAGCGGCGGATAACCGCGAACGGTTATTCGCCCTACGGATGCGCGAACGTAGCGGCAACCTGTAGGAGCGGATTTATCCGCGATGACGGCGCGCGGGATCGGCCCATCGCGGACGAAGTCCGCTCCTACGCTGGCCGAGCCATGCCATTCTCCTGTAGGAGCGCGCCCTGCGCGCGAATCGCGGGCAGGGCCCGCTCCTACAATGGGGCGACATGGGAGACGCGAATTTCGATCCAGTCACCCCCGCGAACGAGGGAGCCCAGAAGACAGTTGCTCCTACGCTCAACCGCGCGGGTGGTGCTGGGCGTGCAGCTCCTGCAGGCGCGCACGGGCGATGTGGGTATAGATCTGGGTGGTCGACAGGTCGCTGTGGCCCAGCAGCATCTGCACCACGCGCAGGTCGGCGCCGTGGTTGAGCAGGTGGGTGGCGAAGGCGTGGCGCAGGGTGTGCGGCGACAGCGACTTGCCGATGCCGGCCACCCTGGCGTGGTGCTTGATGCGGTGCCAGAAGGTCTGGCGCGTCATCTGCTCGCCGCGCAGGCTGGGGAAGAGCACGTCGCTGGGGCGGCCGCCGAGCAGGTCGCCGCGGGCATTGCGCATATAGCGCTCGATCCACAGGATGGCTTCCTCGCCCAACGGCACCAGGCGTTCCTTGCTGCCCTTGCCGAACACCCGCACCACGCCCTGGCGCAGGTTGAGCTGTTCCAGGGTCAGGCCGACCAGTTCGCTGACGCGCAGGCCACAGGCGTAGAGCACCTCCAGCATGGCGCGGTCGCGCAGGCCCAGCGGGTCCTCGGTCTCGGGCGCGGCCAGCAGCGCCTCGACGTCGGCCTCGGACAGCGACTTGGGCAGCGGCTTGCCCAGTTGCGGCAGTTCCACCTGCAGGGTCGGGTCCTCGGCGATGAGGTTCTCGCGCAGGCAGTAGCGGTAGAAGCCGCGCACCCCGGAGAGGAAGCGCGCGGTGGAGCGGGCCTTGTAGCCCTGGGCCAGGCGCCAGGCCAGGTGGTCGAGGATCAGCTCGCGGCCGGCGCGCTCCAGACCCACGCCCTGTTCTCCCAGCCAGCCGTTGAACAGCGCCAGGTCGCTGCCGTAGGCCAGGCGGGTGTTGTCGGAGAGGCCTTTCTCCAGCCACAGGGCGTCGAGAAAACGGTCGATCAGGGGATGGGGAACGGGTGTCATGCGCTGGCGGTTTCTAAAGCGGTCGGGGCGCGGCTAGTCTTCCACAGGCGGGCCGTCCGCGGCCAGCCAAACCCTCGTCAAGGAACCCCATGCATGGATGAAACCCGCGTTCTGCTTTCCCTCGGCGGCATCGGCGCCGGCGCCCTGCTCTGCCAGTGGCTGGCCTGGCGCCTGCGCCTGCCGGCGATCCTCTTCCTGCTGCTGTCCGGCATCCTCGCCGGCCCCCTGCTCGGCCTGCTCGACCCGCAGGCGCTGTTCGGCCCGCTGCTGTTCCCCCTGGTCTCGCTGTCGGTGGCGCTGATCCTCTTCGAGGGCAGCCTCACCCTGCACTTCAGCGAATGGCGCGAGATCGGCAAGGTGGTGCAGCGCATGGTCACCTGGGGCGCGCTGCTGACCTGGGGCGTGATCGCCCTGGCGACGCACTGGCTGCTGGACTTCAGCTGGGAGATGGCGCTGCTGTTCGGCACCCTCACCCTGGTCACCGGCCCCACGGTGATAGTGCCGATGCTGCGCGTGGTGCGGCCGAAGGCGACCATCGCCAACATCCTGCGCTGGGAAGGCATCGTCATCGACCCGCTGGGCGCGCTGCTGGCGGTGGTGGTGTACAGCTTCATCGCCGCCAGCGACGCCGGCAGCGGCTGGCGCGACAGCCTGCTGACCTTCGCCGCGGTGATCGCCTGCGGCAGCGCCTTCGGCATCCTCGGCGGCCTGGCCCTCGGCCAGGTGCTACGCCGCCAGTGGCTGCCGGACTACCTGCACAACCTGGCCGCGCTGTCGGCGGTGCTCGGCATCTTCATCGGCGCCAACCTGACGGTGCACGAGTCCGGCCTGCTGGCGGTGACGCTGATGGGCATGTGCCTGGCCAACATGAAGGGCGTGGACGTGCGGCAGATCCTGCACTTCAAGGAGAACCTCAGCGTGCTGCTGATCTCCGGCCTGTTCATCGTCCTCGCCGCGCGCCTGGACCTGTCCGCCCTGCTCGGCCTGGGCCCGGCGGCGCTGCTGGTGCTGGCGCTGATCCAGTTCGTGGCGCGGCCGCTGAACGTGCTGGTGAGCAGCGCCGGCTCGTCGCTGGACTGGCGCGAACGCGCGCTGCTGGCCTGGATAGCCCCGCGCGGGATAGTCGCGGCGGCGGTCTCGGCGATCTTCGCCATCCGCCTGCAGGAGGCCGGCCATGAACAGGCCCAGCTGCTGGTGCCGCTGACCTTCCTGGTGATCATCGGCACCGTGGTCCTGCAGAGCGCCACCGCGCGGCCCCTGGCGCGCCTGCTGAAGGTGGCGGAGCCGGCGCCCAGCGGCTTCCTCATCGTCGGCGCCAACCCGGTGGCGCGGGCCATCGGCACGGCGCTGAAGAACGCCGGCAGCCGCGTGCTGCTCACCGACTCCAGCTGGGAGAACATCCGCGCCGCGCGCATGGACAACCTGCCCACCTACTTCGGCAATCCCACCTCGCAGCATGCCGAGGCGCACCTGGACCTGGTCGGCCTCGGCCACCTGCTGGCCCTGTCGCCCTCGGGCGAGCTGAACACCCTGGCCTGCATGCGCTTCCGCCACGAGTTCGGCGCCCGCCTCTACAGCCTGACCAGCGGCCAGGAGAGCCGGCGCAGCGACAAGCACCGCGCCAGCGACCAGCACCGCGGGCAGAACCTGAGCCCGCGCGAGCTGAGCTACCCGCAGTTCGCCGGCCTGCTGTCCCGCGGCGCCGAGGTGCGCAGCACCCTGCTCAGCGAGAGCTTCGGCTGGGAGCGGTACCAGGCGCTGTACGGCAACGCCGCCACCCTGCTGTTCGCCCGCGACCCGTCGGGCTGGATGCACGTGGCCAGCAGCACCCGGCCCCTGACCCCCGGGGAGGGCTGGCTGGTGATAGCGCTGATCGAAGAAGGCGCCGACGCCGCCGGCAAGGAGGGCGACCGATAGTCGGAATGCCCCGGGATCGGCTGGCGAATCCTTCGTCAGCCTATCCTAAGATGGGTGACAGGCGGCGTGCCGGAAGCAATGATTGCACCACGCCATCATTCTTTGCCTACGTGGTCCACCACCATGTCCAATACCCAGAATTCCCGCCTCGGCCAGATTCTCGTCAACAAGGGCCTGATCAGCGCCGCCCAGCTGGACCAGGCGATCCAGTTGCAGTTGCGCAACGGCCTGCGCCTGGGGGAAACCCTGATCGCCCAGGGCTGGATCAGCGAGCGCCAGGTCAAGCGGGCGCTGAAGAAGCAGAACAACCTGCGCCTGGCCGCCACCCTGGTGGCGGCCCTGCTCGGGCCCTTCCAGCTGGCCAGCGCGGACATCCAGCGCCAGCCCCCGGCGATCGGCCAGAGCCACCAGCCGCGCGGGCTGAAGCCGCTGAGCGACAGCGAGATGAGCGGCATCAACGCCCAGGGCTTCGACGAGACGCTGCAGAGTCTGTTCGTCAGCGCCGAGGCCGGCGACGGCGTGGGCACCATGAAGCAGCTGGCGCGCCTGGTGCTGCCGGTGGTGGACAGCCTACAGGCCGAGACCTCGATGAAGGACGTGGTCTACGACACCGAGCACCTGGCCTCCAACGTCAACCCCGACGGCTCCATCAGCCTGCGCCTGCCCAGCTCCATCGGCGAGATGCGCTTCGACAACATCCGCGTCGCCGGCGCCCCGCAGAGCCAGAGCATGGGCAGCCTGAGCCTGCAGGACATCGACCTGTCCCAGGCTTCGCTGCGCGTCAGCATGCGGCCGTGAGGCGGCCGGGAAGCCGGGAAACCGGGAGTCGTCTGTTGGCCTGATCGCGGACGGAGTCCTACGCACGCGCCCCACGGTTCCGGAGGCACAGTTGTAGGAGCGCGCCCTGCGCGCGAAATCGCGGGCAGGGCCCGCTCCTACAGGTTGCCATCACCTTCCCACCAAATCCCAGGCATGAAAAAAGCAGCCCGAGGGCTGCTTTTTTCCGGATCGACTGGGAGTCGTGGACTCAGACCAGTTTTTCCTTGATGCGCGCTGCCTTGCCGGACAGTTCGCGGAGGTAGTACAGCTTGGCCTTGCGCACGTCACCGCGACGCTTGACGCTGACGCTGTCGACCAGCGGGCTGTAGGTCTGGAAGGTACGCTCTACGCCTACGCCGTTGGAGATCTTGCGAACGGTGAACGCGCTGTTCAGGCCGCGGTTGCGCTTGCCGATCACGACGCCTTCGAAGGCCTGCAGACGCTGACGGTCGCCTTCCTTCACTTTCACCTGGACGATTACGGTGTCGCCGGGGGCGAACGCCGGAATCTCTTTGTTCATCTGTTCAGCTTCGATCTGCTGAATGATCTTGTTGGTCATCTCAGTGCTCCTAAGACAAGCGCTCGGCGCTCGCCATCGATACGTTAACTATCGTCCCGCTGGCGGATGTATTCCTCCAGCAGCTTCTTCTCTTCTCCAGAAAGCGAGCGGCAATCCAGAAGATCGGCACGTCGTTCCCAGGTCCTGCCTAGGGACTGCTGCAAACGCCAGCGCCGGATGTGTTCGTGGTTGCCGCTGAGCAGCACCTCGGGAACACGTTTGTCTGCGTACACCTCGGGGCGGGTGTAGTGCGGACAGTCGAGCAGGCCATCCGTGAAGGAGTCCTCCTCGGCGGAGTCCACGTGGCCCAATGCACCGGGCAACAACCGCGTGACCGCGTCGATCAGCACCATGGCCGGAAGCTCACCCCCGGACAGGACATAATCGCCAATCGACCATTCCTCATCGACATGCTCTTCAATGAAGCGCTCGTCGATGCCTTCGTAACGCCCGGCGATCAGGATCAGTCGTTCCTCGTTCGCCAGTTCCTTCACGGCCGCCTGCGTCAGCTTGCGACCTTGCGGCGACAGGTAGATCACCTTCGCCGGTCCGCCTGCGGCTTGCCGGGCATCGCCCAGTGCGCCTTCCAGCGGCCTGATCTTCATCACCATGCCCGGACCACCGCCGAAGGGCCGGTCGTCCACCGTCTGGTGACGGTCATCAGTGTTGTTGCGTGGGTTGAAACACTCGAGCCGGATCAGCTCCTGTTTCACCGCACGGCTGGTGATGCCGTAGTCACTGATGGCGCGGAACATCTCCGGAAAGATGCTGATGACCCCGATCCACATGGGTTGAAACTCCTACCCTGCGGGTCAGAAATCCGCGTCCCAGTCCACCCTGATCTCGCCGGCTGCCAGGTCCACCGATTGCACGCATTGCTCCGTATAGGGCAACAGGCGCTCGCGGTCGTCCAGGCTGCCCGCACAGGGCTTGACCACCATCACGTCGTTGGCGCCGGTCTCCAGCATGTGGTCGAGTATCCCGAACAGTTGCCCGTTCGTATCGATCACCTTGAGACCTTCCAACTGGCTCCAGTAGAACTCACCGTCATCCAGCTCCGGGAGCTCGCTGCGCGGCACCAGGATCTCGAAATCCGCATAGGTGCGGGCGACTTCGCGATCATCCAGGCCCTTCAGCTTCGCCACCAGGACATTGCCCTGCACGCGGCCACTGACCAGTTCAGCCTGTCGAACCTCGGTGCCACGCCGTAGCGTCCAGCGCCGGTAGTCCAGCAGGTTGTCCAACGGGTCGGTAAAGGAATACACCTTCACCTCGCCACGAATGCCATGCACGGAAACTATCTTGCCGAGTACGATCATTTCCTCGGCCGCAGGCATCGTGTTCATCGACTTCAGGCAGCCTTGGCGGCTTCCTTGATCAGCTGGGCTACGCGCTCGGACGGTTGGGCGCCCTGGCTCAGCCAGTAGTTCAGACGTTCCTGGTTGACCGAGAGCTTGACTTCGGCGCCAGTGGCGATCGGGTTGAAGAAGCCGACGCGCTCGACGAAACGGCCGTCGCGAGCGTTGCGGCTGTTGGTCACGGTCAGGTGATAGAACGGGCGCTTCTTGGAGCCGCCACGAGCCAGACGAATGGTTACCATGCGTACATTGTTCCTATGGTTTGCTTGCAAAAAAGAAATGCAGCCCCCGGGCACGGAGCCCGAAAGGCCGCATATTCTATGAGCTAAAGCCCCGCGCCGCAAGCCGCAGCACGTCGGCCCGCCAGGCAGGCGGGCCTGCGGCTCACATCTTCGGCATGCCGCCGGGGAACATGCTCCCCATGCCGCGCATCATCTTGGCCATGCCGCCCTTGGCGGTGACCTTCTTCATCATCTTCTGCATCTGCTTGTGCTGCTTGATGAGACGGCCCACGTCCTGCACCTGGGTGCCCGAACCCAGGGCGATGCGGCGCTTGCGCGAACCGCTGATCACTTCCGGGTCGCGGCGCTCGGCCGGAGTCATGGAATTGATGATCGCCTCCATCTGCTTGAACTGCTTCTCGGCCGCGCCCTGGGCGTTGCCCATCTGTGCCAGGTTGACGCCGCCGAGCATCGGCAGCTTGTCCATCAGGCTGCCCAGGCCGCCCATGTTCTTCATCTGCTGCAACTGGTCGCGGAAGTCTTCGAGGTCGAAGCCCTTGCCCTTCTTGATCTTCTTCGCGAGCTTCTCGGCCTTCTCGCGGTCGAGGGTCTGCTCGGCCTGCTCGATCAGGCTGAGCACGTCGCCCATGCCGAGGATGCGCGAGGCCACGCGGTCCGGGTGGAAGGGGTCGAGCGCTTCGCTCTTCTCGCCCATGCCGAGGAACTTGATCGGCTTGCCGGTGATGGCGCGCACCGACAGCGCGGCGCCGCCACGGGCGTCGCCGTCGACCTTGGTCAGCACCACGCCGGTCAGCGGCAGGGCGTCGTTGAACGCCTTGGCGGTGTTGGCGGCGTCCTGGCCGGTCATGGCGTCGACCACGAACAGGGTTTCCACCGGCTGGATCGCCGCATGGACCTGCTTGATCTCGTCCATCATATCGGCGTCGATATGCAGTCGACCGGCGGTATCGACGATGACCACGTCGATGAACTTCAGCTTCGCCTCGCGGATCGCCGCCTCGGCGATGGCCACCGGCTTCTGGCTGGTGTCCGAGGGGAAGAAGGTCACGCCGATGTCGCTGGCCAGGGTTTCCAGCTGCTTGATCGCCGCCGGGCGGTAGACGTCCGCCGAGACCACCAGCACGGACTTCTTCTTGCGCTCCTTGAGGAAGCGCGCCAGCTTGCCGGCGGTGGTGGTCTTGCCCGCGCCCTGCAGGCCGGCCATCAGGATGACCGCCGGCGGCGCGGCGTTGAGCGCCAGGTCCTCGTTGGCCGCGCCCATCAGCTCGACCAGCTCGGCCTGGACGATCTTCACGAAGGCCTGGCCCGGGGTCAGGCTCTTGGACACCTCGGTGCCGACCGCGCGCTCCTTGATGCGGTTGACGAAGTCCTTGACCACCGGCAGGGCCACGTCGGCCTCGAGCAGGGCCATCCGCACTTCGCGGAGCGTATCCTTGATGTTGTCCTCGGTCAGCTTGGCTTTGCCGGTGACCTGGCGCAGCGTTTGCGAGAGGCGGTCTGTAAGGTTTTCGAACATGCGCGTTCCTATCGGGCCGTGGCCGGCCGGGGTGGGCGTGGCAGCAAGCGCGGGATTATAACCAACTGCGAAGGCCACAGACACCGCCGATGATCCCGCTGCAGCGAGAAAGCGAAGCGTTCCCGGCTGCTTTCTAGGCACGGCCGTTCTGTGCCAAACTCGGCACCTTTCGAAGGATTCGCCCAAGAAGCTATGCACCCTCTGCTGCCCAGCCTGCTCGCCGCCCTCCTCTACCTGGGCGCCACGGCCTACCACGGTGTCTGCCTGGCGCGCCGCGCCGCGCCGAACAAACCCCTGCTGCTGGCGCTCGGCCTGGCCGCGCTGATCGCCCAGTGCCTGGGCCTGGCGCCGCAACTGCTGACCGACGCCGGGCTGGTGCTGGACTTCTTCAACGCCGCCAACCTGATCGCCGCGGCGGTGATCGCCCTGACCCTGCTGGCCTGCCTGCGCATCCCGGTGGAGAACCTGCTGCTGTTCCTCTTCCCCCTGGGCATGCTGACCGCCGCGCTGTCGGTGCTGGTGCCCCACGGCACCCTGGAGCCGATCAACGAGCAGCCGGGCATCCTCGCGCACATCCTGCTCTCGGTGCTGGCCTACGGCCTGCTCACCATCGCGGTGTTCCAGGCCCTGCTGCTGCTGGTGCAGGACCACCGCCTCAAGCACAAGCACCCGGCCGGGCTGATCCGCAACTTCCCGCCGCTGCAGACCATGGAAAGCCTGCTGTTCGGCTTCCTCTGGGGCGGCTGGGTGCTGCTCTCGCTGTCGCTGGTCTCCGGCTGGCTGTTCCTCGACAACCTGTTCACCCAGCACCTGGCGCACAAGACCATCCTCTCCTGCTTCGCCTGGGTGGTCTTCGCCGTGCTGCTGTGGGGCCGCCACCAGCTCGGCTGGCGCGGGCACAAGGCGATCCGCTGGACCCTGGCCGGCTTCTGCCTGTTGATGCTGGCCTACTTCGGCAGCAAGCTGGTCAAGGAATTCATCCTGCACATCTGAGCCCGGCGGCGCCTGGGCGCCCCGGAACGCTGAGGGAACCCGACGCATGGGCGACATCCATCCCGGCTACCTGATCGGCCTGCTGGTCGTCCTGCTGCTGTGCTCGGCATTCTTCTCCAGCGTCGAGACCGGGGTGCTCAGCCTCGACCGCTACCGCCTGCGCCACCAGGCCAAGCAGGGCAACCGCGCGGCGCGGCGCACCAGCTGGCTGCTGCTGCGCACCGACCGCCTGCTGGGCACCATCCTCATCGGCAACAACCTGGTCAACGTCATCGCCTCGTCCCTGGCCACCGTGCTGGCCCTGCGCCTGTGGGGCGACTTCGCGGTGGCGCCCACCGCCCTGGCGCTGACCCTGGTGCTGCTGATCTTCGGCGAGATCACCCCCAAGACCTACGCCACCCTGCGCCCGGAGCGCGTGGCCTTCCCCGCCAGCCTGCCGCTGCTGTGGCTGCAGCGCCTGTTCAGCCCGCTGCTGTGGCTGATGAATGGGGTGAGCAACGGCATCCTGCGGCTGTGCGGCCTGGACCCGGCGCAGCGCCGCAGCCGGCCGCTGAACAACGACGAGCTGCGCAGCGTGGTCAGCGAATCCAGCGAGAAGCTCAGCGCCAACCGCCAGGACATGCTGCTGAGCATCCTCGACCTGGAAAAGATCACCGTGAACGACCTCATGGTGCCGCGCAACGAGGTGCAGGGCATCGACCTGGACGACGACGTGGAGAGCATCATCGGCCAGCTGCGCAACACCACCCACACGCGCCTGCCGGTGTTCCGCAACGACATCAACCAGGTCGAGGGCATCGTCCACATGCGCCAGATCGCCCGCCTGCTGACGCACAACCAACTGACCAAGGACAGCCTGCGCGCGGCCTGCCTGGAACCCTACTTCATCCCCGAGAGCACGCCGCTGGCCACCCAGCTGATCAACTTCCAGAAGCAGAAGCGGCGCATCGGCATCGTCGTCGACGAGTACGGCGAGGTGATCGGCATCATCACCCTGGAAGACATCCTCGAGGAGATCGTCGGCGAGTTCAGCAACGCCGACGCCCTGCGCAACCCGGACATCCACCCCCAGGCCGACGGCACCTACGTGATCGACGGCTCGGCGAACATCCGCGAGCTCAACCGCGCCCTCGGCTGGCAGCTGCCCAGCGAAGGCCCGAAGACTCTCAACGGCCTGGTCACCGAAGCACTGGAGCAAATCCCCGACTGCCCGGTGTGCCTGCGCATCGGCCCCTACCGCCTGGAAATCCTGCAGTCCGGCGAGAACCGCGTGAAGAGCGTGCGCGTCTGGCTCACCGGGCGCGCCGCCGCAGCGGCGCCGGGCAGCGCCGACGGGCTTGCCTGAGCGGCCGGCCCGCGCCCTATAATCGCCCCCTGCTTACCCAGCATCCCGCGCCAGGGCCTGCGCTACCCGCGCAACGCCCGGCGCCAGTCGACCGCCCGCCAGTCCGAGCCCGGCCCCGCGCCTGCGCCCGGCGAAGCGCCCGGCCTCGTCCCGACCCGCCGCGAGGTTCCCGCGCCTGCCCCTACCCGGGTGGCGCTTCCCGCCTCGCGCACGGGCGACGCATCCATCGCCGCCGGACACGCCCGCAGAGCCGTGCCGGCCATGACTGACAGGGATATCCCCCATGACCACCGCCAGCCTTGCCGCTGCCGCCGAACAGCAACCCGCCAACTCCACCGCGCGGGTCGCGGTCGCCAGCTTCATCGGCACCGCCATCGAGTTCTACGACTTCTACGTCTACGCCACCGCCGCCGCTCTGGTGATCGGCCCGGTGTTCTTCCCGCAGACCTCGGGCACGGCGCAGATGCTCAGCGCCTTCATCACCTTCGGCATCGCCTTCCTCGCCCGGCCGCTGGGCTCGGCGCTGTTCGGCCACTTCGGCGACCGCATCGGGCGCAAGTCGACGCTGGTCGCCTCGCTGCTGCTGATGGGCCTTTCCACCACCCTGATCGGCCTGCTGCCGGGCTACGACAGCATCGGCGCCTGGGCCCCGGCGCTGCTCTGCCTGCTGCGCTTCGGCCAGGGCCTGGGGCTGGGCGGGGAATGGGGCGGCGCCGCGCTGCTGGCCACGGAGAACGCGCCCAGGCACCGCCGCGCCTGGTTCGGCATGTTCCCGCAGATGGGCCCGTCGATCGGCTTCCTCGCCGCCAACGGCCTGTTCCTCGGCCTGGCCATGACCCTCAGCGAGGAGCAGTTCCGCGCCTGGGGCTGGCGCATTCCCTTCATCCTCAGCGCGCTGCTGGTGCTGGTCGGCCTCTACGTGCGCCTGAAGCTGGCGGAAACCCCGGTGTTCGCCAAGGCCATGGCGCGCCAGGAACGCTCCAGCCTGCCGATCGCCGAGCTGTTCGCCCACCACTGGCGCCCGGTGCTGCTGGGCGCCCTGGCCATGGTGGTGTGCTACGCCCTCTTCTATATCTCCACCGTGTTCTCGCTGAGCTACGGGGTGACCAGCCTGGGCTACAGCCGCGAGCAGTTCCTCGGCCTGCTGTGCTTCGCCGTGCTGTTCATGGCCGCGGCCACGCCCATCTCCGCCTGGCTGAGCGACCGCTTCGGGCGCCGCCCGGTGCTGATCGTCGGCTGCGTCGCGGCGATCCTCTCCGGCTTCACCATGCAACCGCTGCTGAGCCAGGGCTCGTCGGTGGAAGTGGCGGCCTTCCTGGCCCTGGAGCTGTTCCTCATGGGCGTGACCTTCGCCCCCATGGGCGCCCTGCTGCCGGAACTCTTCCCCACCCGCGTGCGCTACACCGGCGCCTCGGCGGCCTACAACCTGGGCGGCATCCTCGGCGCCTCGGTGGCGCCCTACATCGCCCAGAAGCTGGTGGGCATGGGCGGGCTGAGCTGGGTCGGCGGCTACGTATCGGTGGCGGCGGCGCTGAGCCTGATCGCGGTGCTGTGCCTGCACGAGACGCGGGAGCAGGAACTCTGATCGGCGGCGATCCCTGTAGGAGCGCGCCCTGCGCGCGAATCGCGGGCAGGGCCCGCTCCTACAAGAGCAGCGGAAATACCATCGTAGGAGCGGATCTCATCCGCGAATCGCGCCGGAACCCCCGGCTATCGCGGACAAGGTCCGCTCCTACGGGGAAGGAATACCGTGTCTCCCGGGGACCTGTAGGAGCGGGCCCTGCCCGCGAAATCGCGCGCAGGTGAATGGCGTGGGTGGGGCAGCGTAGGAGCGGATTCCATCCGCGATCCGGCATCAGGCGCGGTCCGCGGCCACCAGCCAGTCCGCCAGATGCTCGCCCCACACCTGGTAGCCCAGCGCCGACGGGTGATAGCCATCGATGGCCAGGTACTGCGGCTGCATCTCCAACCCCACCGCGCAGTAGCCGGCGCCTTGCGCCTGGGCCAACGCCTGTAGCTGGCAATCCAGCAGGGCCGCGCGCCAGCCCAACAACTGCCGCAGCAGCCAGGGTAATGCGGAAAAATGCCGCAGCGGCGGCACGGCGGTGCACACCACCCGCGCGCCACCGGCCTGGAAATGCCCGACCAGGCGGGCGATGGATGCCTGCCAGCGCTCGCTGGAACTGAAATGGGTGGTGTCGTTGACGCCGAAGACCAGCGCCACCAGGTCGTAGCGCCCGTCGGCCAGCGGCAGCAGGCGCTCGCAGGCTTCGCTCGCGGTGATGCCGTTCTCCCCCAGCGCCCGCCAGGCCACCGGCCGCTGCAGGCGCGCCGCCAGGGCAATAGCCAGGCGGCCGGCCAGGGCGAAGTCGAGGCAGGAGGCGCCGACGCCGGCGACGGTCGACTCGCCGAGCAACAGCAGCCGCAACGGTTCGCCGGGAAGTTCGGCGCCGGCCAGTCCCTCGCGGGAACCGGCCGCCGGCGCCAGGCGCAGGGCCGTGCGCCGGGTGCGCACGGCCAATGGCAGGGCCAGCGGCATCAGCGGCAGCGCCGCCGCCCACCAGGCCAGCCCCGCCAGGCGGTTCACAGCTCGATGACCACCGCCTCGGCCGAACGGGTGGCCTTGGCCCGCGCTTCCTCGACGGACTCGGCGCGCGCCAGGGCCACGCCCATGCGCCGCTGGCCGGAGACTTCCGGCTTGCCGAACAGGCGCAGGGCGCTGTCCGGCTCGGTCAGCGCGGCGCCCAGGTTGCCGAAGCTGACCTGCCGCGACTCGCCTTCCACCAGGATCACCGCCGAGGCCGAGGGCCCGAACTGGCGGATCGCCGGGATCGGCAGGCCGAGGATGGCCCGCGCGTGCAGGGCGAACTCGGAGAGGTCCTGGGAGATCAGGGTGACCAGGCCGGTGTCGTGGGGGCGCGGCGAGACTTCGCTGAACCACACCTGGTCGCCCTTGACGAACAGCTCCACGCCGAACAGGCCGCGGCCGCCCAGGGCCTCGGTGACCGCCTTGGCCACCCGCTCCGACTCGGCCAGGGCCTTCGGGCTCATGGCCTGGGGCTGCCAGGATTCGTGGTAGTCGCCCTTCACCTGGCGGTGGCCGATGGGCGCGCAGAAGGTGGTGCCGCCGACGTGGCGCACGGTGAGCAGGGTGATTTCGTAGTCGAAGTCGATGAAGCCCTCGACTATCACCCGGCCCTTGCCGGCGCGGCCGCCTTCCTGGGCGTAGTCCCAGGCGGCCTTGAGGTCGGCGTCGGACTTGAGCACGCTCTGGCCCTTGCCCGAGGAACTCATGATCGGCTTGACCACGCAGGGGTAGCCCACGGCGGCGACACCGGCGGCGTAGTCCTCGTAGCTGTCGGCGAAGTGGTACGGCGAGGTGGGCAGGCCCAGTTCCTCGGCGGCAAGGCGGCGGATGCCCTCGCGGTTCATGGTCAGCTGCGCGGCGCGGGCGCTGGGCACCACGGTGTAGCCTTCGGCCTCCAGCTCGACCAGGGTGGCGGTGGCGATGGCCTCGATTTCCGGGACTATGTAGTGCGGCTTCTCCTGCTCGATCACCGCGCGCAGGGCGGCGCCGTCGAGCATGCTCAGCACGTGGCTGCGGTGCGCCACCTGCATGGCCGGGGCATCGGCGTAGCGGTCGCAGGTGATCACTTCGCAGCCCAGGCGTTGCAGCTCGATCACCACTTCCTTGCCCAGCTCGCCGGAGCCACAGAGCAGTACGCGGGTCGCGGTGGGCGACAGGGGGGTTCCAATACGGGGCATTGCGTGCAACCTCGGGAAGGGGATGTTCTTCGGCGCGCTAGAGCAGCACGCCCTGTTCGCGGGCGCGCTCGTGGCACTGGCGCAGCACCTCGCGGCGCTCGTCGTTGTCCATGCGGCCCCAGCGGGTGATCTCGTCCGCCGTGCGCTGGCAGCCGATGCACAGGTCCTGCTCGTCCAGGGTGCAGACGTAGACGCAGGGCGAGGCCACCGGGCGTTCCTGGCTCATTCTTCCTGCTCGGCCAGGTCGCGGGCATAGCGCTGGGCGTTGTGCACGTAGTGGGCGGCGCTGGCCTCGAGCATCTTCTTCTGCGGCTCGGTCAGCTCGCGCACCACCTTGCCGGGCGAGCCCATGACCAGCGAGCCATCGGGAATCACCTTGCCCTCGGGGATCAGCGAATTGGCGCCGATGATGCAGTACTTGCCGATCTTCGCGCCGTTGAGCACCACCGCGTTGATGCCGATCAGGCTGTAGTCGTCCACCGTGCAGCCATGCAGCATGACGTTGTGGCCGATGGTCACGCCCTTGCCGAGGGTGAGCGGGAAGCCCATGTCGGTGTGCATCACGGTGCCGTCCTGGACGTTGCTGTTCTCGCCGATGTGGATCAGCTCGTTGTCGCCCCGCAGCACGGCGTTGAACCAGACGCTGGCGCCGGCGTCCAGGCGCACCTTGCCGATCACCGCGGCGTTCGGCGCTATCCAGCTGGCGGGGTGGGTTTCGACTCGGGCATCGCCCAGGCGGTATTTCATCGGTGGCTCCTCAGGCATCTTGTTGTCGTACCGCGCCGCTCAGCTGAGCTTGATGAATTGCGGCGGCGCTTGGTGCAGGTCGATGTGGTCATCGAACAGCAGGTTGACCAGCTCGACGACCATGATCGCCGACAGGCCCCAGATCTTGTACTCGCCGAAGCGGTAGCTGGGCACGTACCAGCTGCGCCCGAAGTAGTCGATGCGGTGGGTCATCTCGCGCGGGTCGCCGCGGAAGAACTCCAGCGGCACCTTGAACACCGCGGCGATCTCGCCGTCGTTGGGGGTGTACTCGACGAAGTCGGGTACGAAACCGACGAACGGCGTCACCTTGATGCCGTGGCGCGAGACCAGGGTGCTCAGCGGCCCGACCACGTCCACCAGGCTCGGCGGCAGGGCGATCTCCTCCTCGGCCTCGCGCAGGGCGGTGTGGATCAGGTCGACGTCCTCGGGGTCGCGCCGCCCGCCGGGGAAGGCCACCTCGCCACTGTGGGTGGACAAGCCGGTGGCGCGCAGGGTCAGCACCAGCTCCTCGCTCCGGGTGATGGGCAACAGCACCGCGGCTTCGGGGAAGCCGTGTTCGCTGTTCAGGTCCTGTGGGGTGTGCGCCGTGATACGCCGGCGCAGCTCGTCCAGCATGCGGACATCCTGCGTGTAAGGCATTCGCTCAATTATGGAATCATGGCACGAAAGACGGCCTCGCCCCAAGCCCCACCCCCTTGCTGCGCGGGCCTTCCGGCGAGCAAGATGGCAAGATCGATTCCCAGGGAAAGTGCATGAAATTCTGCAGCCAGTGCGGCGCCAGCGTGAGCCTGCGCATCCCCAGCGGCGACAACCGGCCACGCTATGTCTGCGACCAGTGCCAGACGGTGCATTACCAGAACCCGCGCATCGTCGCCGGCTGCCTGCCGGTGTGGGAGGGGCGCATTCTCCTGTGCCGCCGCGCCATCGCCCCGCGCCAGGGCTTCTGGACGCTGCCGGCGGGCTTCATGGAGAACGGCGAGACCCTCGAGCAGGCCGCCGCCCGCGAGACGCTGGAGGAAGCCTGCGCCCGCGTCCGCCAGTTGCAGCTCTATACCCTGTTCGACCTGCCGCACATCAGCCAGGTGTACATGTTCTTCCGCGCCGAGCTGGCCGACCTGGACTTCGCCGCCGGCGAGGAAAGCCTGGAGGTGGGCCTGTTCGAAGAATCGGCGATTCCCTGGTCGGAGCTGGCTTTCCCCACCGTGGGCCGTACCTTAGAATGCTACTTCAGCGACCGGCAGAGGCAGGACTTCCCGGTGCGCAACGAGGCCATAGCACCCATGCTGGGCCACCATAAGAAGACCTGAACACTTTGCAGGGCCGTGCATCGCGGCGCTTTATCGAACATCCGGGGGATCGTCTTTCCATGCGCTGGCTGCTTGCCTTTCTGTGCCTGACCTTTGCCGCCTTCTCGCAGGCCAATGCGACGCCGACCCTGGAAGGCCGCATCGACAAGGTGCTGGTGCTCAAGTCCGAGCACAAGCTGCACCTGCTGAGCAACGGCAAGATCCTCAAGAGCTACCGCATCTCCCTGGGCAAGAGCCCGCGCGGCACCAAGCTGGCCGAGGGCGACAACCGCACGCCGGAAGGCTTCTACTGGATCGACTGGCGCAAGACCAGCGACAAGTTCAACCTGTCCATGCACATCTCCTACCCCAACGCCCGCGACGTGGTGCGCGCCCGCGAGAAGAACCTGTCGCCCGGCGGCATGATCATGATCCACGGCACCCCGCAGAGCGACGAATACCCGGAGTGGTACTTCTCCACCCTGGACTGGACCAACGGCTGCATCGCCATGACCAACCCGGACATGCAGGAGGTCTGGAGCCTGGTCAAGGACGGCACGCTGATCGAGATCCGCCCCTGAGCGGGAAACGAAAAGGCGCCCGAGGGCGCCTTTTTCATGTCCGCGGCGGCTAGAACACCATGTCCGACAGCCGCCACACTTCGAAGGCCGGCGTCTCGTAGGGGTGCGCGGCCTTGAGCGCCTTGACCGAGTCGTGGATCAGCTCGTCGGCCACCACCATCTCCACCTTCCACTCGGCCACCTGCTCGACGAGGCCGGCCGCGCCGAGGAAGGGGTTGCTGCCCTGCAGCGGGCGGAACTGGCCCTGGCCGAGGGCCTGCCAGCAGCAACTGTCATAGGCACCGATGCGTCCTGCACCTGCGGCGAACACCGCTTTCTTCACCGTCTCCAGGTGAGTCTCGGGAACATAGAAGCAGAGTTTGTACATCGGACGCTCCGTGGCGGAAAACTGGACCGGGTGGGGAGTCGAGGAGCGAATGCTGCCACAGATAGTGGCATTTTGCCTCCAGTGACTCGACGGTCATGCTCGGCAAATTTCGACAGCGCGATTGCCTTCACGTTCTGGAGGAAAATTCCCAAGATTTGTAAAACGTGATGGAGTGCAGATTCAGTCGAAATCACTTTCCGATAAAGCGCCGCCAGCGCCCAGCCCAACCTTCGGTGGGGGGCGCGTGGCTGCCGTCGCAGTAAGGCAGGTCGGCCGAACGGCCGCAGCGGCAGAGCAGCAGGAACTGCTCGCGCGGCGCGACCCACGCCAGCGCCCGGGCGCAGTCCGCCGGGCAATCCGGCAGTGTCGGCGAACGGCCGCAACGGCACAGGCGCAGGGCCTGGCCGGCCTCCACGTGGCGGACTTCGGGAAGGATCTCCGACTCGGCCAATGCCCCCTCCTCTTCCTGGATTCCCGTAGCAGTGATTATCGCGGACGGAGTCCGCTCCTACACCCGCGCTCGACCGTAGGGCGCATAACCGTTCGCGGTTATCCGCCGCCGGCCAATGCACCGAAGCCCGATGAAAAATGGCGGATAACGCTTTAGGCGTTATGCGCCCTACGCCATCCCCACCCACGCCACTCCCCCGTAGGAGCGGACTCCGTCCGCGATGGCCCGCCCCACGCGCCATCGACCCGGGAAAAACGGCGCCACAACGAAAAAGGGGAAGGCCGAAGCCTTCCCCTGTTCCCGTCCCGGGCTCGAACTCAGCCCACCCAGACGCGGGCATTGCGGAACATGCGCATCCAGCCGCCGTCTTCCTGCCACTCGTCCGGGCGCCAGGAGTTCTGCACGGCGCGGAACACCCGCTCCGGGTGCGGCATCATGATGGTCACGCGGCCGTCGCGGCTGGTCAGGCCGGTGATGCCGCGTGGCGAGCCATTGGGGTTGGCCGGGTAGGTCTCGGTGACCTTGCCGTGGTTGTCGACGAAGCGCAGCGCCACGCAGCCGGACAGGTCGGACTCCAGCAGCGCCTCCTCGCTCTCGTACTCCGCATGGCCCTCGCCGTGGGCGATGGCGATCGGCAGGCGCGAACCAGCCATGCCCTGCAGGAAGATCGACTGCGACTCCTGCACCTGGACCATGGCCACGCGCGCCTCGAACTGCTCGGAGCGGTTGCGCACGAAGTGCGGCCAGAACTCGGTGCCGGGGATCAGCTCGTGCAGGTTGGACATCATCTGGCAACCGTTGCACACGCCCAGGGCGAAGCTGTCCTTGCGCTCGAAGAAGGCCTGGAAGCCGTCGCGGGCACGGGCGTTGAACAGGATCGACTTGGCCCAGCCTTCGCCGGCGCCGAGCACGTCGCCGTAGGAGAAACCGCCGCAGGCCACCAGACCCTTGAAGTCTTCCAGGCTGACGCGGCCGGCGAGGATGTCGCTCATGTGCACGTCCACCGCGGCGAAGCCGGCGCGGTCGAAGGCCGCGGCCATTTCCACCTGGCCGTTGACGCCCTGCTCGCGGAGGATCGCCACCTGCGGACGCACGCCCTTCTTGATGTAGGGCGCGGCGATGTCGTCGTTGACGTCGAAGGAAAGCTTGACGGACAGGCCGGGGTTGTCTTCCTCCAGCAGGCCGTCGAACTCCTGGTCGGCGCAGGCGGCGTTGTCGCGCAGGCGCTGGATCTGGTAGCTGGTCTCGCTCCAGATACGCTGCAGCAGGCGGCGCTCGGCGCGGTAGACGATCTCGCCGCTGAAGCTCAGCTCGACTTCGTCGCCGTTGACCGGCTGGCCGATCACCGCCACGCAGTCGTCCAGGCCGGCGGCGCTGAACTGCGCCAGCACTTCCGGGGTGGCACCTTCGTGCACCTGGATGATCGCCCCCAGCTCCTCGCTGAACAGCGCGGCACCCAGCTCTTCACGGCTGGCGGCCAGGGCGTCGAGGCGCAGCGACAGGCCGCAGTGGCCGGCGAAGGCCATTTCCACGGCGGCGGCCAGCAGACCGCCGTCGGAACGGTCGTGGTAGGCCAGCAGGTGGCCGTCGGCGTTCAGGCCCTGGATCACTGCGAAGAAGGCCTTGAGGTCCTCGGCGTCGTCGACGTCCGGGGCCTGCTGGCCGAGCTTGCCGTAGGTCTGCGCCAGGATCGAGCCACCCAGGCGGTTCTTGCCGCGGCCGAGGTCGATCAGGATCAGGTCGGTCTCGCCCTTGTCCAGGCGCAGTTGCGGGGTCAGGGTGCGGCGCACGTCGGTCACCGGGGCGAAGCCGGAGATGATCAGCGACATCGGCGCGGTCACGCTCTTCTCCACCTCGCCATCCTGCCAGCGGGTCTTCATGGACATGGAGTCCTTGCCCACCGGGATGGTGATGCCCAGCGCCGGGCACAGTTCCATGCCCACCGCCTTGACGGTGTCGTACAGGCGCGCGTCCTCGCCCGGGTGGCCGGCGGCGGCCATCCAGTTGGCGGACAGCTTGATGTCGGCGATCTTGTCGATGCTCGCGGCGGCCAGGTTGGTGATGGTCTCGCCGATCGCCATGCGCCCCGAGGCCGGGGCGTCGAGCAGCGCCAGCGGGGTGCGCTCGCCCATGGCCATGGCTTCGCCGGTGTAGACGTCGAAGCTGGTGGCGGTGACGGCGCAGTCGGCCACCGGTACCTGCCAGGGGCCGACCAGCTGGTCGCGGGCCACCAGGCCGGTGAT
This sequence comes from Pseudomonas sp. JH-2, assembly GCF_036231725.1. Lineage (NCBI taxonomy): Bacteria > Pseudomonadati > Pseudomonadota > Gammaproteobacteria > Pseudomonadales > Pseudomonadaceae > Pseudomonas > Pseudomonas sp. JH-2. The sequence continues at coordinate 56,828 of NZ_JAZAQP010000004.1, read as the reverse complement.
GGTGCGGTCGCCGATGGTGATCAGGAAGTTCTTGCTGGCCACGGCCGGGTGGCGCAGCACGCGCTCGGCGGCTTCGGCTAGGTCCAGGCCGGCGGCGGCGAAGTCGTCGCCGACCTCCGCTTCACGGCTGACCGAACGGTGCATGCGCGGCGGCTTGCCGAGCAGCACGTCGAGCGGCATGTCCACCGGCTTGTTGCCGAAGTGGCTGTCGGCGACGGTCAGGTGTTTTTCCTCGGTGGCCTCGCCGACCACGGCGAACGGGCAGCGCTCGCGCTCGCAGATGGCCTTGAAGGTCTCGAAGTCGGCGGCGTCGACCGAGAGCACGTAGCGCTCCTGGGACTCGTTGCACCAGATTTCCAGCGGGCTCATGCCCGGCTCGTCGTTGGGCACCGCGCGCAGTTCGAAGCGGCCGCCGCGGCCGCCGTCGTTGATCAGCTCCGGCAGGGCATTGGAGATGCCGCCGGCGCCGACGTCGTGGATGAACTTGATCGGGTTCTGCTCGCCCAGTTGCCAGCAGCGGTCGATGACCTCCTGGCAGCGGCGTTCCATTTCCGGGTTCTCGCGCTGCACCGAGGCGAAGTCCAGGTCGGCGGCGCTGGCGCCGGTGGCCATGGACGAGGCGGCGCCGCCGCCCAGGCCGATGAGCATGGCCGGGCCGCCGAGCACGATGAGCTTGGCGCCGACGCTGATCTCGCCCTTCTGCACGTGGTCTTCACGGATGTTGCCGAGGCCGCCGGCGATCATGATCGGCTTGTGGTAGCCGCGCACTTCCTCGCCACGCGGAGTGGCGACGGCCTGCTCGAAGGTACGGAAGTAGCCGGTCAGGTTCGGGCGGCCGAACTCGTTGTTGAAGGCCGCGCCACCCAGCGGGCCTTCGATCATGATGTCCAGCGCGGTGACGATGCGCTCGGGCTTGCCGTAGGGCACTTCCCAGGGCTGCTCGAAACCGGGGATGTTCAGGTTGGAGACGGTGAAGCCGACCAGGCCGGCCTTGGGCTTGGCGCCGCGGCCGGTGGCGCCCTCGTCGCGGATTTCGCCGCCGGAGCCGGTGGAGGCGCCGGGGAACGGGGCGATGGCGGTCGGGTGGTTATGCGTCTCGACCTTCATCAGGATATGCACCGGCTGTTCGCTGGCGGCGTACTGGCGGGTCTGCGGGTCGGGGTAGAAGCGCCCGGCGACCGAGCCGGTCATCACCGCGGCGTTGTCCTTGTACGCGGACAGCACGCCTTCGCGGTGCATCTCGAAGGTGTTCTTGATCATGCCGAACAGGCTCTTGTCCTGGGCCTGGCCGTCGATGTCCCAACTGGCGTTGAAGATCTTGTGGCGGCAGTGCTCGGAGTTGGCCTGGGCGAACATCATCAGCTCGACGTCGTGCGGGTTGCGGCCCAGCTCGACGAAGCTCTTCACTAGGTAGTCGATCTCGTCCTCGGCCAGGGCCAGGCCCAGCTGGACGTTGGCCTGCTCCAGCGCGGCGCGGCCACCGCCGAGGATGTCGACCACGGTCAGCGGCTTGGGCTGGGCATGGCTGAACAGGCCGGCGGCCTCTTCCAGATCCTTCAGGACAAGCTGGGTCATGCGGTCGTGCAGGCGCGCGGCGACTTGCGCGACGTCGGCCTCGGACAGCTCGCCGGCGACGTAGTAGGCGATGCCGCGCTCGATACGCTCGAGCTTCGCCAGGCCGCAGTTATGGGCGATATCGGTGGCCTTGCTCGACCACGGCGAGATGGTGCCGAAGCGCGGCACCACCAGGAACAGCCGGCCCCGGGGCTCCTGCACCGGCACGCTCGGGCCGTACTTCAGCAGCCGGCCGAGCACCTGTTCCTCATCGGCGGTCAGCACGCCACTGACCTCGGCGAAGTGCGCAAACTCGGCGTACAGCCCGGTGACAGCGGGTACCTGCCGGGTGAGCAGGTCGAGCAGTTTGCCGTGGCGGAAGGCGGAAAGGGCGGGAGCGCCGCGCAGGATCAGCATTGTCGGAACAGCCTCTGGAGACAGGGGAATTCGCAGGGCCGGGAGGGCCGGCCCGCAGAGGCCGTGCATTCTACCGTAAAGCGTGCCCCGGCGGCACCTGCAGCTCGGCCGACGGCGAGGGCTTTCTGCCATTGGGCGGGGGAGCGGCGCCATTCATCTTCGAGCGCTTTCGAGCGAGCTCGCCGCACGCCCGCTCCAGGCGCGCCCCGGGGCCCCTGACCGGCGTCTGGTACGGCGTCTGAAACGAAGCCGCTAGCAGAGATGCCCCGAGCTGTCCAGATATTGGGCTCCGCGACCTTGGCGTATACTGCGCCGATGTTTGCCCTGAACCCGTCACGCGTGCGCTCCGCCGTATGGATCCTGGCGACCTGTATCTTTCTGCTGATCTCCGGCTGTAGCGAGGCGAAAGCCCCGACAGCCCTGGAGCGGGTGCAGAAGGACGGAGTGCTGCGGGTGATAACCCGCAACAGCCCGGCCACCTACTTCCAGGATCGCAACGGCGAGACCGGCTTCGAATACGAACTGGCCAAGCGCTTCGCCGATCACCTGGGGGTGAAGCTGCAGATGGAGACCGCCGACAACCTCGACGACCTCTACAGCAAGCTCGGCCAATCCGGCGGCCCCGACCTGGCCGCCGCCGGCCTCACCCCCGGCGGCGAGCGGGAGACCTCGGTGCGCTTCTCGCACTCCTACCTGGACGTCACCCCCCAGGTGGTCTACCGCAACGGCGACCCGCGCCCCACCCGTCCGGACGACCTGATCGGCAAGCGCATCGTGGTGCTCAAGGGCAGCAGCCACGCCATGCAGTTGGCTGAGCTGAAGAAGCGCTACCCGAAGCTGGAGTACAAGGAATCCGACGCCGACGAGATGGTCGACCTGCTGCGCATGGTGGACGTCGGCGACATCGACCTGACACTGATCGACTCCAACGAGCTGGCGATGAACCAGGTCTACTTCCCCAACGTGCGCGTCGCCTTCGACCTCGGCGACGCCCGCGGCCTGGCCTGGGCCCTGCCCGGCGGGACGGACGACAGCCTGTACGCCGAGGTCAACAAGTTCCTCGACAAGGTCAAGCAGGACGGCACCCTGCAGCACCTGAAGGACCGCTACTACGGCCATGTCGACGTGCTCGGCTACGTCGGCGCCTACACCTTCGCCCAGCACCTGCAGCAGCGCCTGCCGCGCTACGAGCCGCACTTCAAGCAGATCGCCCAGACGCTGAAGATGGACTGGCGCCTGCTCGCCGCCATCGGCTACCAGGAATCCATGTGGCAGCCCGACGCCACCTCCAAGACCGGGGTGCGCGGCCTGATGATGCTGACCAACCGCACCGCTCAGGCCATGGGCGTGTCCAACCGACTGGACGCCAAGCAGAGCATCCAGGGCGGCGGCAAGTACTTCGACCAGATCCGCGACGAGCTGCCGGACAGCATCAAGGAGCCGGACCGCAGCTGGTTCGCCCTGGCCTCCTACAACATCGGCAGCGCCCACCTGGACGACGCCCGCAAGCTGGCCCAGCAGGAAGGCCTGAACCCGGACAAGTGGCTGGACGTGAAGAAGATGCTGCCGCGCCTGTCGCAGAAGCAGTGGTTCCGCAAGACCCGCTACGGCTACGCACGCGGCGGCGAGACCGTGCACTTCGTGCAGAACGTGCGGCGCTACTACGACATCCTCACCTGGGTGACCCAGCCGCAGCTCGAAGGCGGCCAACTGGCCGAAAGCGGCCTGCACCTGCCCGGGGTGAACAAGACCCGACCCAGCGAAGAGCCTGACGAGAAGCTCTGAGACGAACGCAGCGCAAGGCATCGCGACCGGGGTCCCACGACTCCAGGGAAGCACGGCCGTAGGAGCGGACTCTGTCCGCGATCGTCCGTCGTTGAAAACGGCGGATAACGTTTCCCGGTGACGTGGGCGGTGGGCTCAAGAGCGCCCTCTCCCCAACCCTCTCCCGCAAGCGGGAGAGGGGGCTGTCCTCTGCAGGAGGAAAGGCCGGCGTCATCCTCACACCTTCGCCAATAGACAGTGCGTAGGGCGCATAACCGTTCGCGGTTATCCGCCGTTGGCCGTGCCACCGGGGCGCCCGGCGTGGCCTGCGAATCCGATCGCGGACAGAGTCCGCTCCTACGACCGTGCTTCCTGGGACCGTAGGACTCCGTCCGCGATCAGCCCACCGACCGCACCGACCTCTCCGGCGGCAATCCTCTCGCAGGACGCCGCGCCCTACCCCTTGCGCCTTGCCTTGAAGAAGGCCGAGAGCATCGCACCGCACTCCTCCGCCAGCACCCCGCCTTCCACCAGCACCTTGTGGTTGAGGAAGTCCTGGGCGAAGAACTCGCCGCGGCTGACCACCACCCCCGACTTGGGCTCGGTGGCGGCGTAGACCAGGCGCTGGATGCGCGCGTGCACCAGCAGGCCGGCGCACATGCTGCAGGGTTCCAGGGTGACGTAGAGGGTGCTGCCGGGCAGGCGGTAGTTGCCAGCCGCCGCCGCGGCCTCGCGAATGGCGACCATCTCGGCGTGGGCGCTGGGATCATGGGCGGTGATCGGCTGGTTGAAGCCGCGCCCAATAATTTGCCCTTCCAGCACCAGCACCGCGCCCACCGGCACCTCGCCCAGGGCCGCGCCCTGCTCGGCCAGGGCCATGGCCTCGCGCATGAATTCGCGGTCGCGGCTACGGTCGACCACCGGGGCCAGCCCCTTCACCGTCGGGTGGCCCTTGCTGTTGGTCAGCCGCACCAGGCGTCACCCACGGCGATGGTGCCCATCAGGCCGGTCTCCATATGGTCGATGACGTGGCAGTGGAACATCCACAGGCCGGGGTTGTCCGCCACCAGCGCCACCTTCGCGCTCTCGTTCTTGCCCAGCAGGTAGGTATCACTGTAGTACGGGATGATCTTCCGGCGGTTGGACGCCAGCACCTTGAAAGCCATGCCGTGCAGGTGGATGGGGTGCTGGTACTGCGTCAGGTTGCGCAGGGTGAAGATGTAGCTCTTGCCCAGCTCCAGCTTGGCCAGCGGCGGCGCGTTGTGCTTGTGCTCCTCGCCGCCCTGCCAGGCCACGCCGTTGATCTGCCACAGCGAGGGGGTGTCCTGGCCCTTGGAGTAGTCGGTCATGGCGCCCACCCACTCGAACTTGAAGTCGATGGTCTCGGCCTTGTCCAGGTCCGGCTCGCTCACCGGGTTGTGCGGCAGCGCCGGCGGCCACTCGGCGGAACCGCCCTGCACCGGCGCCACGCCGCGCACCGTGCCCAGGCGCACCACGCCGTCGCGCAGGGACAGCTCCTGGCCCTCGGCCGGGCCGCGGATCGCCAGCTCCAGGCGCATGCCCGGGCCGATCCAGTATTGCTCGTCGAGGTCCCGCGGCTCCACCGGGTGGCCGTCGATGGCGTAGATCTTCGCCTCGCTGCCCGGCAGGTTGAGGCGGTAGGTCACGGTGTTGTCGATGTTGAGGATGCGCACGCGGGTCACCTGGCCGGCGGGCAGCTCGATCACCGGCACGTGCTCGCCGTTGATGGTCGACAGGCTGCCGCGGGTGCCCTCGCGGGCGGCCTCGCGCGGCACGCTGAAGGCGGTGAAGGCGCCCTGCTCGTCCACGTGCCAGGTCTTCAGGCAGAGGATCTTCTCCCGGGTGAAGCCGGTGGGCTCGCGCTCGTCGATGATCAGCGGGCCGACCAGGCCGCGGCCCAGCTGCTCGCTGCTCATCAGGTGCGGGTGGTACCAGTAGCTGCCGGCGTCGGGGGTCTTGAACAGATAGACGAAGCTCTGCCCCGGTTGCACCGGCGGCTGCGAGATGTAGGGCACGCCGTCCATCTCGATCGGCAGGCGGATACCGTGCCAGTGGATGGTGGTCGGCTCGTCCAGCTTGTTGGTGAAGCGCACGCGCAGCCAGTCGCCCTGGCGGGCACGGATCTCGAAGCCGGGGAAGCGGTTGCCATAGAGCAGCGCCGGCGTCTTGTGCCCGGGCACCAGCTCCAGGTCCATGGGCGCGGCGATCAGTTCATAGTCGTGCTCCGCGGTCACCTGCGGGCGCGCCAGCCAGAGGCGCGCGCCGCCGGCGCCGAGGCCGACCACGGCGAGGCCGGCGATGCCGCCCAGTACCTGTCTGCGGGTAAAGCTCATGTCTCCCCCAACCCCTGCGGGTATCTCGCAAATGCAAGATTTTCTCATTTTCCCGGTGGCAAGGCGAGCGCGAAGACGGCGCGCGATGTCGCATCCCGGGCAGCCTCAGCAAATGCCTGACAGACATGGACAGCGGCGCCGCGGAAGGCTATCTGGATAACTTCGCTTCCACGGCGGCACACCGCCATTGACGACGAGAGAGACGAGGCATGAGCCAGAAACTGAAGGTGGAACGCAAGGGCCATGTGCTCTGCATCGGGCTGAACCGCCCGGAGAAGTACAACGCCATGGACGTGGAGCTGTACCTGGCGCTGGCCGAGGCCTACGGCGAGCTGCAGCGCAACGACGAACTGCGCTGCGGCCTGCTCTATGGCGAGGGCCAGCACTTCTGCGCCGGCCTGGAGCTGGACAAGTGGGGCCCGCAGTTCGCCAGCGGCCGCTTCCCCGACCTTCCCCCTGGCGCTTGCGACCCCTTCGGCCTGGACCCGGCGCGGCGGGTGGCCAAGCCGATCGTGGTCGCCGCCCGCGGCGTCTGCTTCACCGCCGCCCTGGAACTGATGCTGGCCGCCGACGTGCGCGTAGCCGCGGAAGATGCCCGCTTCGGCCAGATCGAGGTCAAGCGCGGCATCTATGCCGTGGGCGGGGCGACCATCCGCTTCGTGCAGAACATCGGCTGGGGCAACAGCATGCGCTACCTGCTCACCGGCGACGAATTCAGCGCCCGGGAAGCCCACCGCATGGGCCTGGTCCAGGAAGTCACGGCCCCCGGCGAGGAATTCGCCGCGGCCCTGGCCATCGCCGAACGCATCGCCCGCCAAGCGCCCCTGGGCGTACGCGCCACCCTGGCCAGCGCCCGCCTGGCCCTGGCCGAAGGCGAAGCGGAAGCCGCCCGCCGCCTGCTGCCGGACCTGCAGCCGCTGATGGGCAGCGAGGACGTCAAGGAAGGCGTGGCCTCCTTCCTCGAACGCCGCGAGGCGAACTTCGTCGGCCGCTGAAACGACGACGGGGCGGCGTGGATGACCACGACCGCCCCGTCTTCCGGCTGCCGGCGCCGCGTTCAGCGGCGCCGGATCGCGGGGATCACTCCCACTCGATGGTCGCCGGCGGCTTGCTCGACACGTCGTAGGTGACGCGGGAGATGCCTTCGATCTCGTTGATGATGCGGTTGCTGACCTTCTCCAGCAGCTCGTAGGGCAGGTGCGCCCAGCGGGCGGTCATGAAGTCGATGGTCTCCACCGCGCGCAGGGCCACGACCCAGGCGTAGCGGCGGCCGTCGCCGACCACGCCGACGGATTTCACCGGCTGGAACACCACGAAGGCCTGACTGGTCTTGTGGTACCAGTCGAAGTTGCGCAGCTCCTCGATGAAGATGTGGTCGGCGCGGCGCAGCAGGTCGGCGTATTCCTTCTTCACTTCGCCGAGGATGCGCACGCCCAGGCCCGGGCCGGGGAACGGGTGGCGGTAGACCATGTCGTAGGGCAGGCCCAGCTCCAGGCCGATCTTGCGCACTTCGTCCTTGAACAGCTCGCGCAGCGGCTCGACCAGTTCGAACTGCATGTCTTCGGGCAGGCCGCCGACGTTGTGGTGCGACTTGATCACGTGGGCCTTGCCGGTCTTGGCGCCGGCCGACTCGATCACGTCGGGGTAGATGGTGCCCTGGGCGAGGAACTTCACATCCTGCAGCCTGGTGGCTTCCTCATCGAAGACTTCGATGAAGGTGCGGCCGATGATCTTGCGCTTCTCTTCCGGGTCGGCGACGCCGGCCAGGCGGCCGAGGAACTTGTCTTCGGCGTTGGCGCGGATCACCTTGACGCCCATGTTCTCGGCGAACATGGCCATCACCTGGTCGCCCTCGTGCAGGCGCAGCAGGCCGTTGTCGACGAACACGCAGGTCAGCTGGTCGCCGATGGCCTTGTGCAGCAGGGCCGCGACCACCGAGGAGTCGACGCCGCCGGACAGGCCCAGCAGCACCTTGGCGTTGCCCACCTGGGCGCGGACGGTGGCGATGGCGTCGTTGACGATGTTCGACGGCGTCCACAGGGCCGCGCAGCCACAGATGTCCAGCACGAAGCGCGAGAGGATGCGGCCGCCCTGCTTGGTGTGGGTCACTTCCGGGTGGAACTGCACGCCGTAGTAGCCGCGGGCGTCGTCGGCCATGGCGGCGATCGGGCAGCTCGGGGTGCTGGCGAGGATGTGGAAGCCCTCGGGAATGTCGGTGACCTTGTCGCCGTGGCTCATCCACACGTCGAGGCCGAGCACGCCGTCTTCATCGACGTGGTCCTCGATGCCGTCCAGCAGGCGCGCCTTGCCGACCACGTCGACGCGGGCATAGCCGAACTCGCGCAGGTCCGAACCTTGCACCTTGCCGCCCAGCTGTTCGGCCATGGTCTGCATGCCGTAGCAGATGCCGAACAGCGGCACGTTCAGGTCGAACACCGCCTTGGGCGCGCGCGGGCTGTCCAGCTCGTGCACCGACTCCGGGCCGCCGGCCAGGATGATGCCGCGCGGAGCGAAGGCACGAACCTCATCGTCGCTCATGTCGAACGGGTGGATTTCGCAGTACACGCCGATCTCGCGCACGCGGCGGGCGATCAGCTGGGTGTACTGGGAACCGAAGTCGAGGATCAGGATCCGGTGAGCGTGAATGTCTTGGGACATGGATGCCTCTGCGAGGCAGCTGCAGGCTTCAGGCTGCAGGCTGCAGGTTGTGAAGGGGCTGCGCGGCGGCTACGGGCCCTTTGCCTGTAGCCTGCCGCCTGCAGCCTGTCGCCAGTGGGCTTCAGCCCACCCTATAGTTCGGCGCTTCCTTGGTGATCTGCACGTCGTGCACGTGGGACTCGGCCATGCCGGCGCCGGTGATCCGCACGAACTGCGGCCGGGTGCGCATGTCCTGGATGTCGGCGCTGCCGGTGTAGCCCATGGCGGCGCGCAGGCCACCCATCAGCTGGTGGACGATGGCGGTCAGCTGGCCCTTGTAGGGGACGCGGCCTTCGATGCCCTCGGGGACCAGCTTCTCGGCGCCGGCGGAGGCGTCCTGGAAGTAGCGGTCGGAGGAACCGGTGGCGCCGGCCATGGCGCCCAGGGAGCCCATGCCGCGGTAGGACTTGTAGGAGCGGCCCTGGAACAGCTCGATCTCGCCCGGGGCCTCTTCGGTGCCGGCGAACATGGAGCCCATCATCACGCAGTAGGCGCCAGCCACCATGGCCTTGGCCAGGTCGCCGGAGAAGCGGATGCCGCCGTCGGCGATCAGCGGGACGCCGGTGCCCTCGAGGGCGGCGGCGACGTTGGCGATGGCCGAGATCTGCGGTACGCCGACACCGGCGACGATGCGGGTGGTGCAGATGGAGCCCGGGCCGATGCCGACCTTGACCGCGTCGGCGCCGGCGTCAGCCAGGGCCTTGGCGGCTTCGCCGGTGGCGATGTTGCCGCCGATCACCTGGACCTGCGGGAAGGTTTCCTTCACCCAGCGCACGCGGTCGATCACACCCTTGGAGTGGCCGTGGGCGGTGTCCACCACCACCACGTCGACGCCGGCGGCGACCAGCGCGGCGACGCGCTCGCCGGTATCGGCGCCGGTGCCGACGGCGGCGCCGACGCGCAGGCGGCCCTGCTCGTCCTTGGACGCCAGCGGGTAGGTCTTGGCTTTCTCGATGTCACGGAAGGTGACCAGGCCGGTGAGGCGGAACTGCTCGTCGACCACCAGCATCTTCTCGATGCGGTTCTCGTACAGCTTGGCCTTGATCTCCTCCAGGGCGGTGCCTTCGCGGGCGGTGATCAGCTTGTCCTTGGGCGTCATGATCGCCGCCACGCTGTCGCCGACGTTCGGCTTCACGCGCAGGTCGCGGCCGGTGACGATGCCCACCAGCTCGCCCTCTTCCACCACCGGGAAGCCGGAGAAGCCGTACTCGCGGGCGATCTGCAGCAGCTCGATGATCTTGGTCGAGGGGGTCACGGTGACCGGGTCACGAACGATGGCGGTCTCGTGCTTCTTGACCTTGCGCACTTCGGCAGCCTGCTGCTCGATGCCCATGTTCTTGTGGATGATGCCGATACCGCCTTCCTGCGCCATGGCGATGGCCAGGCGGGATTCGGTCACGGTATCCATGGCGGCGGACACCAGCGGGATGTTCAGTTCGATGCCCCGGGTCAGGCGAGTCTTCAGACTCACGTCCTTGGGCAGGACCTCGGAGTAACCGGGGATGAGGAGGACGTCGTCGAACGTCAGGGCTTCTTGGCTGATGCGCAGCATGGCGAGGGCTCCCACACGGGAAAATGGAAGCGCGGCATTATACCCCAGCTTCACGCTCGGGCTCAACGCGCCCGAGCGCTGGATTCGCGGGTTTCGCGCTGGCCCTCGGCAAGGCCCCGGGCTTATCATCCAGCGCCATGTTCAATGACCCTTTCCAACGGCTGGGCCTCGACCGCGAGGTGCTGACCGTCAGCCAGCTCAACCAGCGCGCCCGCCAGCTCCTGGAGGACGTGTTCCCGCAGGTGTGGGTGGAAGGCGAGATCTCCAACCTCGCCCGCCCCGCCTCCGGGCACATCTATTTCACCCTGAAGGACGGCAACGCCCAGGTGCGCTGCGCGCTGTTCCGCCAGCACGCCCTGCGGGTGCGCCAGGCCCTGCGCGACGGCCTGGCGGTCAAGGTGCGAGGCAAGGTCTCGCTGTTCGAGGGTCGCGGCGACTACCAACTGATCGCCGACGCGGTCGAGCCGGCCGGTGACGGCGCCCTGCGCCTGGCCTTCGAAGCGCTGAAGCAGAAGCTCGCCGCCGAGGGCCTGTTCGCCGCCGAACGCAAGCGGCCGCTGCCGGCCCACCCGCAGCGCATCGGCATCGTCAGCTCGCCCACCGGCGCGGTGATCCGCGACATCATCAGCGTGTTCCGCCGCCGCGCGCCCCAGGTCCGGCTGACCCTGGTGCCCACCGCGGTGCAGGGCCGCGAGGCCACCGCGCAGATCGTCCGCGCCCTGCAGCTGGCCGACGCGCGCGGCTTCGACGCCATCATCCTGGCCCGCGGCGGCGGCTCGCTGGAAGACCTCTGGTGCTTCAACGAGGAAGCCGTGGCCCGCGCCATCGCCGCCTGCGCCACCCCGGTGGTGAGCGCCGTGGGCCACGAGACCGACGTATCCATCAGCGATTTCGTCGCCGACGTCCGCGCCCCCACGCCCTCGGCCGCCGCCGAGCTGCTGGCGCCCCACGCCGGCGACCTGCAGCAGCGCCTGGACAGCCTGCGCCGGCGGTTGATCCTGCGCATCCAGGACCGCCTGACCCGCGAGCGCCTGCGCCTGGAAGGCACCGCCCGGCGCCTGCGCCACCCCGGCGAGCGCCTGCGCCAGCAGGCCCAGCGCCTGGATGACCTGGACATGCGCCTGCGCCGCGCCTTCGAGCGCCAGCTGCAGGTGCGCCAGGAGCGTATCGGCCGCCTGCAGACGCGCCTGCAGGCGCAGCACCCGGGCCGCGCCCTGGCGCTGCTGCGGCAGAAGCTCGACAGCCTGGCCGCGCGCCTGCCCCACGCCACCCGGGCGATCCTCCGCGAGCGCCGCCAGCGCCTCGACGGCCTGGCCCAGAGCCTGCACATCGTCAGCCCGCTGGCCACCCTCGGGCGCGGCTACAGCATCCTCCTCGACGAGCGCGGCCAGGCCATCCGCCGCGCCGCCCAGGCCCAGCCCGGCCAGCGCCTGACCGCGAAACTGGGCGAAGGCCAGCTGGAGGTGCGCGTGGAAGACAACCACCAGGCCCCGGTAACCCTCTCGCTGCTGGACTGACCGCCGTGACCGACCTGCTCGCCGCCATCCCCGAAGCGCCGGAACCGGACTGGGCCGCGGCCTTCCGCATGCCCATCGTCGAATGCGGCGAGCCCCTGGAGGCCCTCGGCACCAGCCAGGGCTTCCTGGTCTGGCCGGCCTACCACCGCCTGGGCGTCCCCAACGCCCCGGCCGAATGCCACGCCCGCGCCGGGGTGTTCGAGCGCCTGCTGCGGGCGGCGCGGCTGCTGCCCGACGGCCTGCGCCTGGTGGTGCTGGACGCCTGGCGGCCGTTCGCAGTACAGCAGCATCTTTATGACACCCTCTACGAAATCCTCCGCCAGCATGAACCGGACGCTGCGCCCGAGGAGCTGACGCGGCGCACCCGCGAGTTCGTCGCCCCGCCCAGCACCCGCGCCGAAGCGCCGAGCCCGCACCTGACCGGCGGCGCCGTCGACATCACCCTGTGCGACCGCGACGGCCGCTGGCTGGACATGGGCAGCCTGTTCGACGAGGCCACCCCGCGTTCCTATACCCGCCATTACGAAGACGCGAGCGACGACCACGGCCGCGCCATCCGCGACCGCCGCCGGCTGCTGTTCAACGTGATGCGCGAGGCCGGCTTCAGCAACCTGTCCAGCGAATGGTGGCACTACGACTACGGCGACCAGCTGTGGGCCTGGCACCGCGGCGAGCAAGCGGCGCTCTACGGCCCAGCCCAGGTGCAGCCGCTGGAAGCGCTGTGGCGCCAGCAGTTGCACAGCTTCCCTGGCTCTTCGTAGGCGCGAGCCTGGCTAATCAGGGCGTAGGGCGCATAACGCCCCAGGCGTTATCCGCCGCCTGACCTCACGCCCAGGCGGCTCCACGTGCGAACCACGCACCTATCGCCATGCCCGACCGGGCGCCGGCCCTGCCGGAGGAATCGCGGACGGAGTCCGCTCCTACGTCCGTGCTCGACCGTAGGGCGAATAACCGTTCGCGGTTATCCGCCGTTGGCCGGAATGCCGGTGCCCGACGGCCGCGGCGGATAACGCCTGGGCGTTATGCGCCCTACGAACCACCATCCTCGCCATTCCCGCGAATGCGGGAACCCAATGGACATTGTTCCTACAGGCGCTGGCACACCGGATGAATCACCGCGAACGGTTATACGCCCCAGGTTCGTGCCATGTAGACTGCCGGCTTTACCGGATTTACGGAAAGCCCATGTTCCGCGTCTTCTGCCTGCTGTTCGCCGCCCTGCTCGCCCTGCCCGCCCATGCCGAGGGCTTCATCAGCCGAACCCTGAACAAGCCGGTGCCCGGCGGCGTCGCCGTGGTCCAGCTGGGCAGCGCGGGGCCGGCGCCGAGCGCCAGCTACCAGGGCAAGCCGGTGCTGGTGGTGCGCGAGGAAGGCCGCGACTGGATCGCCGTGGTCGGCATCCCGCTGAGCGTCAAGCCGGGTACGCAGCAGATCCAGGTGAAGCAGGCCGGCGCCAGCCGCAGCCTGGCCTTCCAGGTCGGCGCCAAGCACTACCGCGAACAGCGCATCACCCTGAAGAACACCCGCCAGGTCAACCCGCTGCCCGAGGACCTCAAGCGCATCAACCGCGAACTGGCCGAGCAGACCGCCGCCTACCGCAGCTTCAGCCCCGGCACGCCGAGCAACCTGGTGCTGGACAAGCCGGTGAACGGCCCGCTGTCCAGCCCCTTCGGCCTGCGCCGCTTCTTCAACGGCGAGGAGCGCAACCCGCATTCCGGGCTGGACTTCGCGGTGCCCGCCGGCACGCCGATCAAGGCCCCGGCGGCGGGCAAGGTGATCCTGATCGGCAACTACTTCTTCAACGGCAACACCGTGTTCGTCGACCATGGCCAGGGCTTCATCAGCATGTTCTGCCACATGTCGAAGATCGACGTGAAGCTCGGCGACCAGGTGCCGCGCGGCGGCGTGGTCGGCCGCGTGGGCGCCACCGGCCGGGCCACCGGGCCGCACATGCACTGGAACGTCAGCCTCAACGACGCCCGCGTCGACCCGGCGATATTCATCGGCGCCTTCAAGCCCTGAGGCTCATTCCGCGCGGGTGGAAACACGCTCCAGGCGGTAGAGCTCGCCGATCAGGCAAGGCTCGGGGATGCCGGTCGAGTCGTACGAGAGAATGCGGTCGAGCTTGGTCACCGCCCCCACCGTGCTGCTGATGTTCAGGCGGTTGCTGAACGACAGGTTGTCGCAGGGCGAGGAGAAGGCCACCAGGTAGCGCCGGCCGGGCGCCTGGCCGAGGACGATGTGGCCCTTGTCGAGGTATTCCCAGCCCTGGGTTTCCCACACCGGGATCGACTTCACCGCCTCGCCCTGCCGGTAGCCGAGACGTTCCAGGTGCTGGTCGAGGGGCAACTGGTCGTTGCGCAGCCCGGACTGGCTGCAGGCGGCCAGCAGAACGGCAGCCGCCACCATGGCGGCGCTGCGGACAGTGCCCATGCTCACCTCCCGGCCACACGGATGGCCGCTGCTCGGGCCGGAATCGGTCCCGTTCCATTTTCCCACCCTGGGGAAAGGCCGGCACACGGCCGGCCGGACGGTCAGTTCATCTTCATCCCGGGCATGTCATGGCCCGACATATCGTGGCCGGACATGCCGTGGTCACCGCCCTCGGGTGCCTGCTTCTGCACCTCGACCTCCACCTTGAGGTCGCCGGCCTGCTGGAAGTGCAGGGTCAGCGGGAAGCGCTCGCCGTCGGCCAGCGGCTTCTTCAGGCCAAGCAGCATCAGGTGGTAGTGGCCGGGGGCGAAGGTGACGGTGCCGCCGGCGGGAATGTCCACGCCCTCGACCTTCTGCATCTTCATCATGCCGTCCTTCATCTGGTGCTCGTGGACCTCGGCGCTGGCCGCACGCTCGGTGTCGGCGCCGAGCAGGCGGTCGGCCGCCTTGCCGTGGTTGTGCACGACGAAATAGGCCGCGCCGTTCTCCGAGTTGGCCGGCAGCAGCAGCGACCAGGGGTGCTCGACGTCGAGGTCGCCGGCCTTGTATTCGTGGGCCAGCAGCGGGGTGGAGAAGGACAGCATGGCCGCCAGGGCCAGGAGGGTCTTGCGCATGTTGGAACTCCTAACGATCTCATGGGCCTCCCGGCACAACGCCGGGCGGCAACGTCGAGGGCACGGGCAGCATAGCCGCTTCGCGCCCCCACTCAAGCCGGCGGTGCTCAGAAGCTGAAGTCCACCTTGGTCCAGAACGTACGGCCCGGCTCGCGGATCGCCTGGGGATCGTCCGCCGGGTAGCCGAAGCCGGCGTTGCCGGCGAGGTTGAGGTGCTCGGCGTAGTCCTTGTCGAACAGGTTGTCGACGCCGGTGCTGACCTTGAAGTGCTTGTTCACGCGGTACGCGGCGTTGAGCGAGAAGACGCCGAAGCCGGCGCTCTCGTCGAAGTCCTGGCCGACCACGTTGCCCTGCCCCTCGGCCACCCGCCCCTGCTTCGCCACCAGGCGCCACAGCGCCCCGGCGCTCCAGTCGCCCTGCTCGTAGGTCAGGCCCAGGCGGCTTTCCAGCGGCGGCATCTGCGGCAACGCGCGGTCGTCCGTGGTGTTCTTGCCCCAGGCGTAGGCCAGGGTCGCGTCGGTCTTCCAGTTCGGCGTCAGCTGGTAGGCCGCGCCCACTTCACCGCCCATGATGCGTGCGTCCACGTTGGTCGCCTGGGACGTTGAACCCATCATGCCGCCGCTGCGGTAGGTGAAGAGGATGTAGTCGCGGATCTCGCCGACGTAGCCCGAAGCCCAGGCCTTGAGCTTCTCGCCCTCGTACTGGGCGCCGAAGTCGAGCTGGGTGGTCTTCTCCGGCTTGATGGCGTCGAAGGCGTTGGCCGAGCCGGCCGGCCCCATGTTCGGGGAAAACAGCTCCCAATAGTCGGGGAAGCGCTGCGCGTGGCCGAGGCCGGCATAGAGGGTGGTGGGCGAACCCGCCAGGTCGTGCTCGTAGCGCAGGAAGCCGCTGGGCAGGGTATCGGCGCGGGTGTCGTCGGCGGTCGGGTTGGGCCGCGTCATCATCCCCGAGCCGAGGGTCTGCCGGTAGTCCTTGGCCGAGGCGCGGTCCAGGCGCGCGCCGCCGATCACCCGGTCGCGCTCGGCGGCGTACCAGGTCAGCTCACCGAAGGCGCCGTAGTTGTGGAAGGCCGCATCCTTGTTCCACGGCACCTCGTCGTAGGCGCCGATGCCCATGGCGCTGCGCTGGCGGTGCTCGCTGCTCTGGGCGTCGACGCCGGAGATCAGCTTGAAGTCGTCCCAGCGCCAGGTCGCCGCCAGGCGCCCGCCGAGGGTGCGGCGGTCGACGTTGGAAGCCATGGGCCCGGCCATCATGCCGGTGCCCGAGGGGGTGCGCAGGCTGTAGTTGTCCATCACGTGGTCGGCGTAGTTGTAGTAGACCTGCGCCTCCAGCTTGTCGAGCACCCCGCCGAGGTTGGACTTCTCGAAGCGCAGGCCGAGGCTCTCGCGCTTGAACTGCGAGCCATCCATGCCGCGCCCGGCGTAGCGCGCCTCGCCGTCGCCCTTGCCGGCGGTCAGCTCGACCAGGGTGTCGGCGTCCGGCGTCCAGCCCAGGGCGACGTCGCCGTTCCACTTGTTCCAGCGCGAGGGCACGGTGTTGCCGCCACCGTCCTCGTAGTCGTCGGACTGCGAGCGGTTGCCGGTGAAGCGCAGGTAGCCTTCGGGGCCGCCGGCGGCGGCGTCCAGCACGCGGTCGAAGCGGCCGTTGGAGCCGGCCACCAGGCTGCCGTTTATCCGCGTGCCCAGCTCGCCGAAGCGCTCCGGATCACGGTCGAAGCGGATGGTCCCGGCCGAGGCGCCGGGGCCCCAGATCACGGTTTCCGGGCCCTTGACCACGGTGAGCCGGTCGTAGGTCTCCGGGGAGATATAGGAGGTGGGGGCGTCCATCCGTGCCGGGCAGGCGCCGAGCATGACGCCGCCGTTGGTGAGGATGTTCAGCCGCGAGCCGAACATGCCGCGCAATACCGGGTCGCCATTGGTGCCGCCGTTGCGGATGGCGGAGAAGCCGGGGATGGTCTTCAGGTAGTCGGCGCCGTCGCTGGCCGGGATCGGCTGGCGCGCCTGCTTCGGGTCGGTGACCACGGTCAGCGGCGAGCTCTGCGCCACCGCGGTGATGACGCTGGGCTGCAGTTCGATGGCTTGATGGCCGGCGTGCGGGTCGTCGGCCTCATCGGCGCGTACGGACGGGGTCAGGCCGACGATGCCGCCGAGGGCGGTCAGTGCGCAAAGGGTGCGCAGGCGTGCCGGGCGAACGCGCCCGCGCAGGAAGGTTCTGGACATGCGGTTTTCCATGATCGATGACGATGTTCTTCTGGCCAGGCACGGCGGACGCGCGCGGAGGAAGGTTCCCCTGCGCGATGGCGCTTGCGCTGGCTACGGCGAAAGAAAGGTCAGGCGGTCATGGACGGCGGCGCGCGCGAACGGGCGCCGGGGAAGATCGGCGAAGGCGGGATGGCTTGTTCGATGACGACCTGGGGCGCCGGGGCGGCCCCGGGCAGGTCGGCGGAGAGCGCCAGGCGCGGGGTTTCCAGCGCCGGGCTGTGGAGCAGCAGGCCGCAGTAGCCGCACTTCTCCATGAAGTGGTCGGCGGAGAAGCCCTGCTGCGCGGCATCGGCCCCGTGGTGGCCGCCGCGCATCTGTTCGGAGCAGGCCATGTCTTCCATGCCGGCCATGGCCGGCATGGGGTGGTCCATGGGCATGGACTGCGACAGCAGCGGGCCGAGGTGGATCATCAGCATGGCGAACAGCGCCAGCCAGATGCCCGTGCCTTGTCCTGTGCCTCGCCGTCTGCGACCTGTCACTGGAAGTCCCCGAATCGATTGGCGGCGTTTTACCCTGCCGGGCCGGCGGGCGCAATTCGCCGATGGCTCAATGCTGTGCGGCATGGAGACGCATCGGAGAGTAAAGCAGAAAAACCGCCTCGCAATTCCTTGCGCAATAAAGCTCACATACGAGCATAAAATCTCGTTTAGTTTTATTGATCGACGATTTCTACCAATTTTCTCACAATGCTTGCCATCAACCCCCAAAGCGCACTAGGGTGGGCGCTATGAAAACCGCACACACCCTCATCCTGCTTCGCCAACACGCCTGCCTGCGCCTGGTCAGCCCGCGACTGCGTGGCTGAATCCGTTTCCCGGCTTCACCTCTTCATCTTTCTACCGCGCAGGGCCGCCGCTGGCCCGGAAGAACAAGGATTCCGCCCATGACCATGCTCAAAGACCCGTCGAAGAAATACCGCCCCTTCACCCCGATCACCCTGCCCGACCGCACCTGGCCGGACAAGATCATCGACCAGGCGCCGATCTGGCTGAGCACTGACCTGCGCGACGGCAACCAGTCGCTGATCGAGCCGATGGACGCCGAGAAGAAGATGCGCTTCTTCAAGTGCCTGGTGCAGGTGGGCCTGAAGGAAATCGAAGTGGGCTTCCCGTCCGCCTCGCAGACCGACTTCGACTTCGTCCGCGAGCTGATCGAGGGTGGCCACATTCCCGATGACGTCACCATCCAGGTGCTGACCCAGGCCCGCGACGACCTCATCGAGCGCACCTTCGAGTCGCTGAAGGGCGCCAAGCGCGCCATCGTGCACTACTACAACGCCTGCGCGCCGAGCTTCCGCAAGATCGTCTTCAACCAGGACAAGGAAGGCGTCAAGCAGATCGCCATCGCCGCCGGCAAGACCATCAAGCGCCTGGCCGCCGCCGCACCCGAGACCCAGTGGGGCTTCGAGTACTCGCCGGAAGTCTTCAGCTCCACCGAGACCGACTTCGCCGTCGAGGTGTGCAACGCGGTGATCGACGTGTTCCAGCCGACCCCGGCCAACCGCCTGATCCTCAACCTGCCGGCCACCATCGAGTGCGCCACGCCGAACAACTACGCCGACCAGATCGAGTGGTTCGGCCGCCACATCGACAAGCGCGACAGCGTGATCATCAGCCTGCACACCCACAACGACCGCGGCACCGGCGTGGCCGCCTCGGAACTGGCGCTGATGGCCGGCGCCGACCGTGTCGAAGGCTGCCTGTTCGGCAACGGCGAGCGCACCGGCAACCTCTGCCTGGTGACCATGGCGCTGAACATGTACACCCAGGGCGTCAACCCGGGGTTGGACTTCTCCGACATCGACGCCGTGCGCAAGGTGGTGGAAGAGTGCAACCAGATCCCGGTGCACCCGCGCCACCCATACGTCGGCGACCTGGTCCACACCGCCTTCTCCGGCTCCCACCAGGACGCCATCCGCAAGGGCTTCGCCCAGCAGAAGGACGACGCCGTGTGGGAAGTGCCCTACCTGCCGATCGACCCGGCCGACATCGGCCGCAGCTACGAGGCGGTCATCCGCGTCAACAGCCAGTCGGGCAAGGGCGGCATCACCTTCCTGCTCGAGCAGGAATACGGCATCAGCCTGCCGCGCCGCATGCAGATCGAGTTCAGCCAGGTGGTGCAGAACGAGACCGACCGTCTCGGCCTGGAAATGACCGCCGAGCAGATCTACGGCCTGCTGCAGAGCGAGTACCTGCAAGCGGTGTCGCCGTTCGCCCTGAAGAACTACCGTCTGCAGGAAGAGAACGGCATCTGCGCCATCGACATCGACGTGGTGCACAAGGGCGAGCAGCACCGCTGGCACGGCAAGGGCAAGGGCACCCTGGAAGCCCTGGTCGCCGCGCTTCCGGTGGAGGTCGAGATCATGGATTACAACGAGCACGCCATCGGCGCCGGCACCAACGCCCGCGCGGCGGCCTACATCGAGCTGCGCGTGGAAGGCGGCCGCTCGCTGCACGGCATCGGCATCGACGAGAACATCACCACCGCCAGCTTCCGCGCCCTGTTCAGCGCGCTGAACCGCGCCGTGACCCTGGGCCAGGCGAAAGCCGCCTGAGTGCCGGTGATGTGAAAAAGGGGCCTTTGGGCCCCTTTTTCGTGCCGAAGGCTACCAGCGCTCGGGAGGCAGGCGCCGGGTGTGGAAGATGCGCAGGATTTGCAATCGTCCGCCGCGAACGCGATAGGGGATCAGGTAGGGGTGGCCGGGCATAGGCCATTCGCGGGTACCGGGCACCCGGCCCTCGCGCCCTATCGCAGGATGGAGAGCCAGTTGTTCGATGTCGTCGAACACCGCAGCGACGAAGTCACGTGCGGCGGCCGGATTGTGCTGAGCGAGATGGGCGGCTTCGTCGTCGAGGTTCTGCAGCGCTTTGCGCAGCCACTCAACCTGCATTGCGCGTCCACTTGTTCAGAACCGCTTCGACTTCTGCCTCACTGGCGAAGTCGCCGGCATCGGCTTCTACGATGGCCTGCTGGATTTCGCCGATCTGCCAGGCCTCCCGGGCAAGGTATTCGTCCAGTGCCTGGGCGGCAAGGAAGTTCTTGCTGCGGCCGGTCGCCTGGGCAAGCCTGGCGAGGGTATCGGACTGATCATCCGACAGGCGCAGGGACATTACGGGCATGGAACACCTCGGCTGTAGTGTGTATCACTGCAACATACTACAGCACACTACAGGTCATGCGCGGTACCGATCGCCCGGAAGCGCCCAACGGGCCAGCCAGGGAAATGCTATTCGTCGTCGCCGCTGGCGCTCAGCGCGCCCAGGCAGCGCAGGCGGTGCTCGCTGCCCTCGGACTGCAGCGTCCAGCTATCGTCGCTGGCCTCGTACTGCGCTTCCATCACCTCGTTGTAGGTGAACTGCCAGCGCCGCTTGTCGCGGCCGTCGACCGCTTCCACGCGCAGCACCACGTCTTCGCTGGCGAAGGCCTGGCCGGCTTCGGCGGCGATCTCGGCGCGGTCCAGCAGGTCCTCGTCGAGGCTGAATTCCCAGGCGTGCAGGCCGTCCAGTTCGAGCATGTCGGTCAGCTCGAGCTGGTCCAGCAGGTAGAGGGTTTCGTCGGACATCTTCGTATTCCCGGTGAGACAGGCCGCCATCATAGAGCAAAGCGCCACCGGCGGCCCTCCCCCGCCTAGTCGGCCAATGCCGCCAGCACGCCGCGCAGGCGTTCCACCGTGGCCGCCGAGCAAGGCTGCATGGGCTCGCGCAGTTCGTCGGCGATCAGCCCCTGCAAGGCCAGGGCGGCCTTCACGGGCGCCGGGTTGGGCTCGGCGAAGGCGGCCTGCATCCACGGCAGCAGGCGCTGGAAGGTCGCCCGCGCCCCGGCCAGGTCGCCCGCCTCCGCCTGGCGCTGCATCCGCACGTAGAGGTCGGCGCGCACGTGGGCGGACGCGGAGATGGCCCCGGCACCGCCCAGGCACAGGTTGGCGAAGATCTGCAGGTCCTCGCCGGCCAGCACTTCGACGTTGCCGTCGGCGATCAGCGCCAGGGTGGTCTCGAGGTCGCCGCCACAATCCTTGACCGCCGCGATGCGGGGATGGCGGACGATGCGCCGCAGGGTCTCGCGCTCGATGCGCACGCCGGTGCGGTAGGGAATGTCGTAGAGCACCAGCGGCACGGTGGCAGCGTCGGCGACCGCCTGGAAGAACGCTTCCAGGCCCTGCTGCGAGGGGCGGATGTAATAAGGCGCCGGCACCAGCAGGCCGGCCACGGGGCGACGCTGGACGTCCTGCTGGAAGGCCAGCAGCTCGCGTTGGTTGTTGCCGGCCAGGCCCATGATCACCTGCTGCGGCGGCACCCACTGGAGCACGGCGTCGAGCACCGCCAGCTGCTCCTCATGGCTGAGCGCGGCGGCCTCGCCGGTGGTGCCGCAGACCACGAAGCCGGCGACGCCGTCCTCCAGCAGCCGGCCCACCAGGCCTTGCAGGGCGGCGAAATCGATTTCCCCGGCACGGAAGGGCGTGGCCAGGGCCACCCAGATCCCACGAAACGTAGACATGCGAAAAACTCCTTGTGGCTGACCGTCTGGTCGCCGTCAGGGAGGGTGCGGGATGCAAGCGGGGGAGAGATCGACCTGGCGCCTGGTTGTCCTGTCAGCCCATCTGACGGGACAGCGCGCCCCGGTCAAATGAGCGACTGTTTCTTGGATTTCTTGGCAACGGCGACGCACGCGCAGGCCGGGGCGAAGGAGCCCGGGAGCGGCAGCGAGTGGTCGAAGTTGGCGAACATGGGAAGTCCGTTGCGCGAATCAGGCACCGAATATGCTCAACGTCAGACTTGGCTGTCAACAGTCTCCTAGGGTCTATGCTGGTTCAACCACACCGCAGTATGGAGAAGTGACAGGTGAACTCTCGCGAACTGGGCCACTCCGGGCTGGCCATTGCGCCGCTGGTGTTCGGCGGCAACGTCTTCGGCTGGAGCGCCGACGAGGCGACTTCCTTCCGTCTGCTCGATGCCCTGCTGGACGCCGGGCTGAACTGCATCGACACCGCCGACGTGTACTCGCGCTGGGTGCCCGGGCACAAGGGCGGCGAATCCGAGGCCATCATCGGCAAGTGGATGAAGCAGCGCGGCAACCGCGGCAGGATGATCATCGCCACCAAGGTCGGCATGGACATGGGCAATGGCCACAAGGGCCTTTCCGCGGCCTATATCGAACAGGCCGTGGAGCGCTCGCTGCAGCGCCTGCAGACCGACTACATCGACCTCTACCAGTCCCACTGCGACGACACCCACACCTCCCTGGAGGAAACCCTGGGCGCCTACGCCGAACTGGTGGCGAAGGGCAAGGTGCGCGTCATAGGCGCCTCCAACTACGACGGCCGGCGCCTGCGCGAGGCCCGCGAGGTGGCCGAACGCCTGCACCTGCCCAGCTACCAGAGCCTGCAGCCGAACTACAACCTCTACGACCGCGCCGACTACGAAACGCGCCTGGAACCGACGGTGCGCGAGCTGGGCATCGGCGTCATCCCCTACTACGGCCTGGCCGGCGGCTTCCTCAGCGGCAAGTACCGCAGCGAGGCCGACCTGGACAAGAGCCCGGCGCGGGCGGACAAGGTCAAGGGCTACCTGAACGAACGCGGCGTGACCATCCTCGTGGCCCTGGACGAGGTGGCCGAGGAATACGACGCCACCCCGGCCCAGGTGGCCCTGGCCTGGCTGATCGCCCGCCCCGGCATCACCGCGCCCATCGCCAGCGCCTCCAGCCTCGAACAGCTGCCGGACCTGGTCGCGGCGACGCGGCTGCAGCTGAGCCAGGAGGACATCCACCGGCTGGATGCGGCGAGCGCCTACTGAGGGCGCCCGCCGGGATGGCCGCGGAGGCTTGCCGCGGCCGCCCATGGGCCCTTACTCTCTGCTGCGCGGGTCCCCGACAAGAAGAAAAACGGAGCAGAGAATGCTGTCCACGCCGCAACGCCTCTGGCAGGTGCTCAAGCCCAACCCACAGCGCGAGGAATCACCCACGGCAGAGGCCCCCGGCATCGCGCCGCCGGACGACTGCGGCCTGTTCGTCATCGGCGCGGCACGCAGCGGTACCACCGTATTCCAGAACGCCCTGAACAGCTCGCCGGAAATCTTCCTCCTCGGCGAACCGGCGCTGCAGGACGACCCGGGCACCCCGGACTTCGCCGCGCGCTACAACGCCATGCACAGGTCCTGGGGCAACCAGGAGAACAAGAGCAGCTTCTGCCCGCCGCTGTTCGAGCAGGACGCCCCCTGGCAGCACTACCTGGCCCGCCTCGCCCGGCACTACCGCTACGTCGGCAGCAAGATCGTGGTCAACCCCCACGAGGCCGCGCGCACCTGCCAGCAATTGTTCGAATTCCATTGCCGGCACTTCTACCGCTCGCACTACGTCTTCACCTTCCGCAACCCCATCGACGTGCTCATGTCGACCCGCGGCCTGGCCGAGCTGAACGGCGACGAGGCGGCCGGCCACGACACGGTGCTCAAGAGCTTCCTGCAGGTGATGGCGCTGTACATCCGCTTCCTGCGTAACCTGCCCTCGGTCAGGGCGGTGTTCCACGAGGACCTCGGCGAGGCGGTGCTGCGCGATACCGGCGCCTGGCTGGGCGTCGACCTGGGCGAGGCCGCCGGCTACTACGACAACGCCCGCGTCCGGCGCTACAGCCTGGACCAGGTGCCGGAGCACGCCCGGGCCCTGGCGGAGGAAGTCATCGCCGCCTACGAGGAATTGCGCGGGCAGGTCTCCGGCGGCATGCGCCTGGTGCAGTTGGAGCAGAACTCCAACCATATCGACCCGGCGCACTTCACCCCGCTGGGCAACCTGCACCGGCGTATCGTGGGGTTGCTGGTGGCGTCCTGACAGTCCATCGCGGCCGGAGGTTAAGGCGCGATTCGCGGATAAGATCCGCTCCTACGCCATGCCATCCCCTGGCGTTATCCGCCATTGGCCCCGGCATCGGTGTTCCGGCCGGCGGCGGATAACCGCGAACGGTTATTCGCCCTACGCCTGCACCATTCCACCCGTAGGGCGCATAACGCCTACGGCGTTATCCGCCGTTGTCCTCGGGCACTGGCGTTCCGGCCGGCGGCGGATCACCGCGAACGGTTATTCGCCCTACGCCTGCGCCATTCCACCCGTAGGGCGCATAACGCCTACGGCGTTATCCGCCGTTATCCTCGGGCACTGGCGTTCCGGCCGGCGGCGGATAACCGCGAACGGTTATTCGCCCTGCGCTGCCCGCGCCTACAGGCGTCCCATCCAGGGCTCGATGACGAAGCGGTCGGCGTCGAGGTAGGCCGGGAAGCGTTCGCGGTAGGCGGCCAGCGCCTGGGCCGAGAGGCTGGCGTGGAACACGCCGTCGCCGTTGGCCGCTTCCAGCAGCGGTTCGCCCTGGAAGTCCAGCACCTGGCTGTCGCCGGCATAGGCGTGGCCCTTGCCGTCCTCGCCGACGCGGTTCACCGCCGCCACGTAGCACAGGTTCTCGATGGCCCGGGCCGGCAGCAGGCGGTTCCAGTGCAGGCGCCGGGCGGCCGGCCAGTTGGCGGTGTAGAGCAGCAGGTCGGTGTCCTGGGCATCGCGGCTCCAGGCCGGGAAGCGCAGGTCGTAGCAGACCAGCGGGCGCACCCGCCAGCCCTTCCATTCCAGCAGCACCTGGCGCTCGCCCGGGGTGTAGTGCTTGTGCTCGCCGGCCATGCGGAACAGGTGGCGCTTGTCGTAGTGGAGGATTTCGCCGTCCGGGCGGGCCCAGAGCAGGCGGTTGCGGTGGCTGCCGTCGGCGGTGCGGATGATGACGCTGCCGGTCACCACCGCGTCCAGCCGCGCGGCCTGGTGGCGCAGCCAGGCGTAGGTCTCGCCCTCCTCCGCCTCGGCCAGGGCCTCGGAGTCCATGGAGAAGCCGGTGGTGAACATCTCCGGGAGGATGACGATGTCGGCGCCGCGGGCCTGTTCCAGCAGCGCGTCGAAGTGCGCGCGGTTGGCCGGCGCGTCGTGCCAGGCCAGGGTGGTCTGCACCAGGGCCAGCTTGAGGTCGGGTAGTTGGCTCAGATCGCGCATAGCTTGTCCGCCGCCTGGCGCAGCGTCTCCTCTTTCTTGGCGAAGCAGAAGCGCACCAGGCGCATGTCCGCCGGGGCCTGCTGGTAGAACACCGACACCGGGATGGCCGCCACGCCATGCTCGCGGGTCAGCCACTCGGCCATGGCGACGTCGTCGAGGTCCGGGCGGATCGCCGAGTAGTCGACCACCTGGAAGTAGG
Source organism: Pseudomonas sp. JH-2 (assembly GCF_036231725.1). Taxonomy (NCBI): domain Bacteria; kingdom Pseudomonadati; phylum Pseudomonadota; class Gammaproteobacteria; order Pseudomonadales; family Pseudomonadaceae; genus Pseudomonas; species Pseudomonas sp. JH-2. The sequence goes on along the minus strand of NZ_JAZAQP010000004.1, from coordinate 31,450 downwards.
TACCGGCGGCGCGCTGGAAGCTGAAGCGCGAGCGCCCCAGCAGGTCGCAGAACAGGTCGCGCTTGCCCTGGTAGAAGCCCGGCAGCTCGCGCAGGTGCTCCGGGTGCGCGGCCATGAAGTCGGCCAGCGCCCACTGCAGCGGGGTGACGCCGCAGAAGTTCACGTACTGGTGGATCTTGCGCATTTCCGCCGACAGCGCCGGCGGCGCCACCACGTAGCCGGTCTTCCAGCCGGTGACGTGGTAGGTCTTGCCGAAGGAGCTGACCACGAAGGCGCGGGCGTAGAGTTCGTCGTGGGCCAGCACGCTGGCGTGCTGCACGCCGTCGTAGATCAGGTGCTCGTAGACCTCGTCGCTGATGACGTAGATCTCGCGCTCGCGGATCAGCGCCGCCAGGCGGTCCAGGTCGGCGCGGTCGATCAGAGCGCCACTGGGGTTGTGTGGGCTGTTGAGGAAAATCAGGCGGGTACGCGGGGTGATGGCGTCGGCCAGGCGCTGCCAGTCGATGCGGAAGTCCGGCAGGCTCAGGGCGACGTGGACGCAGCGGCCGCCGGCCAGCTCCACCGAGGGTTCGTAGCTGTCGTAGCAGGGGTCGAGGACGATGGCCTCGTCGCCCGGGCGGATCAGCGCCTGCACGGCGCAGAAGATCGCCTCGGTGGCGCCGGGGGTGATGGTCACCTCGGCGTCGGCGCTGGCGTTGCGCCCGTAGAAGGCCGCGACCTTGGCCGCCACCTCCTCGCGCAGCGCCGGCAGGCCGGTCATCGGGCAGTACTGGTTGTGCCCGGCCATGACGTGGCGGGCCACGGCCTCACGCAGGGCGACGGGGCCGTCGAAGTCGGGGAAGCCCTGGGACAGGTTGAGCGCGCCGCACTCGGCGGCGAGCTGCGACATGCGGGTGAAGATGGTGGTGCCGACGTTGGGCAGTTTGCTGGTGATCATGGCTACAGGCGACAAGCTTCAGGCTGCGGGGAGGTGCAACCAAGCTTATAGCCTGCAGCCCGTGGCCTGAAGCCTGCCGCTAGCGTTTTTTGTCCTTCTTCTTCTTCTCGGCCTTCTTGTGGTGCGACATCAGCCGGCGCTTCTTGTTGACCTGGCGCTCGGTGAGCTGGGTCTTCTTGCCTTCGAAGGGGTTGTCGCCGCCCTTGTATTCGATGCGGATCGGCGTGCCGACCAGCTTGAGCACGCGCCTGTAGGTCTTCTCCAGGTAGCGGGTATAGGCCTTGGGCACCGCCTCGGTCTGGTTGCCGTGGACCACGATCAGCGGCGGGTTGGCGCCCCCCAGGTGGGCGTAGCGCAGCTTGATGCGGCGGCCGTTGACCATCGGCGGCTGGTGCGTCTGCACCGCGTCCTCGAGGATCTGCGTCAGCTTGCTGGTCGGCCAGCGGGTCACAGCGGAGCGGAAGGATTCCTGCACCGACTTGTACAGGTGGCCGACGCCGGTGCCGTGCAGCGCCGAGATGAAGTGGATGTCGGCGAAGTCGACGAACAGCAGGCGGCGCTCCAGCTCGGTCTTCACGTAGTCGCGCTCGGCGGACTCCATGCCGTCCCACTTGTTCAGCGCGATGACCAGCGCGCGGCCGGTCTCCAGCACGAAGCCGAGCAGGTTGAGGTCGTGCTCGACCACGCCTTCGCGGGCGTCCATCACGAAGATCACCACGTTGGCGTCCTGGATGGCCTGCAGGGTCTTCACGACCGAGAACTTCTCCACCGCCTCGAAGATCTTGCCGCGGCGGCGCACGCCGGCGGTGTCGATCAGGGTGTACTTCTCTTCGTTGCGCTCGAAGGGGATGTAGATGCTGTCGCGGGTGGTGCCGGCCTGGTCGTAGACGATCACCCGCTCCTCGCCGAGCATCCGGTTGACCAGGGTCGACTTGCCGACGTTGGGGCGGCCGATGATGGCGATCTTGATGCCGTCCTTCTCGCTCGGGCCGGGGATGCGCTTGGCTTCCTCGCCCTCGGCGACCTCTTCCAGCTCGTCCGGCAGGTCGTTGTCTTCCGGCGCCTCGGGCTCGGGCTGGAACATCTCGCCCAGGGCCGTCTGCAGCATGTGGGTAATGCCACGGCCGTGGGCGGCGGCAATGGTCAGGGCGTCGCCCAGGCCCAGCGGGCTGAACTCGGCGCGGGCGATGTCCGGGTCGACGGTGTCGATCTTGTTGGCCACCAGGTAGCAGCGCTTGTTCCGCTTGCGCAGGTGTTCGGCGATCATTTCGTCGGCAGCGGTCAGGCCCGCGCGGGCGTCGACCATGAACAGCACCGCATCGGCTTCCTCGATCGCCTGCATCGACTGCTCGGCCATCTTGGCGTCGATGCCTTCCTCGTCACCGGTGATACCGCCGGTATCGATGACGATGAATTTCTTGCCCTGCCACTTGGCCTCGCCGTACTGGCGGTCGCGGGTCAGGCCGGCGTACTCGGCGACGATGGCGTCGCGCGTCTTGGTCAGGCGGTTGAACAGGGTGGACTTGCCGACGTTGGGGCGGCCCACCAGGGCGATTACGGGAACCATGCGGCTCTCCAGGAAATTTCAGGAATTCGTAAAAAACACGCCGGCCGCTGTCGTCATCCAACAGCGGCCGGCAGGTAGAACATAGCTTAGCGAATGGTGTAGGCGACCAGCTTGCCGCTGTTGCCGTACACGTACATCCACCGGTCGACCACCAGCGGGCGCACGCGCACGCCGTCGCCGTCGACCTTCTCGCGGCCGACGAAGCGGCCGTCCACCTGGCTCAGCAGGTGAATGTAGCCTTCCAGGTCGCCCACCACCACGTTGCTGGAGAACACCGCCGGGGCCGACAGCTGGCGGCGCGCCAGGGCGTCGTTGCTCCACAGCGAGGACGAGCTGCGCCCGTCCAGGGCTTCCACGGTGCCGCTGGCATCGCTGACGTAGACGCTGCCGATGCCTTCGGCGACGCCGGCGTAGCTGGAGGCTTCGCGCTGCCAGATCACCCGGCCGCTGGCCAGGTCGAGGGCGGCGGCGCGGCCCTGGTAGCTGGCCACGTAGATCACGTTGTCGACCAGGGTCAGGCCGCCGTCGATGTCCACCACGCGGTCCAGTTCGGAACGGCCCTGGGGCACGGCGACGCGGGTTTCCCAGATCGGCAGGCCACGCTGCACGTCCACCGCCACCACCTTGCCGCTGGCAAGGCCGGCGATGGCCATGCGCCCGGCGATGATGGGCGCGCCGGTGCCGCGCAGGGTCAGCACGGGCACGGTGTTCTCGTACACCCAGCGCTGGTTGCCGGTGCTGGCGTCGAGGGCGATCAGCTTGTCGTCCTGGGTCTGCACGATCACCACGTCGCCGTCGGCGACCGGCGCCGCCAGCACTTCGCTGGGCACCCGGGTACGCCACTTCTGCTCGCCGTTGGCGGCGTTCAGGGCGATGACGTCGCCCTTCAGGGTGCCGACCAGCACCAGGCCGCCACCGACGCCGACACCGCCGGAGACCGGCACGTCGAGGTCCTGCTTCCAGATCACGTCGCCGTTCTCGCGCTGCATGGCCATGACGCGGCCTTCGGCGGAAGCGGCATAGATGCTGGAGCCGTCCACGGCCGGCTGCAGCAGTTCGTAGAGGTCGCCCTGGCCGTCACCGACCGAGCGGCTCCACTGCTTGTCCAGGCGCACCTCTTCCTTGAAGTCGGTGAGTTCCGCCGGCGGCAGTTCCTTCTTGCTGTTGCTGCTGCAACCGACCGCGAGCAGGGTCAGCGCCAGCAGCGCCGCATGTTTCCAGCGCAGCATCTTAGGCACCTCCCTTGGCCAGGTCGTCGAGCTTCACCTGCAGGGCGCCGGCGGCGGCCTCCTCAGGCAGTGCGGCCTTGGCCTTCTCGTAGGCGCTGCGGGCGTCGTCGGTGCGCTTGAGCTGCACCAGCAGGTCGCCCTTGAGCTCCTCGCGGCTGGAGACGTAGGCCTTGTCGGCGTCGCCTTCCAGCAGCTTCAGGCCTTCCTCGGCCTTGCCCTGGGCGGCCAGGACACGGGCCAGGCGCTGGCGGGCCAGCTCGCCGAGGGTGGCGTCCACCGGCTTGTCGACCACCGCCTTCAGTTCACCGGCGGCATCGTCCAGCTTGCCGGCGTCCACCGCCACCTTGGCGACGAACAGGCGGCCGTACTGGGCGTAGTGGGTACCGCCGTATTCGCTGGTGAGCTTGTTGGCCAGCTCGGCGACGCGCGCGGTGTCCGGCTGGCCGGAGGGCGTCAGCGAGGCTTCGACCAGTTGCTGGTAGAGGATGGAGGCGTTCTGCGCCTGGTTGGCCTGGTACTTCTTCCAGGCCTGCCAGCCGAACACCACCACCAGCGCCAGCGCGGCACCGGTGAGCAGGGGCATGCCGTTGCGCTGCCACCAGTCCTTGAGATCCGCCAGTTGTTCTTCTTCGGTACGCGTGGTCACCCCAATACTCCTAATCCGCTCGATTCTCAGGCCCGCTGGATGCAGGCTGCCAGGTGCTCGGGCAGAGCCTCCCAGGCTATGTTCTGTTGCTCACCCTCGCCACGCAGGGGCTTGAAACCTACCACGCGCGCAGCCAGTTCGTCGTCACCCAGGATCAGCGCGAACTGGGCGCCGCTCTTGTCGGCCTTCTTGAACTGGCTCTTGAAGCTGCCGGCGCCGGCGTTGAGCAGCAGGCGGATGCCGGGGACGGCACTGCGCAGCTTCTCCGCCAGGGCCAGGGCGGCCAGCTCGGCCGGCTCGCCGAAGGCGCAGACGTAGACGTCGGCCGGGCGCTTCAGCTCGGCAGGCACCACGCCCAGTGTCTCCAGCAGCAATACCAGGCGCTCCACGCCCATGGCGAAGCCCACGCCCGGCGTCGGCTTGCCGCCGAACTGGCTGACCAGGCCGTCGTAGCGGCCCCCGCCGCAGACGGTGCCCTGGGCGCCGAGCCTGTCGGTGACCCATTCGAAGGCGGTGCGACAGTAGTAGTCCAGGCCGCGCACCAGCTTCTGGTTGATCTCGTAGCGCAGGCCGACCGCGTCCAGGCGGGCCTTCAGGCCCTCGAAGTGGGCGATCGACTCTTCGTCCAGGTAGTCGTGCAGGGTCGGCGCGCCGACCAGCAGCGCCTGGGTGCTTTCCACCTTGCTGTCGAGGATGCGCAGCGGGTTGGTGGTCATGCGCCGCTGGCTGTCCTCGTCGAGCTGCTCGAAGCGCTCCTGCAGGTAGGCCACCAGCGCCTCGCGGTAACGCGCGCGGGCCTCGCTGGAGCCCAGGGTGTTGAGCTGCAGGGTCACGGCGTCGGCCATGCCCAGCTTCTGCCACAGGCGCCAGGTGAGGATGATCAGCTCGGCGTCGATGTCCGGCCCCGGCAGGTTGAAGACTTCCACGCCGATCTGGTGGAACTGGCGGTAGCGGCCCTTCTGCGGCTTCTCGTAGCGGAACATGGGCCCGGCGTACCAGAGCTTCTGCACCTGGCCGCCGCCGGTCAGGCCATGTTCGAGCATGGCCCGCACGGTGCCCGCGGTACCTTCGGGGCGCAGCGTCAGCGACTCCTCGTTGCGGTCGAGGAAGGTGTACATCTCCTTGTCGACCACGTCGGTGCCTTCGCCGATGCCGCGGGCGAAGAGTTCGGTGAACTCCATGATCGGCAGGCGGATCTCGCTGTAGCCGTATTCTTCCAGCAGGCCGGCGAAGGTGTTTTCCAGGTAGCGCCATACCGGGGTCTGTTCCGGCAGGATGTCGTTCATGCCACGAATGGCTTGCAGGGACTTGCTCACATGTTGTCCTTGTTGCGGTCAGCCGCGCACGATCAGGGCGGCGTCGGCTTCGGCCTTGGCGGCCGCTTTTTCGCGGATCAGCCGTTCCAGCTCATCCACCAGGTTTTCGTTCTGCAGCTTCTGCGCCGGCTTGCCGTCGATGTAGACGAGGTTGTTCGGCGTGCCGCCGGTGAGGCCGATGTGGGCCTCCTTGGCTTCGCCCGGGCCGTTGACCACGCAGCCGATCACGGCCACGTCCATGGGCACCAGCAGGTCTTCGAGGCGGCCTTCGAGCTCGTTCATGGTCTTGACCACGTCGAAGTTCTGCCGCGAGCAGCTCGGGCAGGCGATGAAGTTGATGCCGCGCGAACGCAGGTGCAGGGACTTGAGGATGTCGAAACCGACCTTGATCTCCTCCACCGGGTCGGCGGCCAGGGAGATGCGGATGGTGTCGCCGATGCCCTCGGCCAGCAGCATGCCCAGGCCCACCGCGGACTTCACGGTGCCCGAACGCAGGCCGCCGGCCTCGGTGATGCCCAGGTGCAGCGGCTGCTCGATTTCCTTGGCCAGCAGGCGGTAGGCCGCCACGGCCATGAACACGTCGGAGGCCTTCACGCTGACCTTGAAGTTCTGGAAATCCAGGCGCTGGAGATGCTCGACGTGGCGCATGGCCGATTCCAGCAGGGCCTCGGGGGTCGGCTCGCCGTACTTCTTCTGCAGGTCCTTCTCCAGGGAACCGGCGTTGACGCCGATGCGGATCGGGATGTTCTTGTCGCGGGCCGCGTCCACCACCGCCTTGACGCGGTCCTCGCGGCCGATGTTGCCCGGGTTGATGCGCAGGCAGTCGACACCAAGCTCCGCCACGCGCAGGGCGATCTTGTAGTCGAAGTGGATATCGGCCACCAGCGGTACGCGGACCTGCTGCTTGATCTTGCCGAAGGCCTCCGCCGCGTCCATGTCCGGCACCGAGACGCGCACGATGTCCGCGCCGGCGTCTTCCAGGCGGCGGATCTGCGCGACGGTGGCGGCCACGTCCAGCGTATCGGTGTTGGTCATGCTCTGCACGGCGATGGGCGCGTCGCCCCCCACCGGCACCGAACCGACCCAGATCTTGCGGGACTGGCGTCGCTTGATCGGAGAAGCGCAATGCATCTTTAGTTACCACCCAACTTCATGCGTGCCGTCTCGCCACGGGAATAGGGCGAAACGTCGACCGGCTGGCCGTTGTAGCTGACCTGGGCGCCGCGGGCGAAGCCCAGGCGCAGCTCCAGGGGAACCTTGGCGGCAACTTCCATGGAGTCGCCCTTGCGCTTGAGCGCGCTGACCAGGACCTTGCCGTCGGCATCGGTGACCTGGGTCCAGCAGTCGGCGATGAACTGCACCTTGACCACGCCCTGGCCGGCCGCAGCGACCACGGGCGCAGCAGCCGGAGCGGCAGGCTCGGCCGGAGCCGCCGGGGCAGCCGGCGCGGCAGGAGCAGCGGGCACGGCGGCGGCATTGGCGGCCGGTACGGCAGGAACCGCCGGCGCTGCCGGTGCGGCCACCTGGGGCGCGGGCTCGGTCGGGCTGGCCGGATTGGCCGGGGCCTCGGCGGCCTGCTCGGGCTCGGCGGCGGCGGTATCGCCGGCCGGCTCGCTCGGCGCGGCGGCCTTGTCCTCGGCGACGGCCTGGTCTTCGGGCTCGTCGAGGCTGTGAACTTCGGTGGTGCCGTCGGCGCTCTCGACCTCGACGTGCTCCAGGTTCAGGCCACTGTTCTCGGCGAGGTTGCGCCCGGCGCGCTCCTGCCACCAGAAGTAGCCGAAGCCCACCAGGATCGCCAGCAGCAGCAGGCTGAACAGGCGCAGCAGGTTGCGCGACAGGCGCATCGGCTCGGCCACCCGGCCGAGGCTCTGCACGTTGCTGCCGGTGGCGTCGGTGCCGGTGTACTGGTCGAAGGCGCTGACCATCTGCGCCTGGTCCATGCCCAGCAGCTTGGCATAGGCGCGCACGTAGCCGCGGGCGAAGGTGTGGCCCGGCAGCTTGTCGAAGTTGCCCAGCTCCAGCTGGCGCAGGGAATTCTCGGTGAGGTTCAGTTGACCGGCCACCTGCGAGGTCGACCAGCCCCGGCTCTCGCGCGCCTGGCGCAAGGCCTCACCCGGATTGGCGCGGGTTGCGCTGGCGACTTCTGGCTGCGACGTCTTCATCATTTCTCTGCCTGGTATGCCTGGTATTCGGGGGATGCGGGATACAGGCGCTTGAGCTGCAGGCCGTAGCTGGCGGCGGTGTCCTTGTCGTCAAAGACCCGCGCCAGCCGCACGCCCAGCAGCAGGCTCTTGGCGTTCTGCTGTCCCTGCTTCAGGTATTCGTTGTAGTAGTCGCGCGCTGGCACGTACTGGCGATCGTCGTAGGACAGCTGCGACATTTCCAGCAAGGCGCTGGGCTGCCGGCGGTTCAGGCGCAGGGCCTTTTCGAAGTACTGCTTGGCCTGCTCGCGCTGCTTCAGCTTGAGGCTGACCAGGCCGAGGTTCTCGAAGACCCGCGAGCGCTCCGGATAGAGGGTGTCGTCGGCGGCCTTCTGGAAGGCGTCGACGGCCTCGTCGTCGCGATTCTGCTCGTACAGGAAGCTGCCGTAGTTGTTCCAGATGCGCGCATCCGAACGCGAGGACAGCGCCTTGCGGTACTCCTGCTCGGCCAGCTTGGGCTCCATCTCCTGCTGGTAGACCAGGGCCAGCGCGGCGTGGGCATCGGCGCTCGAGGAGTCCAGCTCCAGGGCCTGGCGCAGCGGCACCTTGGCCTGCTCGGTATTGCCGTTCTGCAGGTAGCCGATGGCCAGCTGGATGTAGGCGTCGCGGGCCTCTTCACGGCCCTTGGCGGTGCGGAGGGGGTCCTGCTTCCCAGACGTCACGCAACCCGCCAGCAGGCTGGCCAGGAATACGAACAGCGCGGCGCGCAAGGTCATCGGAATCCTCCCTCGAGATCAGTTTCGATTGGCGGGCGCCTTCTCGGCGTCGGCCGACAGCTGGCGCACGGCGATGTAGCGTTCGCTGCGGCGGGTACGGTCCATCACCTGGCCGACCAGTTGGCCGCAGGCGGCGTCGATGTCGTCGCCGCGGGTGGTGCGTACGGTGACGTTGAAGCCGCCCTTGTGCAGCATGTCCTGGAAACGGCGGATCGAGTTGTTGCTCGGCCGCTCGTAGCCGGAATGGGGGAACGGATTAAACGGAATCAGGTTGATCTTGCAAGGAATTTCCTTGAGCAATGCGATCATCTGCTCAGCGTGCTCGGGCTGGTCGTTGACATCCTTGAGCAGGGTGTACTCGACGGTCAGCACGCGTTCCTTGCCCAGGCGGCCGATGTAGCGCTGGCAGGCATCCAGCAGCACCGCCAGGGGGTACTTCTTGTTGATCGGCACCAGCTGGTTGCGCAGCTCGTCGTTGGGCGCGTGCAGCGACAGCGCCAGGGACACGTCGGTGACTTCGCCGAGCTTGTCGATCATCGGCACCACGCCGGAGGTGGACAGGGTCACCTTGCGCTTGGAGATGCCGTAGCCGAAGTCCTCCATCATGATGCTCATGGCGGTGACGACGTTGTCGAAGTTCAGCAGCGGCTCGCCCATGCCCATCATCACCACGTTGGTGATGGCGCGATCGATCTTGCCGGGCACGGTGCCGAAGGATTTGTTGGCGAGCCACACCTGGCCGATGATCTCGGCGGAGGTCAGGTCGCTGTTGAAGCCCTGCTTGCCGGTGGAGCAGAAGCTGCAGTCCAGGGCGCAGCCGGCCTGGGACGACACGCACAGGGTGCCGCGGCCGTTCTGCGGGATGTACACGGTCTCGACGCAGCTGCCGGACGCCACGCGCACCACCCACTTGCGGGTGCCGTCGCTGGAGATGTCCTGGCTGACCACTTCGGGGCCGCGGATCTCGGCACAGGCCTTGAGCTTTTCGCGCAAGGCCTTGCCGACATTGGTCATGGCGTCGAAATCCTCGGCGCCAAAGTGGTGAATCCATTGCATCACCTGGCCGGCGCGGAAGCGCTTTTCACCGATGGACTCGAAGAATTCCTCGAGCTGGGGCTTGGTCATGCCCAGCAGGTTGGCCTTTGCAGCGGTATCAGTCATGGATTCACCCTCGCCCATTCGCCTGGATCAGCGAATGCGCTCGCACACCTCGGTGCTGGAGAAGAAGTAGGCAATTTCGCGGGCAGCGGAAGCTTCCGAGTCGGAACCGTGAACGGCGTTTTCGTCGATGGAAACGGCGAAATCGGCACGGATGGTGCCGGCGTCGGCTTTCTTCGGATCGGTGGCGCCCATCAGCTCACGGTTCTTGGCGATGGCGTCTTCGCCTTCCAGAACCTGCAGGACGACCGGGCCGGAGGTCATGAAGGCGACCAGGTCCTTGAAGAAGGGACGCTCTTTGTGCTCGGCGTAGAAGCCACCGGCTTCGCGCTCGGACAGTTGGACCATCTTGGAAGCGACGACGCGCAGACCGGCCTTCTCGAAGCGGGTCAGGATTTCGCCGATGACGTTCTTGGCGACGGCGTCGGGCTTGATGATGGAGAAGGTACGTTGCAGGGCCATTTGGGATAACTCCGAAAAGCAAGGTTGGTAATGCTGAGAAGCCCCTGGGCGGACCCAGGAGCTCCTGTGATTCAGGGTGTGCCGCGCGACGGCTGCAGCCACGGGGCTGGCACGCGCGGAGCCGGCACGCACGCGGCGTTCCGGCGGGCATCGGCAGGTACCGCGGGGAACCTGGCCGACCACCTAAAGATAAAACCCGCGAATTATACGCGGGTTCGGGGAAAAGCATAAGGGCGGCTGCAAGCGGCAGGCTACAGGCTGCAGGCAAGAGCGAAAGCCCTGTAGGAGCGAGCTTGCTCTTCGCCTGCCGCCTGCCGCCGCTTTCAGTCCGCCTCTTCGATCCAGGCGCCCTGGATGGCTTCCAGGACCTTCTCGCCGCCGCGCGACGGGTCGTCGGAAAACTCCGGCAGGCTGACCACCCAGTTGTGCAGGTCGACGAAGTTGACGTAGCGCGGGTCCACGTCGGGGTGGCTATCGGCCAGCTGGATGGCGATTTCCAGCACATCGGTCCATTTCAGGCTCATGCGCGCACTCCCCTCAATGGCCTTCGGAAACCTGGTTGATGGTGTATTTCGGAATTTCCACCACCAGGTCCTCGTCCGCCACCACCGCCTGGCAGGACAGGCGCGAATCCGGCTCCAGGCCCCAGGCCTTGTCCAGCATGTCGTCTTCCAGCTCGTCGGACGGCTCCATGGAGCCGAAGCCCTCGCGCACGATCACGTGGCAGGTGGTGCAGGCGCAGGACATCTCGCAGGCGTGCTCGATATCGATGCCGTTACGCAGCGCAGCCTTGAGGATGGTCTCGCCGGGCTGGGCTTCGACCACCGCGCCCTCCGGGCAATGCTCGGGGTGGGGCAGAAATACGATCTGCGGCATCTTCGCTTATTCCTCGATTTCGTTGAGCCGGCGACCGGCCAGGGCGGCCTTGACGGAAGCGTCCATCCGTCGCGCGGCGAAGGCGTCGGTCACCTGGGACAGACGCTTGATCTGTTGCTCGATGGCGGCGGTATCGGTACCGGCGGCCAGTTCGCGCAGGGTATCCATGCCGGCCTCGATGGCCAGCCGCTCGTCGGCGTCCAGCAGGCGTTCGCCGTCGGCATCCAGCGCCGAGCGCACGGCTTCGAGCAGGCGCTCGGCCTCGACCTGCTGCTCGCGCAGGGCGCGGGCGTTCATGTCGTCGCCGGCGTACTGGAAGGAGTCCTGCAGCATGCGGGCGATCTCGCCGTCGGTCAGGCCGTAGGACGGCTTGACCTGGATGCTGGCCTCGACGCCGGAGCTCATCTCGCGGGCGGACACCGCCAGCAGGCCGTCGGCGTCCACCTGGAAGCTGACGCGGATCTTCGCCGCGCCGGCCACCATCGGCGGGATGCCGCGCAGCTCGAAGCGCGCCAGGGAGCGGCAGTCCTTGACCAGTTCGCGCTCACCCTGCAGCACGTGGATCATCATGGCCGTCTGGCCATCCTTGTAGGTGGTGAATTCCTGGGCGCGGGCCACCGGGATGGTGGTGTTGCGCGGGATCACCTTCTCCATCAGCCCGCCCATGGTCTCGAGGCCCAGGGACAGCGGGATGACGTCCAGCAACAGCAACTCTTCGCCGCGCTTGTTGCCGGCCAGGGCGTCGGCCTGGATGGCGGCGCCGATGGCCACCACCTGGTCGGGGTCGATGTCCACCAGCGGTTCGCGGCCGAACAGCTCGCCCACCGCCTGGCGCACGCGCGGCACGCGGGTGGAGCCGCCGACCATGACCACGGCGCCGATGTCTTCCAGCTCGATGCCGGAATCGCGCACGGCGCGGCGGCAGGCCTTGAGGCTGCGGGCGACGAAGGGTTCGATCAGGGCGTCCAACTGGCCGCGGTCCAGCTTGCCGCGCCAGTCGCCATAGGCGACCTCGACGCTTTCATTGAGGGTCAGGGCTTCCTTCGCCGCGCAGGCGGCCTGCAGCAACTGGCGCTGGCTGCCCGGGTCAAGGTCGTCGGAGGCGCCGGCCTGCTGGATGATCCAGCCGGCGATGGCATGGTCGAAGTCGTCGCCGCCCAGGGCGCTGTCGCCGCCGGTGGCCAGGACCTCGAAGACGCCACGGGTCAGGCGCAGGATGGAAATGTCGAAGGTACCGCCACCCAGGTCATAGATGGCCACCACGCCTTCGGCATTCTTGTCCAGGCCGTAGGCGACCGCCGCGGCAGTGGGCTCGTTGAGCAGGCGCAGCACGTGCAGGCCGGCCAGGCGCGCGGCGTCCTTGGTGGCCTGGCGCTGGGCATCGTCGAAATACGCCGGCACCGTGATCACCGCGCCGACCAGCTCGCCGCCCAGGGTGGCTTCGGCGCGCTGGCGCAGGCTGCGGAGGATTTCCGCCGAGACCTCGACCGGGCTCTTCGGGCCCTGCACGGTCTCGATGAAGGGCATGTGCGATTCACCCTGGGTGAAGCGGTAGGGCAACTGGCCACCGAGCTGCTTCACGTCTTCCAGGCCGCGGCCCATCAGGCGCTTGACCGAGATGATGGAGTTCAGCGGATCGGCGGAGGCGCCCCGCTTGACCGACTCGCCGACCTCGACGCGGTCGGCCAGGTAACGCACCGCCGACGGCAGGATCAGGCGCCCCTCGGCATCGGCCAGGGGTGCGGCGACGCCGCTGCGCACGGCGGCGACCAGGGAATTGGTGGTGCCCAGGTCGATGCCCACGGCCAGCCGGCGCTGGTGCGGCTGAGGGGTTTGTCCGGGCTCGGCGATCTGCAATAGGACCATGCGGCTTCTAATCAGGCGTAACGGGCGCGGCGCGGGCCGCGCGGATTAATCGTCGAGTCGCTCTTCGAGCTGGCGCACTTCCTGCGCCAGCTTGTCGAGAAACTGCATGCGGCGCACCAGGCGCTCGGCTTGCTCGCGGCGCACGGCGTCGTCCCAGCAATCGGCGAAGCTGTCCTCCAGCTGCTGCTGGGCGGCCTTCAGGCGGCGCTTGAAGACGGCTACGCCATCCAGGTCGGCGCTGTCCTGCAGGTCTTCCAGCTCCTCGCGCAGCTGCATCTGCTGCAGGAGGAACTCCGGGTCCTGCACCGTGGCTTCCAACGGCAGCGCCTGGCCCCGCAGGGACAACAGGTACAGCGCCCGGCGCGGCGCGCTCTTCAGCGTCTGGTAGGCGTCGTTCAGCTCGGCGGCGCGCTCCAGCGCCACGCGCTGCTCGCGCTCGGAAGCATCGGCGAAGCGATCCGGGTGGACGCTACGGACCAGCTCACGGTAACGCTGGCCGAGGGCATCCAGGTCGAGGCGGAAGGCCGGCTGCAGGTCGAAGAGCGCGAAGTGACAAGGACTACCCACGCCGGCCTCAGACGTTGAAGCTTTCGCCGCAGCCGCACTCGCCACGAACGTTCGGGTTGTTGAACTTGAAGCCCTCGTTGAGGCCTTCCTTGGTGAAGTCCAACTCGGTGCCGTCGAGGTAGACCAGGCTCTTCGGGTCGATGATGACCTTCACGCCGTGGCTCTCGTAGACCAGGTCCTCGGGCGCCAGCTCATCGACGAACTCGAGCACGTAGGCCAGGCCGGAACACCCGGTGGTGCGCACGCCAAGACGAATGCCCTCGCCCTTGCCGCGCCCCTCGAGGGAGCGCTGGACATGCCTGGCGGCGGCTTCGGTCATGCTGATGGCCATGGGAACTCCTTACTCAACTGAGCAGCGGTTAGAGCAGACCCTTCTTCTGCTTGTAGTCGCGCACGGCCGCCTTGATGGCGTCCTCGGCGAGCACCGAGCAGTGGATCTTCACCGGCGGCAGGGCCAGCTCTTCGGCGATGGTGGTGTTCTTGATGGACTCGGCCTCGTCCAGGGTCTTGCCCTTCATCCACTCGGTGGCGAGGGAGCTGGAGGCGATGGCCGAACCGCAGCCGTAGGTCTTGAACTTGGCGTCTTCGATCACGCCCTGCTCGTTGACCTTGATCTGCAGGCGCATCACGTCGCCGCAGGCCGGCGCGCCGACCATGCCGGTGCCGACATCGGGATCCTCGGCGTCGAGCTTGCCGACGTTACGGGGGTTTTCGTAGTGGTCGATGACCTTGTCACTGTATGCCATGGCTAATCCTCACTCTATGGGGCGGGTCAGTGGGCCTGCCATTCGACCTTGGACAGGTCGACACCCTCTTTGAACATGTCCCACAGCGGCGAGAGCTCGCGCAGCTTGGAAACGGCTTGCCCCACGATACCGGCGGCGTAATCGACCTCTTCCTCGGTGGTGAAGCGGCCGAAGGTGAAACGGATGGAACTGTGCGCCAGCTCGTCGTTGCGGCCCAGGGCGCGCAGCACGTAGGACGGTTCCAGGGAGGCGGAGGTGCAGGCCGAACCGGAAGAGACCGCGAGGTCCTTCAGGGCCATGATCAGCGACTCGCCTTCGACGTAGTTGAAGCTCAGGTTCAGGTTGTGCGGCACGCGCTGGGTCAGGCTGCCGTTGACGTAGAGCTCTTCCAGGCCTTCGAGCTTGGCGAAGAAGCGGTCGCGCAGGGCGCGGATGCGCTCGTTCTCGGCGTGCATCTCTTCCTTGGCGATGCGGAAGGCCTCGCCCATGCCGACGATCTGGTGGGTGGCCAGGGTGCCCGAGCGCATGCCGCGCTCGTGGCCGCCGCCGTGCATCTGGGCTTCCAGGCGCACGCGCGGCTTGCGGCGCACGTACAGGGCGCCGATGCCCTTGGGACCGTAGGTCTTGTGGGCGGAGAAGGACATCAGGTCGACCTTGAGCTTGTCCAGGTCGATGTCGACCTTGCCGGTGGACTGCGCGGCGTCGACATGGAACAGGATGCCGCGGGAGCGGGTCAGCTCGCCGATGGCGGCGATGTCGTTGATGGTGCCGATCTCGTTGTTCACGTGCATGATCGAGACCAGGATGGTGTCGTCACGCAGCGCCGCCTCGACCATGGCCGGGGTGATCAGGCCTTCCTCGGTGGGGTCGAGGTAGGTCACTTCGAAGCCTTCGCGCTCCAGCTGGCGGGTGGTGTCCAGCACCGCCTTGTGCTCGATCTTCGAGGTGACGATGTGCTTGCCCTTGCTGCCGTAGAAGTGCGCCACGCCCTTGATGGCGAGGTTGTCGGACTCGGTGGCGCCGGAGGTCCAGACGATCTCGCGGGGGTCGGCATTGACCAGTTCGGCGACCTGGCGGCGGGCATTCTCCACCGCTTCCTCGGCCTTCCAGCCGAACACGTGGGAGCGCGAGGCGGGGTTGCCGAAGTTGCCGTCCACCAGCAGGCAGTCAGCCATCTTCTGAGCGACGCGCGGGTCCACCGGGGTGGTGGCGGAGTAGTCGAGGTAGATCGGCAATTTCATCAGGTAACTCCTACAGGCTGGCGCGCGCTCAATCGATGGCGGACGCTTCAATCTTATCGAGGCTCGGCCGTTTGCCGGTGCCTCCGCAACGACGCTCATCCTGCCGCTGCGCGACTTCCTGGACTTCGCGGCGCTCGACCAGGTCGGCGAGGCTGATGCCGCTGAGGAATTCGTGGATCTGCTGGCTGAGGTCGCACCAAAGGTGGTGGGTCAGGCAGGTGTCGCCAGAGTGGCAATCCCCCTGCCCCTGGCAGCGCGTGGCGTCGACCGATTCGTTGACCGCATCGATCACCTGGGCGACGTGGATACCGGCCATGTCGCGGGACAGCTGGTAGCCGCCGCCGGGACCGCGCACGCTGGTCACCAGGTTGCCACGGCGCAACTTGGCGAACAGCTGTTCAAGGTAGGACAGGGATATGCCCTGGCGCTCGGAAATGTCCGCCAGGGAAACCGGACCACGCTGGGCATGCAACGCCAGGTCGAGCATGGCGGTTACGGCATAGCGGCCTTTGGTGGTCAAGCGCATGGAACATTCCCGAATGAATCACTGGACTGGCGAAAGGATGCCATTTCCGAGTATTTGAGTCAACTATAAGACCTATCAAATTACTCGGGTTTAGCCAGCGAAGGGCGGCATAATGTAGCAGAAAATCGTTAGCGGCGCATCAATGCGCCGCCTTGCCCTCTTCGTCCTTGACGCCGGCGAAGTCCTCTTCACGCAGCTCGGGCAGCTTTTTCGCACAATAGTCGCTACCCAGGGCCGTCAGCGCCTGGCACATGCCCTCCAGCCGGCCGTCGACCGCCTGCAGGTGGTCGAGCAACTGGCCGATGGCGCGCGCCACCGGGTCGGGCATGTCCTGGCTGACGCCGTAGGCGTCGAAGCCGAGCTTCTCGGCCATGGCCTGGCGCTTGGCCAACTGCTCGGCGTCGTCCTTCATGATGATGCGCCCCGGGATGCCGACCACGGTGGCGCCCGGCGGCACTTCCTTGGTGACCACGGCGTTGGAGCCCACTTTCGCCCCGGCGCCGACGGTGAACGGACCAAGCACCTTGGCGCCGGCACCGACCACCACGCCATCGGCCAGGGTCGGGTGGCGCTTGCCCTTGTTCCAGCTGGTGCCGCCGAGGGTCACGCCCTGGTAGAGGGTCACGTCGTCACCGATCTCGGCGGTCTCGCCGATCACGATGCCCATGCCGTGGTCGATGAAGAAGCGCCGGCCGATCCTGGCGCCCGGGTGGATCTCGATGCCGGTCATCCAGCGGCCGAAGTTGGACACCAGGCGCGCCAGCCACTTCCAGCCGGAGGTCCACAGCAGGTGCGCCAGGCGGTGCAGCCACACGGCGTGCAGGCCCGGGTAGCAGGTGAGTACCTCGAAGGCATTGCGCGCTGCCGGGTCGCGATGGAATACGCTCTGGATATCTTCGCGCACACGCTCAAACATCATCGTCACTCCGCTTGCAGGCCGCGCCCTGCGCGGCCTTCTGTGTTTCAGTGAGGATACCCCGGAGGATATTCATCTCCAGCTTGCTGACCCCGGCGCGACCGTACAGGCGGCGCAGGCGCGACATCAGGTGCCGCGGCTTCTGCGGGTCGAGGAAGCCGATATCCACGAGGGTCGATTCCAGGTGCGAATAGAAACGCTCCAGCTCGTCGGCGGTGACCGGCAGGCTGTTGAGCATGGCCGTGGTCTCCAGCTTCTCCTGCTTGGTCGGCTGCCCTTCGGCGGCCAGCCAGGCCATGCGCACCTCGTAGGCGAGCACCTGGACCGCCGTCGCCAGGTTCAGCGAGCTGAACTCGGGGTTGGCGGGAATGTGCACGTGGAACTGACATCGCTGCAATTCTTCGTTGGTCAGACCCGCGTACTCGCGGCCGAACACCAGGGCCACCTCGCCGCCCTGCTGGGCGTGCTGCAGGCTGGTGGTGGCGCACTCGCGGGGGTCGAGCAACGGCCAGGGGATGCGCCGGTCACGGGCGCTGGTGCCGAGCACCAGGCTGCAGCCCACCAGGGCGTCCTCCAGGGTCGGCACCACCTGGGCGGCGTCGAGGATGTCGGTCGCCCCGGAGGCGCGGGCCACCGCCTCGCCGCTGGGGAAGTCCATGGGGTCGACCAGCACCAGGCGCGACAGGCCCATGTTCTTCATGGCCCGGGCGGTACCGCCGATATTGCCGGGATGACTGGTGTTGACCAGCACCACGCGAATTCTGTCGAGCAACCGGAGCTCTCCACACAAGCAGATACGAAAAGGAACGGAATCCTACCGCAGCGCTCGGTCTTGCGCCACGCAAGCGACAGGCCGCCCTATGAGCGCCACGGTTTTCTGGTACAATGTTCGGCTTTCTTTAACATCATCCAGGTGACCTCTCCATGCAGCCCATGCTGAACATCGCCCTGCGCGCGGCCCGCAGCGCCGGTGAACTGATCTTCCGCTCCATCGAACGCCTGGACACCCTCTCGGTCAACGAAAAAGACGCCAAGGACTACGTCACCGAAGTCGATCGCGCCGCCGAGCTCAGCATCGTCACCGCCCTGCGCAAGGCCTACCCGAACCACGGCATCATGGGCGAGGAAGGCGGCTACCTCGAGGGCAGCGGCGAAGGCGCCGACTACCTGTGGATCATCGACCCGCTGGATGGCACCACCAACTTCATCCACGGCGTCCCGCACTTCGCCGTCAGCATCGCCTGCAAGTACAAGGGCCGCCTGGAGCACGCCGTGGTCCTCGACCCGGTGCGCCAGGAAGAATTCACCGCCAGCCGCGGCCGCGGCGCCGCGCTGAACGGCCGCCGCCTGCGGGTGAGCAACCGCAAGAGCCTGGAAGGCGCCCTGCTGGGCACCGGCTTCCCGTTCCGCGACAGCCAGCTGGACAACCTCGACGCCTACCTGGGCATGTTCCGCAGCCTGGTCGGCCAGACCGCCGGCATCCGCCGCGCCGGCGCCGCCAGCCTGGACCTGGCCTACGTCGCGGCCGGCCGCTTCGACGCCTTCTGGGAGTTCGGCCTGTCCGAGTGGGACATGGCCGCGGGCGCCCTGCTGGTGCAGGAAGCCGGCGGCCTGGTGAGCGATTTCACCGGCAGCCACGAGTTCCTCGAGAAAGGCCACATCGTCGCCGGCAACACCAAGTGCTTCAAGGCGCTGCTGACCAGCATCCAGCCGCACCTGCCGCCGTCGCTCAAGCGCTGAGCGCGGATGGAATGAAAAAGCCCGGCCTTGTGTCGGGCTTTTTGTTGGGTGATGGGGACGTCGGAGCCGCTGGCGAGCCCGATCGCGGACGGAGTCCGCTCCTACGCCATTCCCATGCTGGACGCGCCCTGCGCGCGAATCGCGGGCAGGGCCCGCTCCTACAGTTCGCCGTGAGGCACGGTATCCCCCTGTAGGAGCGGACTTTGTCCGCGATAGCCGGCGGTTCCGGCGCGTTTCGCGGATAAGATCCTACGCCACCCCACCGCACCATTCCCCTGTAGGAGCGCGCCCTGCGTGCGAAATCGCGGGCAGGGCCCGCTCCTACAACCCATCGGGAAGCACGGTGTTCCACTGTAGGAGCGGACCTTGTCCGCGATAGCCGGAGGTGTCGGCGCGATTCGCGGATGAGATCCGCCCCTACGCTGCGGGTGAGCACGGCTCGCTCCTACCTGCCGGAAACGAAGAAGGCGCCCCGCGGGGCGCCTTCTCATGCTTCGATGCTTACTGCTGGCTGAGGATCAGCCGACCGCTCTTGTCCACCGGGATCTGGCTGCCCGGATCACGATCCATGCGCACCTGGCCGGCCTTGCCGTCGAGCATGTACTTGACGTCGTAGCCCACCACTTTCTCGCTGGTGTCGTTCACGGTGCTGCAGCGGGTTTCGGTGGTGGTGTAGGTGTCACGCTCCTGCATGCCTTCCTGCACCTTGTTGCCGGCGTAGCCGCCGCCGACCGCACCGGCCACGGTGGCGATCTTCTTGCCATTGCCGCCGCCAATCTGGTTGCCCAGCAGGCCGCCGGCGATGGCGCCGATGGCGGTGCCGACGATCTGGTGCTGGTCCTTGACCGGGCGCTGGTGGGTGACCGCCACGTCCTTGCACACCTGGCGCGGGGTCTTGATGGTTTCCTTGACCGGCTGGACGGCGACGACCTCGGCATATTCCGGGCCGCGGTCCACCAGGCTGTACGTGGCCACCGCTCCACCTGCCGTAACGCCGACTGCGCCCAATACGGTACCGATGAGCAACGACTTGTTCACATAGACCTCCTGGCTTTCCTTTCATACGGGCACTTGCCCTTGTCCTTGCCTTGGAGCAGGGAATCCTTAAGAAAGTTCCGACATTCCTTGGCGATGCGCCACCCGATACCGACGCACGGCCACATCGCGCACAAAGAAAAACTCCCGCCGGGGCGGGAGTTTCGAGGGAGCGCGGGACAGCCTCAGGGGCGGTCGTCGACTTCCTTGGCCTGCGGCGGGATCAGGTCCTCGGCCGACAGCTTCAGCCAGATCAGCACCACGTCGGCGATGTAGATCGACGAGTAGGTACCGGCCAGCACGCCGACGAACAGGGCGATGGAGAAGCCGAACAGGTTGTCGCCGGCGAAGAACAGCAGCGCGGCGATGGCCAGCAGGGTGGAGATCGAGGTCGCCATGGTCCGCAGCAGGGTCTGGCTGGTCGAGATGTTGATGTTCTCGATCAGGCTGGCCTTGCGCAGCACGCGGAAGTTCTCGCGCACCCGGTCGAAGATCACGATGGTGTCGTTCAGCGAGTAGCCCACCACCGCCAGCACCGCGGCGAGCACGGTGAGGTCGAAGGTGATCTGGAAGAACGACAGCACGCCCATCACGATGATGGCGTCGTGGATCAGCGAGAGGATGGCGCCCAGGGCGAACTTCCACTGGAAGCGGAAGCCGACGTAGATGAGGATGCCGCCCAGGGCCAGGAGCATGCCCAGGCCGCCCTGGTCGCGCAGCTCCTCGCCGACCTGCGGGCCGACGTATTCCACGCGCTTGAGGCTGGCCGGGTTGCTGGTGTCGGCCGCCTGCAGCGCCGCGGCGACCTTCTTGCCCAGCTCCGGGTCCTCGCTGGGCATGCGCACCAGCACGTCCTTGGTGTCGCCGAAGCTCTGCACCACGGCCTCGGCGTAGCCGGCCTTGACCAGCTCGTCGCGGACCTTGCCCAGGTCCGCCGGCTGCTGGTAGTTCAGCTCGATGAGCGTACCGCCGGTGAAGTCCAGGCCGAAGTTGATGCCCTTGGTGATCCAGCTGCCGAGGGCGATCAGGGTGAGGACCAGGGTAGCGGCGAACGCAATGTTGCGCACGCCCATGAAGTTGATGGTACCGATCTTGATATTCATCTCATGATCCCCCTTAGATCCACAGCTTCTTGAAGTCACGCCCGCCGAAGATCAGGTTGACCATTGCGCGGGTGACCATGATGGCCGTGAACATCGAGGTGAGAATACCGAGCGACATGGTCACGGCGAAGCCCTTCACCGGGCCGGTGCCCATGGCGTAGAGGATGCCGCCGACCAGCAGCGAGGTCAGGTTGGCGTCGACGATGGCGGTGAAGGCGCGGTTGAAGCCTTCGTGGATGGCGCGCTGCACCGACATGCCGCCGGCCAGTTCCTCGCGTATCCGCGAGAAGATCAGCACGTTGGCGTCCACCGCCATGCCCATGGTCAGCACGATACCGGCGATGCCCGGCAGCGTCAGGGTCGCGCCGAGGATCGACATCAGCGCCACCAGCAGGACCATGTTGAAGCCCAGGGCGACGGTGGCGATCAAGCCGAAGAAGCGGTAGATGACGATGATGAACAGCGACACGAACACCATGCCCCACAGGGAAGCGTCGATGCCCTTGGCGATGTTGTCGGCGCCCAGGCTCGGGCCGATGGTGCGCTCCTCGGCGAAGTACATCGGCGCAGCCAGGCCGCCGGCGCGCAGCAGCAGGGCCAGTTCCGAGGATTCGCCCGGGCCGTCGAGGCCGGTGATGCGGAACTGGTTGCCCAGGGCCGACTGGATGGTCGCCAGGCTGATGATCTTCTTCTCTTCCTTGAAGGCCGGGACGGCGACTTCCTGCTCGACGCCGTCGACCACCTGCTTGGCGTAGCGGGTGATCGGCTTCTGCTCGATGAACACCACCGCCATGCTGCGGCCGACGTTGTTGCGGGTGGCGCGGTTCATCAGCTCGCCGCCGTGGCCGTCGAGGCGGATGTTCACCTGCGGGCGACCGTTCTCGTCGAAGCTGGCGCTGGCGTCGGTGACCTGATCACCGGTGATGATCACGCTGCGCTCCAGGGCCGCCGGCGGGCGGCGCGGCTCGCGGAACTCGAAGGTCTCGGTGGCCGACTTGATGGCGTCGGGCTCGGCGGCCAGGCGGAACTCCAGGTTGGCGGTCTTGCCGAGGATGCGCTTGGCTTCGGCGGTGTCCTGCACGCCCGGCAGCTCGACCACGATGCGGTTGGCGCCCTGGCGCTGCACCAGCGGCTCGGACACGCCCAGCTCGTTGACGCGGTTGCGCACGGTGGTGAGGTTCTGCTTGATCGAGTATTCGCGGATCTCGGCGAGCTTGGCCGCGGTCATGGCCAGGCGCAGCACCTGCATGTCGTTGCGCTGGTCCTGGGTCACCTCGAAGTCGCGGTAGTCCTTGGCGATCAGTGCCTTGGCCTTGTCCAGCGACTCCTCGTCGGTGAAGCCCAGCTGGATGGCGCGGTCCTGCACCGGCAGGCTGCGGTAGCGCAGGCGCTCCTTGCGCAGGGCGCTCTTGATCTCGCTCTCGTAGACGTTCAGGCGGGCGTCCACGGCCTTGTCCATGTCCACTTCGAGGAGGAAATGCACACCACCGGACAGGTCCAGGCCCAGCTTCATCGGATGGGCGGCGATGTTGCGCAGCCAGTTCGGGGTGGTCTGCGCCAGGTTCAGCGCGACCACGTAGTCGTCACCCAGGGCGCGACGCACGATGTCCTTGGCGGGAAGCTGGTCTTCCTGCTTGGCCAGGCGGATCAGGCCGCTGTTCTTGCCGAGGCTGCCCGCCTTGACGGCGATGCCCGCGTCGGTCAGCGCCTTGCTGGCCTTGTCGATGTCGGCCTGGGTGATCTGCAGCGCGCTGCTGGCGCCGCTGACCTGCACGGCCGGATCGTCCGGGTAGAGGTTGGGTGCGGAATAGATGAAGCCGACGGCAAGCACCGCCAGGATCAGCAGGTATTTCCACAGGGGATATTTGTTGAGCATTGATACCGCCCGTTATGACGCGGGGCGCTTCATGCGCCCCGTCTATTGGTTTTCTGTTGCCTGGACTCAGATGGCCTTGAGCGTGCCTTTGGGCAGGGTCGCGGCGATGGCGCCCTTCTGGAACTTCAGCTCGACGTTGTCGGCGACCTCGACGACCACGAAGTCGTCGGCGACTTTCAGCACCTTGCCGGCGATACCCGCGGAAGTGACGACTTCGTCACCTTTCTGCAGGTTGGACAGGAGATTCTTGTGCTCCTTGGTGCGCTTGGCCTGCGGACGCCAGATCATCAGGTAGAAGATGACCAGGAAGCCGACCAGGAAGACCCACTCAAAACCAGTGCCCATCGGGCCTGCGGCGGCCGCGGGAGCAGCGGCGTCGGCGTAGGCGGCGGGAATCAGAAAGCTCATCGGATACTCCTGTCTCTATATTCTTTTGGAAAATCGGGATCAATCGCCCAACGGCGGCGTCGGAAGGCCGCGTTTGGCATAGAAGGCGTCGACAAAGGCGGCCAATGTACCCTGTTGGATTGCCTCGCGCAAACCAGCCATAAGCCGCTGATAATGCCGCAAGTTATGGATGGTATTGAGCATGCTGCCGAGCATTTCCCCACACTTGTCCAGGTGGTAGAGGTAGGCGCGGGAGAAGTGCTTGCAGGTGTAGCAGTCGCAGGTCGGGTCCAGCGGCGATTCGTCGTGCTTGTGCACGGCGTTGCGGATCTTGATCACCCCGGTGTCGACGAACAGATGGCCGTTGCGCGCGTTGCGCGTGGGCATCACGCAGTCGAACATGTCGACGCCGCGGCGCACACCTTCCACGAGGTCCTCGGGTTTGCCCACCCCCATCAGGTAACGGGGTTTGTCGGCCGGCATGCGTGGCGGCAGGAAGTCCAGCACGCGAATCATCTCTTCCTTCGGCTCGCCCACCGACAGGCCGCCGATGGCCAGGCCGTCGAAGCCGATTTCCTGCAGGCCTTCCAGCGAGCGCATGCGCAGCTCTTCGTGCATGCCGCCCTGGACGATGCCGAACAGCGCCGAGGGGCTGTCGCCATGGGCGACCTTCGAGCGCTTCGCCCAGCGCAGCGACAGCTCCATGGAGCGCTTGGCCACGTCGAACTCGGCCGGGTACGGGGTGCACTCGTCGAAGATCATCACGATGTCCGAACCCAGCGCGCGCTGCACCGCCATGGACTCCTCGGGGCCCATGAAGACCTTGGCGCCGTCCACCGGCGAGGCGAAGTACACGCCCTCTTCCTTGATCTTGCGCAGGGCGCCCAGGCTGAACACCTGGAAGCCGCCGGAATCGGTGAGGATCGGCCCCTGCCACTGCATGAAGTCGTGCAGGTCGCCGTGCTTGCGGATCACCTCGGTGCCCGGGCGCAGCCACAGGTGGAAGGTGTTGCCGAGGATGATCTGCGCGCCAATGCCCTCGATGTCCCGCGGCAGCATGCCCTTGACCGTGCCGTAGGTGCCCACCGGCATGAACGCCGGGGTCTCGACCACCCCACGGGGGAAGCTCAGGCGGCCGCGCCGGGCCTTGCCGTCGGTGGCCAGCAGTTCGAACTTCATGAAACTCATGGGATCAGTCCTCGGGCCCGCGCGGCGCGGGGTTGCGGGTGATGAACATGGCATCGCCGTAGCTGAAGAAGCGGTACTCGTGCGCCACCGCCGCGGCATAGGCGGCCATGGTCTGCGGGTAGCCGGCGAAGGCCGAGACCAGCATCAGCAGGGTCGACTCGGGCAGGTGGAAGTTGGTCACCAGGGCATCGACCACATGGAAGGGCCGGCCCGGGTAGAGGAAGATGTCGGTGTCGCCGCTGAAGGGCTTGAGCTGGCCGTCGCGGGCCGCGCTCTCCAGGGAACGCACGCTGGTGGTGCCGACGGCGATCACCCGGCCGCCACGGGCACGGCAGGCGGCCACGGCATCGACCACGTCCTGGCCGACCTCCAGCCACTCGCTGTGCATGTGGTGGTCTTCGATTTTCTCCACGCGCACCGGCTGGAAGGTGCCGGCGCCCACGTGCAGGGTGACGAAGGCCGTATCCACGCCCTTCTCGCGGATAGCCGCCAGCAGCCCTTCATCGAAGTGCAGCCCGGCGGTGGGCGCGGCCACGGCGCCGGCGCGCTCGGCGTAGACGGTCTGGTAGCGCTCGCGGTCGGCGTCCTCGTCGGGGCGGTCGATATAGGGCGGCAGCGGCATGTGCCCCACCCGCTCCAGCAACGGCAGCACGTCCTCGGCGAAGCCCAGCTCGAACAGCGCGTCGTGCCGCTGCAGCATCTGCGCCTCGGCGCCACCGTCGATGAGGATCTTCGAACCCGGCTTGGGCGACTTGCTCGAGCGCACGTGGGCCAGCACGCGGCGGCTGTCCAGCACGCGCTCGACGAGGACCTCCAGCTTGCCGCCAGACGCCTTCTGGCCGAACAGCCGCGCCGGGATCACCCGGGTGTTGTTGAACACCATCAGGTCGCCCGGCCGCAGGTATTCCAGCAGGTCGGTGAAATGACGGTGACTGAGCGCGCCCGTCGGTCCGTCCAGCACCAGCAGGCGGCTGGCGCGACGTTCGGCGAGCGGATGGCGGGCGATCAGGGCCTCGGGCAGATCGAAATGGAAGTCGGCGACGCGCATGGGGGTATATCTCGAAGGGCCGGCTATATTACTGGAATTGCACTGGCATCGCCACGCAAGTGGATTGACCGGTACCGAGGGCCTCCCTATACTGCCGCGCCATTGCCTCGGTGGCGGAATGGTAGACGCGGCGGATTCAAAATCCGTTTCTGGCGACAGAGTGAGAGTTCGAGTCTCTCCCGGGGCACCACTAAGAGCCTGCGAAATCTTGATTTTGCAGGCTTTTGCGTTTCTGGCGGCGTGAAACACGGCGACCAGTAGCGCCGCGCCTTCCCCCTCCTTCCGCAGGAAGCTGATCGCCCAGATCGGCCTCTTCACGTACCGACATCCGAGCCCCGCTCGAAAGCCTGCGCCGCCCACCGCCTCCCCATACAACAGAATCGTTTTATCACCACAAAAATGTGGTAATTTGACTTCGTCCAATCAACAGAGACGAGGTGATGAAGTTCAGTGAATTCAGGCGTTGGTTGAAAGCCCAGGGCGTGACTTTCGAAGCCGGCAAGGGCAGCCACTTCAAGATCACGGCACCCAACGGGAGGACGACGACCTTTGCGGACCACGGCGCCAGGGAAATGCCGGAGCCGACCCGCAAGGCGATCATCAAGCAACTGGGGCTCTAAGGGCGCCACCTGAACTGGACATCGTCACCCATTGAGAGGGGACAGCCATGTACGACTATCCAATCCGTTTCGAGCAGGACGACAGCGCCCCGGGCATCGCCGTGTTCTGCCGTGACCTGCCGGAGCTGAACAGCTTCGGCGACGACCGGGACCACGCGATCCGCGAGGCCCTGGATGCAATCGAAACCACGCTGTCGCTGTACGTGGACGAGCGCCGTGCCATTCCGGCCGCCTCCGCGCCGGAGGCCGGCGAGCACGTGGTGCACTTGCCCGCGGTTACCGTGGCGAAGATCGCGCTGTGGAACGAGATGATGCAGCGCGGCATGCGCAAGGCCGACCTGTGCCGGCTGCTGGGCGTGGCCCAGACCCAGGGCGACCGCCTCGTGGACTTCCTGCACACCTCGAAGATGGATCAGCTGGAGCTCGCCCTGGGCGCGCTCGGCAAGCGTCTCAGCATCACCGTGGAAGCGGCGTGAACAGCTACTTGCGGAGCCATTTGGCGCCGGAGTGCTCGGGCCCCCAGTAGTACTTGCCGTCCTTGTGCATCAACCAGTCGTTGCAGAACTCGCGGAAGTGATGGGGCTCGGAGAAGGGGTCGCTGGCCAGGCGTTGCCGCTCGGCCTTGCGGAAGGAGCGGTGCCAGGTCTGTTTATCGAAACGTTCGCTGGCCGCGGTGGTGATGCCGCAGATGGGCGTCTTGCGTCGGCTTCTGCTCATGGCGGATGTCCTGCAGGTGGAGCCCATCAGCCGATGGCTCGCCCTGCGGAGCAGAGCCGCACAGGTTAATGCTGGAGGCCAGAAACGAAAAGCCTCGGCGCTACGGGCTTGTATCAGGCTGCTTCGGGTAGCTTGCCGCGCAAGCTGGCGATGAATTCCGAAAGCCATGAATAGCTGGTTTCCGGTTACCGGCAGAGCGCGCCGGCATCCTTTCCGACTGGCTCCCGCATCCGTGATTCCGTACCATTCGCCTCCTTTTTCCGCCTTGCCCCGCGACCGCCCACACCGGTCCAACTTCAGGAACGCCATGAAACCCGCCCGTCTGCGTGCCGACATCCTGGCCGGCCTCACCACGTCCTTCGCCCTGGTGCCCGAGTGCATCGCCTTCGCCCTGGTGGCGCACCTCAACCCGCTGATGGGCCTGTACGGCGCTTTCTTCATCTGCACCCTCACCGCGCTGTTCGGCGGCCGGCCGGGCATGGTGTCCGGTGCGGCCGGCTCCATGGCGGTGGTGATAGTGGCGCTGGTGGTGCAGCACGGCGTGCAGTACCTGCTGGCCACGGTGCTGCTCGGCGGGCTGGTGATGATCGCCTTCGGCCTGCTGCGCCTGGGCAAGCTGGTGCGCATGGTGCCGCACCCGGTGATGCTGGGCTTCGTCAACGGCCTGGCGATCATCATCGCCCTGGCCCAGCTGGAGCACTTCAAGAGTGGCGGGGCCTGGCTCGGCGGGGCGCCGCTGTACCTGATGCTGGGCCTGGTGGCGCTGACCATGGCCATCGTCTACCTACTGCCGAAGCTGACCCGCGCGGTGCCGCCGGCGCTGGTGGCGATCCTCGGCGTCGGCCTGCTGGTGTACCTGCTCGGGCTGCCCACGCGCACCCTCGGCGACATGGCGCACATCGCCGGGGGCCTGCCCGCCTTCGCCCTGCCGCAGGTGCCGTGGAACCTGGAGACGCTGCGGATCATCGCGCCCTACGCCATCCTCATGGCGCTGGTCGGCCTGCTGGAAACCCTGCTGACGCTCAACCTCACCGACGAGATCACCCAGAGCCGCGGCTACCCGGACCGCGAGTGCGTGGCCCTGGGCGCGGCCAACATGGTCTCCGGGGCGTTCGGCGGCATGGGCGGCTGCGCCATGATCGGCCAGACCGTGATCAACCTGGGCTCCGGCGGCCGCGGCCGGCTGTCCGGGGTGGTCGCCGGGGTGATGATCCTGCTCTTCGTGCTGTTCCTCTCCCCGCTGATCGAGCGCATCCCGCTGGCGGCGCTGGTGGGGGTGATGTTCGTGGTCGCCCAGCAGACCTTCGCCTGGGCCTCGTTGCGGGTGCTGGGCAAGGTGCCGGCGAGCGACGTGCTGGTGATCGCCGTGGTGACCGTCATCACCGTCTTCACCGACCTGGCCACCGCCGTACTCTGCGGCATAGTCGTGGCCGCCCTGGACTTCGCCTGGAAGCACGCCCGCGAGCTGTACGCCGACAGCCACCTGGAAGCCGACGGCAGCAAGCTCTACCGCATCCACGGCACGCTGTTCTTCGCCTCCACCACGCCCTTCCTGGAGCAGTTCGACACGGCCGGCGACCCGCCGCAGGTCACCCTGGACTGCCGCCACCTGAGCTTCGTCGACTACTCGGCCATCGCTGCGCTGAAGACCCTGCGCGAACGCTACGCCAGGGCCGGCAAGCACCTGCGCGTGGTGCACCTGTCCGAGCGCTGCAGGCAGTTGTTCAAGCGTGCCGGGGTGCAGCACGGCTGATTCGGACGTTCTTCCGAAAACGACCGGCCGCGCTGGTACGCCGGGAACCCTGTGGAATAATGCCGCCCCTTTTCTGACTAGGAGGTCCACATGGTCACTCACTTCCTGATTGGCACCAGCCAGGCCGCTTGCGGGCGCAGCGACCCGAACGTGGCGGGCTCGCAGGTCGTCGCGCAGGTCAGTTGCAAGGCCTGCCGCCGCACCAACGCCTTCACCCAGGCGCAGGACACCGCGGGTGCCGCCCCGGCCGTCGCGAAGCCCGCACCGGCTGCGGCGCCGAAGAGCCGGCAGCCCGCCCGCGCAGCGGCACAGCCCGCCAGCGGCGCCGCCTGGCAAGCCTGGCAGGCCCGCCTGAGCGCCCTCTCCGGCAAGGCCCGCCTACCCCGCGGCAAGCGCCGCGCCCAGGCCTACGTCTGATCGCCCATGTGCTGGCGACGGCGCCCCCTGCGGGCGCCGTCGTTCGACGGAAGCCAGCCGGCGTCCGCTAGGCGCCCGGGCGGGCACGGCGCGCCAGCTCGGCGACGAACTCCGCCAGCGGCATCGGCCGGCCGAACAGGTAGCCCTGCAGGCAGGGCACGCCGCGGGCCGCCAGGTAGTCGCGCTGCGCCGGCGTCTCGATGCCTTCGGCGATGACCTGCAGGTCCAGGCGGCCACAGAGGTCGAGAATGCTGTCGAGGATATGCCGGGAACGGCTGTCGTCGTCGACGGTGGCGACGAAGCTCTTGTCGATCTTCAGCGCGTCCACGTGGAAGCGGCGCAGGTAGGCGAGGCTGGAATGGCCAGTGCCGAAGTCGTCTATCGCCAGGTTCACCCCCAGCTCGCGCAGGTGCCCGAGCAGTTCGTCGGTGTGCGCATCGCTGCCGATCAGTTCACGCTCGGTCAGCTCCAGCATCAGTGTCACCGAGCCCACCGGAAAGGCGCCGAGGAAATCCAGGCAATCGCCGAACAGGCTGCCGCTGCGCAGGTTTACGGCGCTGACGTTGACGCCGAGGTGGAAGCCCTCGCCCAGCAGCTGCGAATGCTTCGGCAGCACGGCCGCCAGCTGCTGCAGCAGGGAACGGGTCATGGGCACGATCAGGCCGCTCTGCTCCGCCAGGGGGATGAAGATGTCCGGGCTGACCAGCCCCGCGCGCGGGTGGCGCCAGCGCATCAGCACCTCGGCGCCGATCCAGCGGCCGCCGGTGGCCTCCACCAGCGGCTGGAGGAAGGGCACGAACTCGCCGGCATACATCGCCCGCTCGATCTCGCGGGTGGGCGTCGCCGCGCGCCCCAGCAACCAGTAGCAGCCAATGCCGAACAGCCCGCCGAGCACCGCCAGCATGGCGAACAGCGGCCAGTAGTCGATCCCCATGGTCCGCCACTGGGCGCCGGCCGGAAAGCCGCCGACCACCCGGTAGGGAAAGCGCGTCGAGGCCTGCCGCGTCTCGGCCAGGGGGAAGGCGTCGGGCGTGCCCTCGTGCACCTCGCCCGCCTCGTCCATCCAGCGCGGGCCGACCTGGATCACCAGGTCGCTGCGCTGGTCCACCAGTTGCAGCACGTTGCTCAGGTAGCGCCCGTCCACTGCCGCCAGCACGCCATCGCGGCCCTCGGCCAGGCGGTACACGATCAGCGCGAAGTCCGGCGTCACCGCATTGCCGGGCAGCAGGTTGAGGCGCCCGTCGACGAAAGCGGCGACGTCCACCGGCTCGTCGAAAGCGCCGAACAGCGAGGTGCAGAACACCCTGTCGTCCCGCACCAGGTTGACCGAGCGCACGAAGGGTACGGTGGCGACCTGTTCGCGCAGTACCAGCTCGGCCGCGGAGCAGGGCCCTGCGGCGTAAGCGAGTGTGGCCCGCGCCGAGCCGGCGGCATTGGCGAGCATCACGTCGATCAGGTGCAGCGCCTCGCTGGCGGCGTGCCCCGCCTCGCGCCGGAGGCCGACCTGGGTCTGCCAATAGATGATCACGCCGCCCAGCAGCAGCGGCAGCAGGGCGACCAGCAGGGAAATGCACAGGCGCCAGAGCAGGCGCCGGACTTTGCTCGATCCAGGCATCCGTGTCATCCCCGGCGCCGCCGCTGTCATCGGGCTCGGCGAGCAGCCTGAGCGGGCACCTGAAACCAGCGTAGATCATTCCGCCTGCGGCACCCTGGCCTCGGTGGCGATCCGCCAAAGGTCGTATAATCCCCGCCTCGTCCCTGCCCCGAGCGCCGAACGACGCCATGCCCAAAGCCCGACTCCAGCCGGAGGGGAATTTCCCCCCCGCGCCCCTGCTGCGCCGCTTCGCGGCCATGTTCTACGACTTCCTGCTGTGCGTTGCCCTGCTGATGGTGGTCACCCTGCTCTACCAGCAGGTGCTGCTGCGCCTGCTGCTGGGCGGCGAGAAGCTCCGGCAGCTCGCCGACCAGGGCGGGCTGGTCGGCGACCCGCTGCTGTCCAGCCTGCTGTTCGTCAGCCTGTTCGCCTTCTTCGCCAAGTTCTGGACGCACAAGGGCCAGACCCTCGGCATGCAGGTCTGGGGCGTGCGCGTGCAGAACGCCGACGGCACCCCGATCAGCCTGATGCAGGCGCTGCTGCGCTTCATGATCGCCATCGGCTCCTGGGCCTGCGGCGGGCTGGGCTTCCTGTGGATGCTCTGGGACAAGGACAGGCGCACCTGGCACGACCGCTACTCGGAGAGCGTGGTGATCCAGATTCCCAAGGCGGTGCGCAAGGCGGCGCAAGGGCGGGGCTGAAGGCCGTAGGGCGCATAACGCCTACGGCGTTATCCGCCGTTTCCGGCGGATCGCGGACGGAGTCCGCTCCTACGCTGGCCGAGCCATGCCATTCCCCTGTAGGAGCGCGCCCAGCGCGCGATTCGCGGGCAGGGCCCGCTCCTACATCCGTGCTTCCCTTGAACCTTAGGAGCGACTGTCTTGCAGGCCATACCGAGATGCTTTCGTAGGATGGGTTGAGCCTGTGTTCTGCCGGGACACATAGGTAACGCTTGTCGGGACACATGGGTAACGGTTTTCCCATGGTCATTCCGGCTGCCTG